>JAPPNA010000093.1 GCA_028873925.1 Bacteroidota bacterium | reverse complement strand
AGACACACAACCATCCAGAAACTTGGACCGTTGCGTTTCACAATTCACAGTGGGAGATGCCGCTTGGCCAGGCGGCACTCAATGTCCGCCTTGCGTGCCACCAGATAGTCCATGGCCGCGTACAGATCGTCGGAGTTAACGCGCTTGAGACCCAACTCTTCATTCAGCGTGTCGGTGGCTTCCGGCGCATCCGCGAATTCTTCGGATCAATCATTCCGGGGAAGCCAAGCTTGTGCATCGTCCCCAGTACGGCGGCCACATGGCCGTGGTGATTGCTGGCGATGACATCAAAGGCATATTCAAAATTCCTGACCGCGCTGCCGCCCTTCACTAGGACCTCAATTTGGTCAATTAGCTCCAAGGGGAGCTTTGACAGGTTAGCATGGGTCGTTTTGATGGTTTTTTTGCCGACGCGTCGGCTGCTGCGCAGCAGGATGCAGGGCTTGCTGTTGCGGTTGGGGACACGGTCAACGTACATGGACACACAATTCAGGATTGTGCCAGCGGGCTCATGGGTTCCGCTATACGCTACCGCCCGATACCATGCAAGTATAGCCCGCCCTTTTTAGCAGAAACTGCATATTTGCCCATCACACAATACATGGGTTCACGGTACGGGCAACAAAGCGGCTGATGTGAGTCGTAAGTGCAGGTACCAACGGCTACTTCAGGTCAGAATAGGCCCGAAATAGTCCAAAAGAGGAGGGAACTTCCGTTGCGACGCATGCCAAGCTGGGCGATACAGGAGATATCTGCGCCCGATTGAGAGACGGACGTGGGAAAACCGCCCGGCCGGTTCAACGGGCAGGAACCGGAAAGAGGCCTGGAGCAAGAGCGGCAAAGCAGCCGCCGGGATCAACGGATATCGCGCCTCCCCTGGCTCTGCGGACATCACCTGATGGCAGGGCTGTGAGACATCACAAAAATATTGGCCTGGAAGTGAGCAGGCAGGAATTCCACAGATACGCTGCCATTCTTGATCCATCTGTCCGCGATTGATCCAAGCCGGGTGGATCAGCGCGAATATTGAGACGGAGAATCTGTGGTGGCACTTTCAACGTTATGGATCAACAGGCCGGGCAGGCCCGCTACCTGAAAAACTCTGGAATGATAATTCCCGTGGAGTTAACTGTGCCATCAGTATCATTTGTTGCAAACGGGTCGGCAAGATTGCGGGACCCGCTGACGCGGTAAGGAGTCTAATCCTGTGGAAAGGGCCTCGTACCAACTGTACACACATGAAGTGGCTTTCAAGCCTGCTGCCGGGGAAACGCAACTCTATGTCGCCCCGGGAATCGGAAGTGCTGGAGAACATGCGTAGGGATTGGGACCGACCACTTATAAGCGACCGCGGCTCCGCGAGGCATTTTCATGGGCGTGAGGGCATTCGGCGAAATTTTGCCCGGATGTTGGCGGGGGCGAAGGAAAGTTCGCAAGGCGGGACCACTTTTCTGATCCAAGGCGCTCCTGGCGCGGGTAAGACCGCGCTTCTCCACCAGTTGGGTAAGGATGCCGGGGATAATTGGGCTGTGGTACGGATCAAGCCAATGGCTCTGGAGTCTCCGGTCGTTATGGCGCAGGCGCTAGGCAAAGTCTACATAGAGAGCAGGAAAAAAGTGCTTAAGTCCAGTGCTAAGATTGTTGGGGTTGACCTGAACACAACCTTATCGGGTACGCAGACTGTGACTGGAGTATTGCAGGATTGCATTGGGGACGAGGACAGCGTCATTCTTGTTCTGGACGAGGCGCAACATCTCGCCACTCCATCATCTCACGCTGCGGGCATCTCAATTCGGGATACGCTGGATGCAATCACGAATGGTCAGACGGGGCGCAAGGTTGTCTTGGTGCTTGCGGGGCTTGGCCATACATGGGAAGCGCTGAAAGATCGAGGTCTGTCTCGACTGCGGCGGGGATGCAGCCATATCGTTGGCCGATTTCGGCACAAGGAGACTGCCCGTCGAGTGGTGAAAGACTGGCTTAGCGAGTACGGGTGTGATCCCGATCATATGGGGGCATGGATAGAGGCACTTGTGCGGGCATCGGATGACTGGCCCCAACATGTCATCTGCTGTGTCGCGGCTGCCCTTGATCACTTTGACTCTCAAGGGGATCAGCCGACCATCTCCGCAGTTCGGGCAGTTCGTGACGCTGCCAGGGAAGAAAAACATGTTTTCTACGCTGCCCGCTCGGCTGGCATTGGTACGGATGATGTGGCTCTCTTGGGGATTATAGTTGGTGCCTGCGGCCCGGACTCTGTTTATGACAGGATGCATCTGCTCAGTCTGCTGAGCGTGCGCGAGAGAGAGGAAAGTGCGCGTACCGTGCTTGGAGTGATGGTAGCCAATGGTGTGCTGGCGACACGTACTATGCGCCCCAAAGGGAAGGTGCACGCCTATTATGTTCCGATCCCGTCAATGGAGCGTTATCTTATTGGCCAAGCTATTGACTTTGCGGCACGACAGCCAAATGTCTGTCAGGAACTGTATGGGGAGATCCGGGATGTAATCCTCTCACGCCGTGGCGTGATTAAGGGGCGGATGGAGGACTTGTTGGACGGGCATCTTACCCACATGGGGACTGATGAAGAAGGCCCGCATGGGTCTCAGAAGGGCTTCGAACAGGGCGGTCAGGGGATTGAACGGTGACGCTGCGGACCTCTGGCACGGGCGTATCGCAGGGCGATGATTTACGCGTGGTTGTACTATACGCCTCGTAACACGCGGATTGAACCCAATCCAATGATCAGGAGGCCTGCCCTTAGCAGTCTGCGAAAATAACAGCTGCGAGCGGAGGTTATTCAAAATGCAGCCGCAAAAAGAACCCCGACCCGGTCGCGGGTAGGAAGACCAATGCGCGCTGGCCGAGCCTGTTCTATCGCGAATGGTGCATTCCACACGAAGTATGGCCATAAGGCGCATAGGTAGCGGCTGGGATCTGGCAGGAATCGCCGAATGATGCGCCTATATGTTATCCCCCCAATCACTCAGCCCCGCTTCAATTACGCGCTTCAGCCAGCCCCGGAAACGTGCCTCAATATCCTCGGCCTGGACATATTCCACCCTGAATCGCAAGGCCGGCTCGGCTACAACATGACAGTCCCAACCACCGGACGCGGCATCCCCTTCACTTTCCAGCGGTCTGGCGAGGAACGCAGAAGCCGCATGCAGGTCGGCGGCTCGACCGACCGCATGCAGTGAAATGACGAATTTGGTTTCTTTCTCTTCCAGCCCGGGCATTCTAAGTTTCAGGGCAACCCAACGACGCGGCTTGTGCAGATCTGCGTAGTACCCCCATTTTCGGGCACACGCTACAATCTGCCGAGTCCACCAATGCCTCGTTCCATACTCGTCTTCCTGAACATGGGCTTCAAGCTTAACCCCGCTTTGATGGAAAGACCGCCTGATTTCATCTGCTACTTCCAATGCTTTGGTGTAGGCTACTGAGTTCAGCCGATCCATCAACTCGTTTGCGCGCTGCTGCGAACTGTCTTGGCGTCGTCTTGCACGTTTCGCGATCGTATCCACAATGTCGACCAAAGTCTTGCCGCGAAGCTGCCTCAGCGAGCCTATAGCCTCGTTGAGGTCATTAATCTGAATATCCGCAAACAGGTCAACCAGCGGCTTCAAATCGCCTCCATCGGCCATCTCCAAGGCATCCAGATAGCGCTCTTTGTGTTCTTCATCACGCACTACAAGCGCGAGGCAGTCAGCCCGAAGAAAGACCCCGGCAGTCAGTGCGCGCGCAACGCGCCCGTTGCCATCCTGGAACGGATGAATCTGGGTGAATCGGTGGTGCAGCCACGCAGCCTCAACCTCCGGGCATATATCTGCATGAGTCCGGTGCAGCCTTAGCAGCTCCTCGATCTCGTCCAGTACGAATTCCGGAGGGCAGTATTGGTGAATAGTCCCATCAGGTCGCAATGGATTGTTTGGTTTTTCTTTCCACTCTCCCTTGAGTAGCGGTACATCAATGCGGCTTCCGAACGAATTAACCGATTCGCAGGTCTTCTGACTCCGCGTGAGACAATGATGTAGTTCCTTTATGTGAGACTTCGTCAGGTGCCGTTTCCCACCCACCAAGTCCATCACGATTTCGAGCGCCTGGTGATGATCGGCAATCATTGCCCGGGCATCTCTGGAAATCTTGCCCCGCGCGTGAAACTGGCCGAGGGCATCCAATCCGGCCTCAAGAATCTGAACCGTGATACCCCGATCAACGGTGTACAGGCGTTCTATGATGCCGGTCTCTATGGCCCATCTCAATGCCAGATCCTCTTGGAGCTGCTGAAGTTTAGCTTTGTCGTGAATCAAACTACGGTCGCTCGTCCACTGCAAACGGGCAGCAGCCAGGTCCTCACGGCAAAAGTCCCGCCAGTTTTCGGGCAGATCGTTGAGTCGGTGCCACTCGTGGAAAACCCGATTCTCCATTGCATTCATTGCGGATTATCTCAAATGTAATTGATGAAGCTCTTCCAAAACGCGTGAATCACGGGGGTTTGCCTATTTCACGTTTCGCCGGCCGGGCAACCCCGCAACCTCCACGTGCAGATGCCCCAGCTTCCGAGGCCATTAAGATGTTCTTTGCCGCATTAATGTCG
>JAPPNA010000182.1 GCA_028873925.1 Bacteroidota bacterium | reverse complement strand
CGTTACCCAACCCAACTTCTGGATGCGCAGGCACCCATCCTGCATTCTGAACTGCCCAGGGTGCAGATCAAAGCTGTACTCACGGACGTGTTTGGACTTGAACCACTTGAGCCTGCCTTTCTTGTCCTTCAACGGCTTGCCTTGTGCCGCCGCGGTCTTTTTGTTGCGGTGAAATGCCTCGAGACCCTTTGCCAACCGCTCGGCCACGGTCTTGCCGACAATGTTGCTGTTGTGGTCCTGCAGCCACGCGAACTCGGAGACATTCCGCAGGGCCGAACGGGTGAAGTGCCGCGCAGAGGTACGGGGCTTCCTGGAACTTTGCCTCAGCGTGCTGCTGTCGCCCAACAGGCAATTCCAAACAAAGCGGACGGCACCGGCCAACCGGTCAAGCCGCTGGTAGCCCGCGACCAATCCTGCGCGCATTCGGTACTCGCTGGCACGGTAGCACCACTCGGCGGTTGATGCGTTGATTCCAGCAGCGGCCATGGTGTCATTGTGGAACCGCCCGACAGCATTCGCTGCTCGTCCGGGGGTGTCCGTCCTGTTATGAGGAGGACACTGTTCGGTTCCAGAGTTTTGCAAAAGGCTCCTCTCCATTCAAGGGGTGTTCAACCGGATCAGCCGTGGCCTGACACCCAATGTAGAGCTTTCAACTCAAGTGGACCCCGCCGCGCTCAAAACGATGTTCACGCTATCCACTCAAAATCATTCAGTCGGTACCCGACACCGTGCACAGCCAGAATGTGATGGGGCTGTTTGGGGTCTTTGTCCAGTTTGGACCGGATCGCAAATGCATGGCGGTCAACGGTCCGCGTAACGATGTCGTGCGGAATCTTGAGCACATTCATGTTGAACTCCGGCCGGGGAATCACAGCCCCCCGCCGGAAAGCCATGTACCGGAGCATACGCCACTCCATGGGGGTGAACCTGATGGCCTCCTCATCACGATGAGCTTCGGCCTTCTCAAAGTTGATGTCCACATCCCCGACCCGAATCTTCCTGGGCAGTGGTTTGGCATCCTCCGAACGTCGCATCACGGCCTCTACACGGGCCAGCAGCTCCTGTGTGCTGAAAGGCTTGATGAGATAGTCATCCGCGCCAGCTTTGAGGCCGCGTATGCGGTCCGATTCCCGCACCTTCGCGGACACAATGATGACAGGAAGCTTACTGCCGTAATTCTGCATGTGGTCAAGTACTTCAAGACCGCTCAGGCGGGGCATCACAATGTCCAGAATGGCCAGGTCCAGCGCGTAATTGCCTTGGATATTGCGCAGCGCATCCTCTCCGTTGTTGACCACGGTGACCTTATAATCATGCCGGGCAAGGGTGTGCTCAATGGCTTTGGCGATATGCCATTCGTCATCGGCGACCAAAACGTGCGGAACTCTGCTTTCAGGGTAAGTCATGAGATTGCTGATGGTTGTAAAGTTGCAGTGTGTGCGGCAAGCAGATCAATACACACGGCGGTGCCGCGACCGGGCATGCTCTCAATATGTAAGGCACCTTGATGGGCCTGTATGATTTGCCGGGTGATGTAGAGGCCCAGTCCGTGCCCCTTCCGGGTGCTGTCCACCTGGTAGCGGGCTTCAAACAGGTGCTTCTGGTGATGAGGGGCAATACCTTCACCCCGGTCGGTAATCGAAATACGCACCTGATGGCCATGTGCGATCCCCTGGATTCTCACCGTGTGAGGCGAACTGTATTTGATGCTGTTGTCCAGCACATTGCTCAGAACACGCTCCAGTGCTCCCTGGTCACCCCGGACCGGCGGCAGCGCTGGCTGCAGGATCAGATCAAACCCATACTGCGGATGCAGCTCCCGGTAGAGCTGGAGGGTGGTTTCCAGCAGCAGACCCGCATCCAAGGCCTCAAATTTGTATCCCGACTGAGTGTCAAAAAGAAGGTCGGTGGTCATGCGGGCCAGCCGGCGCACCTGTCCGGCAATGATCGCATGGAATCGGGGACGCTCCGGATCATCAGGTGACATCTCGCTCAAAAGACTGTTGTAGAGTGCGATCGCGCTCAGAGGGGTCTTCATGTCATGGGACAGGGCGGCCCATTGCAGAGGCTGAATCATAAGTTGTACCGATTTGGTGAAAAATCTGAGACAGGGCCGCCAATCCGGTGGGAGCCCCCCTTACGGCATATGATCGCCATCAGCCTGACCGACATTTTGCCCCGAAATCTCCATATAAACATATGAAAACATACTGTTCAGAGCAATATATCACATGATCGGCATAAAGTTTCCCTTGGGCGGCAGAATTTTCGGGCGGGATGGCACCGGCCATCCGCTGGCGGGAGGGCAGGTGGGGCGAAATCGATCGCCGGTCACGGCAGGAACAAGCCGCGGCGGGTTACAACTCAACCTCCACGCCCAGATCATAGGCCTTCGCGAGTGCGGTAAGCCGACTGGCTACCACAAGGTCCTGAACCGCATTGCCTACGGACTTGAAGAAAGTGATTTCTGAAGGATCCGTGCGTCCCTTAACCTGACCGGAGGCAATAGCTCCCAGTTCGGCATAAATATGGTTCGGTGCGATTTGCCCGGACGCTATGGGCAGCAGCAGGTCGCCGGCTTCTGCAAGGCAAGCCTCCCGCTGATCCACCACCACTTTGGCCTGAGCCACCGTATCCGGCGGGATTTCCGACATATCGGGGCGGTAGGAGCCGATGCCGTTGATGTGACAGCCCGGCCGCACATGTTCGGACGCAAACACCGGTGTCAGCGAGGTGGTCGCTGTACAGATGACCTCACATTGCCGGAGTGCGGCAGGATCCGTGGCAATGGTGGCACGGACCGGATAACGGGCCTTGATGTCGCGCACGAAGGCCGCTGCGCTTTCCTGCGAGCGCCCAAAGATATACACCTGCTCAATGGAACGGACCGCGATTACGGCTTCCAGTTGGGTGCGGGCCTGTACGCCGGCCCCAATGATGCCCAGGACCCGGGCTTCCGGCAGCGACAGCAGATCCGTAGCCAATCCGGCTCCGGCACCGGTCCGCAGGGCCGTGATGTATTCACCATCCATAATCGCCAACGGCGCTCCTGTACCTGCGTCAATGACCATCACCACCGCATGAATAAACGGCAGGTTGCGGGCCGTATTGCCGGGATGCACCGCCACCACCTTGAGACCGACCTGCCCGTAATCCGGCCCGTATACCGGCATAAAGAGCGTCCGACCATCGTGCTCGGCCATGGGCATATTCAAACGGACCGGTACTTCCACGCGTCCGCTGGATAGTGCGATGAAGCCATCCCGCATCAGATCAATGGCCTCTTTCATCGTGATGGCGCGCTCAACGTCGGCGCGGGACAGAATTCGGACAACAGGCATGGTTTAGCGCAGAAGGAATCCGTGACACAGCGGATCGCGAGAGTCCAGATGGAAGCTGCTCCGGCCGGTCATGAAAGCGCGGCCCTCCACTTCCGGAATGATGGCCTGATGGGGACCGCATTTGCACCGGCGCAGAACACGCACCGTAAATGAGCTGCCAATGATGCTCTCGATCCTTAGGGGCTCGTTAAGGTCGATCTCTCCACGGGCCATGTGAATCGCGGCCCGGCCGCTGACTCCGGTACCCGTCGGGCAGCGGTCCACCTCGCCTTCAGCAAATACGCACACATTGCGGCTGTGGGCCGCGGAGGATTCTGCAGGTCCAATGAAAATGGTGCCGTACAGGAAGCCCAAGTCTGTCTCAAAGGGATGGGCGATGTTGACGGAAGTCATGATGGCCTCTTTGATGGCCTGACCGGCCTCAATGAGCTCCCGATAGTGATCTGGGGTGCAGGTCAGGCCGACCTTGGATGCCTCAACGTATGCGTAGAACGCGCCGCCATAGGCAATATCGTAGGGCACAATGCCATAGCCCGGCACTGCAATCTCCTGATCCAGGGCTAAGGCGAAGGAAGGCACATTCTCAAAGCGCACGCTGTCCACTTTTCCGCGGGACATCCGGGCATAGGCGGTGATTTTGCCGGCCGGTGAATCTATGATCAGCCGGGGCATCGGCGCGGCGCGGGGCAACATCCCGGTTTCCAGCACTACGGTTGTTACGGCGATGATTCCGTGGCCGCACATCGTGCTGTAGCCTTCGTTGTGCATAAACAGCACCCCGAAATCAGCATCATCTGACACCGGAGGGGTAATCAGGCAGCCGTACATATCCGCATGGCCACGCGGCTCCCACATTAGGGCGGTGCGCAGGCGGTCATGGTTGTCGATCAGGTCCCGGCGGCGTTCAAGTATGGTGCGCCCCTGGGGTACGGGGTATCCGCTGACAATGATCCGCAGCGGCTCGCCACCCGTATGGGCATCAATAACGCGAACGGCAGGCCCGTCCGGTGCCCAGGTTTCGGCTGCGGATAAGCGAAGATTCATGCCTGACCCCGGAATGTCTTGGCCGCATATTACCGCTGGGGGAGGTAGGCGTTTCAAGAGGCCCCAAGCGATCTGTCTTCAGGAGCGGGTGGCCAGGGTTGTGGAAGCCAGCAGCAGAAGGGTCCAATGCATACGGACATTTCCGCTAAGCCGGTCAGGTACCGCTCCCGGCATCTGACAGCCCAATGGGGCGGTGCCGCTCCGCAATATTTCTTGACGTTCTGCGGCCTCACCAGAGATGGCCCAATCTCCGTCAGAATGCCGTGTGCAGCGAATGCAGTCACTCTGGCTGAATCACCAATTCCGCCACGCTAAGCACATAGAAACCCCGCTCGTTCGGCCGGCGCAGGTAGATTCTGTCGTTTTGGTCTACCCACAGGATTTCAAAGTCACTCATGATCTCCTCGTTGCGGTTGAGCGCGGAATCATTGAATCGAATGGGACCGTAGCCCAACAACTGCCCGGTAGCATCAAATAGCTCTGCGCGATGCCCAAGCTCCCCACGCAAAGGTGTCTGCAAGGTGAAATTCACGATCTCTCCGGTGCTAAGCACGGCGACACCCAGACTCCAGTTGAATACTCGGGCACGATAGACTCCCGATGGGCCAGCCACGAGAATGGAAGATCTCCCCAATTCAAAGTCGTTGTCAAATTCGTCTTTGGTCACCATCCTGTAGGACTGCCTGGGTACAGGACCGCCTCGTAATTCGGCCATATGCCATGCATCCGCCCGCAGCACGAACCGATAGACATATCCACGATACACCCGAGGCACCAAGACAATTTCGTCAATCCCATTTGTGGCCATATTCAACGCTCCCTGATTGTCAGAGAGCTCCTTTTCAAGGGGCACATCCAGGTTGAACATGTCGCCTAAGTCGGCGAATGTCTCAATATGATTCAGTGCAGCGTCAAACAGGTGGAGCGTTTTGGTGTCCTTGATGTAGGGCAGTTTGCCCGATGGATCATCAAGTGCCCGCACGTATCTGAGCACGAATGCGTCTCCGACTGTCAGAATTGGATGGGGTGCGCCCCAGATTTCCTCAGGAAAGGCTATGGTCTCAAAGCGCTCACCGAGATCCTCAAAGATTGTGAACCGCTGGCTGTTGCGATCAGCTACCAGTAATCTGTCTTGGCCATCTATGTGCATGCTGACGATTTCGCTCATTTCTCCTGCTCCTTCCCCGCGTTTGCCGATCGTGGTGATAAATCGTCCAGACCTGTCAAAAACCCGAACGTCCGCACGACGCCGGTCATTGACATAAATGTAGCCCCGTGAGTTGGTGCGGACCAACTCCGGTCCCGTGAACAGGTACTCCGCTGGGGCATCCTCGTCGTCACCAATAAGCATCTCCTCAGTCAATGTGAAGGACAATTGCTGCGCCCAAGCGGATGTGGGCATCCATGCCGCCGCCACGCAATGGAGGCATACCAGGAGGCGAACGGGTATCATCGGCTCACCACTTTGCGGGTGTGGAATTCAAGGCCGTTACTGGCGGCCCCATCGAGCACCGTACACGAGGTCTGGTAAGCGGCTGCTATGCAAGATACGAATTGAGTTCGGTGACAATTCCGATGGCTGGCCAAGGCTATTCCCGCCAGCCGGTTATTGGTGGCTGCATTGATAGCCCGGCCACTTAGCAGGACAGCCCATATAAAATCATGCAGGTGGAAAACCTCAAAGAGCGGGCGGCCTGAATGACTGAGGCAATTACACGCACTCACAACGATTTCCGTCAACCCGGCACCCCTTTACCTTCTTGAGCCAGTTTCTGTCAATGTAGCATTCAGGGTAGCCCATGTTGAACCACGTTGTTCCGCTTTCGCAAGCTTGCACCGAGCCGCAGTTGCGGCAGCAGTCCCGTTCGTCAGTCACCCGAGCCTCGTGGTCACCGCTGACGAACGCCTGCTGGCTGAATAGGAAGATGCATAAGCAGCATAGCGCGAACGCAAGGGCCTGCTTAAGGGATTTGGTCAATCTGAATGGGGTCATGCTGTTACCTCTCTGAAATTAGCAGGATCAATTGGAATAAGCCGCAAAGGCCCTCTGCGCTTCCCAGAGAACGTCCTCCCGTACCTCAGGTGGAGATCCCTGGCTAAGGGCCAGCCGGGATCGGAAAAATATGCGTCGGTCGACCGGATCAACCAAGAGCATTTGATGCGTGATGGAAGTCCGTCCGAATGAATGCAGCTGCGCATCATGGACCGGATCAGAGCCGTACCAGATGGGCTGCTCAAGGTCAGTCGTCTTTACAAAATGTTTGGCCTTGGACGAGTCGCTGCCTACGACTACAATTTCAGGGTGAACTTCCCTGCCGCTCAGGCCGCGCTCAAGCAGCATGGCGCGAAAGGCGTGGACCTCAATGAAGCAGTCAATGCAGGGGTCGACGGGCATCGTAAAGATGGCCACCAACGCGCCGGGCACTCGCTCTGCCGCCGCCCCGTACAGCGTGAACCCGTCCGATTCTGTAAGAGCCTCAAAGTCAAACGGCTCGTCAACCGCGACAAACGGGCGCACCTCGTCAGGGCGCTGAAGCGCACGGATCCACTTTCCAGCCGAAAATACCAGCAGGCCGATTGCTACAGCATACAAAAGGATTGTGAGCCTTCTCGCCATTTGTGATGATCGCATTGCCTGCGCTGGGGAGAGATAGCGAGAAAATACAGGAAAGCAGTGGATTGCGGAGGTTCTTGGACGCAGCCGCGATTGACGATTTCCGCAAGAGAGAGGGTGCGCGCAACCCTCATCCCCGCTATTTCGGCTGGGATAAATCGACAAGGCGCAGCAGAAGCGGTACGAGGCGCGGCATCAGGCACGCCGAAGGCGGCGTAACGTAAAATTGCTGGGATTTGGAGTTCAGGATGGCAAAACCGCCCCGAGGTTTGTCCGGTAGGAACGCTGGCTTTGAAAAAAAAGAATTCTGGCCGGAATTGGCTCAAATCAGGAGTGTGGTGAAGTCCTCGGTTCCCTTCTCGGAGTGAATGAGACTGAGTTGTTCCCATCAGGTTGAATCCACAGCCCCAGGAACAACGCTCAACAGATCCGATGAACGCTGTGGATTCCAATGGATTGGGGCTGCTGAATAGGGGTCAGGATGCGTTCACCGGCAGTTGGCATGCTCCAATTCCGGTGGTACTCTTCAGGCGATGGGCAAACCGATGTAGCGCAGCAGCCCCCGACAACATATCCGACATCGTATGTTGTACGCGGCTGCCGACCCGCCCATGCGCGTCATCGTATTTATCAAATCAACCGCTGATTCGGAAGCGGGGGTGATGCCAGGCCCGGAACTGCTGGGAGCCATGGGGCAATTCAATGCCGCGTTGACGGAAGCGGGAATCATGGTGGATGGCAACGGCATAAAGCCTTCCTCTGCAGGGTTTCGCGTGCGGTTTGATGGCGAGTCCCGCATCCTTACCCAAGGCCCCTTTGGTCCGGTAAAGGAACTCGTCGCGGGCTACTGGATCTGGCAGGTGCGTGATATGGATGAGGCCCTGGAATGGGTGATGAGGTGCCCGAACCCTATGCTGCAGCCAAGCGACATTGAAATCCTTCCGCTTTTTGAGCCGGAGGATTTTGACTGATCACGGGGCCGGGCGCGGCTAATTCAGGAATTGCCCGCTAGAATGTCCCGGCCCGCCGACGCTTTTTCCACGGCCGTATTTATCAGGTCGCGCGCACGAATGGCACGCCTGACATTGACAGCTTTGCCTTTGTTGCCCGCACTGACCAGACCATTCTGCGCAAGCTTCAAATGAGCCAGCGCAATGGACAGGTGGTTCTGAGCCTGTTTGAGTTTTGCCGCAGGTGTCATGTCAGAATGTGGATGCTATTTGCTAATCCGCAACCTTGTCTCAAGCCCTGGAGATCTTGCGACGATCGCGTGCCTGGGCCAAAAACCGTGCGGCTCTCACACATGATAATACGAATTCCAGAAAACGTTTGCACAACTTCCGAATTTTTCCAGACGCACCTGGAGCCAACGGCCGGACTCGAACCGGCGACCTGCTCATTACGAGTGAGCTGCTCTACCAACTGAGCTACGTTGGCGCGGCCCGATTGCACTATTCATCCGGCACTCGGTTCCGGTGGATGCGGCATGGAGTGGCCCGCCGCCCGTATGTGTTGCCTCTCATGTTCCACACAATATATGAGGCATCTCCAACAACCCGATTATCATTTGTGCGTAATATGGTGAAAAGGCTCTGTAAGCCCATGAAGAATGTCCGGGAAGCCGTGGAGGTGCACTGCTCCGGTAAGCGCCCGGTGGCTTTCCGGCGAGTGCAGCGAAAAACCTACATGATTGAGCGCATTCTGCGCGTGTGGATGGTGCAGACCGCCTGGTGGGCCGACGAGGTACAGCATACCTACTACGAGGTGGTGGTCAAAGGCGGTGTCTATCTGCTTTGCTGCCGGAACAGAGCCGGCAATGTATGGCAGCTGCTGGGCGTGCAAGACTGAAAAATCGCCTCCTCCCCCAGGTGCGCCATCCTGCCGCCGGACCCACGCGGACAGCCTTTTTTGCCAGAGGCAGTTTTGTTCAAACCTTGTCAAATCCCCCGGCAGCCCCCGGCCGTGTACGGGTTAATATGGGCATCATTCACCGGCACGGCTCACAATGTTTTTTGCGATGGTCGATTGGCCCCGGATGGCCGCACATATCGTGCAGCAGAAGGGCCAGATCTCCGGCCCGGTCATCGTTCATGAAAACGGACGTGCTGTAGAGGCCACCACCATGCTGCCAGACTGGCAGCCTGATATGCCGCTGAAACGGGCCCGGAGGTTGTATGAGGGAGTTACCTTTCTGCCGCGTGACCGGGTCCGGGAACAGTCCGCCCATACCCGGCTTGCCCACCAGCTTTTCTACTTCAGTCCACGCCTGATGCCCCTGCGCACCGGGTGCTTTTTGATCCAGAAGCCGGATATGGATCCGCTGGCACAGTTTATCTGCAGTCAGCCCTGCCTGCGGGGCGGGGCGGCGGCAGCCAGTGAATGGGCCCATCTGTCCCTGTGTGGTGCGGCAGGCGGGATGCTTCTCCGTGTCTGTAACGGCGGGGCATTTCTCAGCAGCACTCCGGTGGATGTATTGGCGGATCCGACAGGGCCGCTGGGGCCGGCCGGACCGGAGGCGGCGGAGCGGCTGCATCTTTTCGGGCTGCATGATCTGGGGGTCGTCAAGCAGCGGCTCAGCCGCAAGCATCTGCACAATCAGTTCGGAGTGGATCTTGGCGGCCGGATTGATCAACTGGTACGGCCGGGCCGTCAGCCGACTGTGCCCTGCTACACCTTTCCGCAAACCCTGCACACATCACATGAATTTGACGCGCCCTCGTCGTTGGCGCAGCCCTGGATCCGGCGCGTGGTGCTGCGTCTGGCCGAACATCTGGCCGGTGCGCTTGAACATCAGTCCGCGCTGGCGCTGACACTGCAGGCCTTTATTCCCGGCCGGGGGATGGCAAAGGATCGTTACCTATCCCGCCGCGGTCTGTATTCGGTATCGGATCTGTGTCGATGCGCCCTGAATCTGTACGATCAGCTGTCCGCCCGGCTCGCGGCGGCGGATGTGCTTTCGCTGCAACTTGTAGCTGGCATGCTCATTACGCGGGCCGGTATACAGCAGCGCCTGTTTACCAGCCCCAGGGAGGCACCCGAGCTTACGAGGGCGGTGGGATTGCTTCAGCAGCGCTACGGGCCGCAAACCATCCTGCAGGTGCAGCGCAAGGAATCAATCTTCGTTGAGGACCGCCTGGCGGTGGTACCCCTGCGGCAGCAGGCATAAAATGTCTTTTGCCTATCTCCATACACGATCCTGGTACTCGCTGCTGGCTGGGGGATCATCACCGGCCATGCTGGTCAAACAGGCTGTGCAGCTGGGCCTGAAGGCTTTGGCGCTTACCGATGTGCAGGGGGTTATGGGGGCGGTCCGTTTTGCGCAGGCCTGTGATATCGCAGGCCTCAAGCCCATCTATGGCGCAGAGGTTTCGGTTGAAGGCGGTCGGCTGGTTCTGCTTTGTGAGAATCGGGACGGGTACGGTGAGCTGTGCCATCTGCTCACCCTGAGCAGTCAAAGGCCCCTTGTGCTGGACGATCTGGAAGAGGTGCGGAATCTGTTCTGTCTCACCGGCGGCCGCCGGGGGCTGCTGGCTGCAAACCTGAAAAACAATACCGCACGTCCGCTGCTGGAGCGCCTGAAAGCCCTGTTTGGGCAGCGTCTTTCTGTTGAGCTGTGGCATCATCTGCATGAAGAAGACAGCGTCTGCCTCCGCTTTCTGATCGCACTGGCCAAAGCCTGTGCTGTTGAGATGGTCGTCGGAGGTGATGTCCGATATGCCCGCCCTGAAGATTACGCACGTTATGACCTGCTGACCTGCATACGTTTGGGATGCACCGTTTTTGAGCACAACCCGGCGCGTCCGGCCAACGCGGAAGCCTACCTGCGGTCGCCCGCTGCGCTGTGCCGTCTGCTGCCGTACCCCAAAGCCTTTGACCGGACAGCTGAAATCGCCGATGCCTGTAATGTGGACCTGCTGCCGGGACATTTGATTCCGCCGGCTCCGCATCTGCAGGATGACGAAACAGCCCATGTGCTGCTGCGGAGCCTTTGTGAGGAAGGCCTCATGCGCCGCTATCGCGGAGCTGAGCGGGCGCGGGCCCAGATGGAGCATGAGCTGGCGATTATCTGTGACCTGAAGCTGGATGACTACTTCCTGGTTATCCACGAAATCATGGCCGAATCAAGACGCAGGGGCATCCGGTGCGCTGGCCGCGGATCGGCCGCCAATTCCATTGTGGCTCATCTGCTGAGCATTACCGCGGTCTGTCCGCTGAAACAGAATCTTCTGTTTGAGCGCTTTCTGCATCGGGGCCGTTCAGGGACACCGGATATTGATGTGGATTTTGACTCGGAACGCCGGGAGGAGGTCATTGCCTGGATTGAGCAGCGCTTTGGCAGCGAGCACACGGCCATGACGGCTACAGTGATTCACTACGGGCTCAGGCTGGCTGTCCGGGATGTCGCCAAAGCACTGGGCTGGCCCGCTTCCGAGCTCAGCCGCCTTTCCAAGTCCGTGCCGCGCCGACGCAGTACCGCGGGGATTGAGGAATTCCGGGATGATCTGGTGGCTGCCGCCGGCAGTTCGCCCATGCTGGAGGCACTGCTGCAAAGCGTTGCGGCCCTGGACAAGGCTCCGCGACATTTGGGGTTACACAATGGAGGCATGATTCTGTCCCGCACGCCGCTGTGGCAGTTCTCACCGGTGCAGACCTCCGCCAATGGTGTGCGCATGGTACAGTTTGACAAGGATGATGTGGAGGCGTTGGGGCTGGTCAAGTTTGATGTGCTGGGTTTGCGGATGCTGGCCACCATTGACCGGGCTGCCCGCCTGGTGGCCGCCCATGAGAGCAATGAGGCGATTGGAGACAGTCACTGGCTTGACGAACTGCCTATGGACGATCCGGAGACGTATGCCGCTATTCGCACAGGGGATAACCTGGGGCTGTTTCAGATTGAATCCATGGGGCAGATGCATCTTGTGGCCAGTCACCAGCCTGAGTGCTTTCAGGATCTGGTCACCCAGGTGGCGATATTCCGGCCCGGCCCGCTGCAGTCCGGAATGGTACATCCGTTTATTCGGCGCCGACGCGGTGAGGAGCCGGTCACCTACGATCATCCTATTCTGGAACCCATCTTGAAGGACACCCATGGTGTGGTGTTATTCCAGGAACAGATCCTGGAAATCGCACACCAGTTTGCCGGCATGTCCTTGGAGGAAGCCGATGTGTTCCGGCGTCTCATGTCCAAGTACCGTGATCCGCAGGAGATGGCCAGAATGCAGGGACGGTTTGTGGAGGGAGCCGTAGGTATGGGGGTGCCCCGCCCGGTGGCGGAGAAGGTTTTCGGTCAGGTATCCGGCTACGTCGGGTACGGTTTCTGCCGCAGTCACGCGGCGGCCTTTGCCCGCACGGTGTATCATTCGGCCTATCTCAAGACGCATCATCCGGCGGCCTACTTTGCCGGGCTGCTTGAGCATCATCCGGGCATGTTTGATTTGCTGACACTGGAGGAAGAGGCCCGACGCCGGGGCGTGCAGCTGTTGCGGTCCTGTGTGCAGCGCAGTGGGGCGCGGTATGAGTTGGAACGGCAAGCGGACGGACGGTTGTGTATACGCCGTCCGCTGCGCGTAATCAGCCAGTTATCAGCTGAGCAGGCGGCGGATGTGATTTGGGCGCGCCTGAGTGCGGGCCCGTTTCTGTCGGTTGAAGATCTGTATTGCCGTGTAAAGCTGGATCATGATCAGTTCCGGGCCATGGCTGTAGCGGGTGCGCTGGATGTGTTGGTTGAAGATCGGCGCGATGCGTTGTGGGCGGTCGGGGTGCTGGAGCAGCGTCACGGAAAGCCCGGCAAACTTGCATCTGCGCGGCTCTTTGGAGAGCGTGTCGACGAATTTTTGCCCAATCTTCCGCCGCTGATGTCTGCAGAGAAGCTGAGCTGGGATTTGCAAAGCACCGGCAGCAGCAATATTCATCCGGTAGCTGCGGCGCGCGGTACGTTGAATGCCCTATGTGTGTCCAGTATTGCCGGATTACAGGCGGAAAGTGAGGGTATGGTGCGTGTGGCGGGTCGCGTAACGATGCGTCAGCGTCCTCCTACGGCAAAGGGGGTGGTCTTTATCACGCTGGAGGACGAGACCGGTGTGGTGCAGGCCATTGTGTATCCGGGTCGGATTCCACGCCTGCGTGAGGCGCTGCGTGCGTCTGCACTTGTGGTGGCCGGAGAAATGCAGGCGCAGGGCCGATGGCGTGCGCTCATAGTGGATGATGCCTGGCCGCTCCCCGACGTACTGGGCGGCTATGCCGGTCATCTTCAAATGGGTGGAGGTCGCGACACCTTTACCACGGCCGCCGTGGGAACCGCCATGACACCGCCCACCCAGGCATTAACACCCGGTTCTGGTGCTCCCCCAAGTTCTCCATCAGTGATGGAACCTTAATCTGGAGAGAAAATTAGCCAGGCATTCAATGATGGACTAAGTTCAGACACCATTTAGGGACAGGCAGCGCCAACCGACCTAGGAGCCAGCAAGAGCCAGAATGCACGCCATGTACTCGGACGACGATATTGAACGCCTCTGGAGGTTGCCCAAAACGGTCACAAATCTAAGGGCAAAATGGATCCAAAGGCTGCAGTTGTACCTGAAGAACAAGCAGCCGATCTACAAAGTGATTGGAATTCCCGATACAGGTGGTCCACTCAAATTCTTGGTATTTCAGCGCCAGAATCTTGAAGACGCGAGCAGCTATTCGTCTGGCATTCTATGTATCCCGCCACAGGGACCCGAGCTCATAATGGCTCGGCATAATAGAGCGATTCACCATCGCGGAAACGTTTGGAATAGACCCAAATTCTCCGGGCCACAGAGGCAACCATCATTGCTGGCAGGAA
Organism: Bacteroidota bacterium; assembly: GCA_028873925.1. GTDB lineage: Bacteria > Bacteroidota > Rhodothermia > Rhodothermales > Bin80 > JAPPNA01. Next base: position 31,860 of record JAPPNA010000182.1, on the reverse strand, counting down.
ATCAGAACATGAAGCTGAGGAAACGACGCGATTCAGAGGGGGCGCTTGCATGCCTGTTACAGGACTTCAGGATAATCGGCCTACATCAGAGCCCCGTACAATTAAAGGTGTTTGATGACCATTGATATAAGCGATTTGCAGCGGCAACTGTGCGAACAGCTTTGTGCGACAACTCGTTTGGAGCGCAGGCCCGATGGTCAGCTGATGCTGGCCGCCAATTTTGAATTCCCTGACGGGGACGGATACCCGATCTATGTGTCGGAGGCTTCTGGCGGGCTGAGGCTTTCTGACAAAGGAGATACCATAATGCGGATCAGCTATAAGACTGACATCGACTCCTTTCTTGCTGGCAGTAGAGGCCTGCTCGTTGAACGTATCGTGGCAGAGGAGAATGTGAGCTGGGAGAATGGGGAGGTTTATCTGGATACGCCTGTTGATGGACTGGCGGCGGCCCTTTTCCGGTACGGTAGGGCGATCACACGCATTTACGGTCTCACGCTCCATTCGCACGCATGAGACACCTCTTCGCTCCATGACGACCTAAGGAATTGGTCTTTCAAGAGGATGACGATTAATAGGTCCAGTCTGACCCTCTGCTGAAGAATATCCCGAGCGTGGAGACCTATCCGACAGATTGTTTGTTGACCGGTCATGACGGGGCAGATATTCCTCTACGGCATCCCCAATAGGGATAAGGCTCGCCTGACGACAATTATCCTGGCCTATTTTCACCGCCTACGTCTGGACTTTGATTCGACCTGGTTTTTGAGGATCAGTCTGACATCCCCCGCATGGATCTGGCCAGGCTCTCGGATGTTGGAGGGGAGATGATTTCATCGCTGGCATCGGGCGAGGATTTTCGGCGCAAAATCGAACGGCACCTTGCAGCATAGCCCGGCCATCGTGTGGAGGTGAATCGCTTTAGCTCTCTCTGCGAATTCCTCTGCCATGGTGTCAATGGCAGTTAACTGACAATGGGCCTGCACGGCTGATGGAGACTAAAGTGGCACCGCCGGGTATTGACGCAGCTCCTCATGATCAAAGCTGATCAGATATTTAGGAGACTTATGCACATTCGGTGACCTCCTTTCCGGCCCATCCAATCCCAGGCAAAGTTCAATCACCTCCCGATGTCAGGCAAGGGCTCGCCGACCGCGTGTGCGCAGTGCCGGCAGACAGTGGGCTCAGCCCTGCCTGTATTCCTGACTCCCATGGTTGACAGCTGCGGCTACCAAATTGAAAGTCCGCCGTTACTGGAGAAATACCTGTGTGGGCGAAGACTTCCGAGTGATCTGAACATGACAACGGTGGCCTATCGGGCGGCTTGCGGCGGGCTGAAGGTTAGCGATCAGCAGGAGCTAATGCGCGGCGGGATTCAGCGGCAGGCTGATCATGTTGGCGAACAGTCGGTAGGCACCGGGGTGATTGGCCTTCAACTGCCGATACCACACAAGGGCCGTATAGAGATAGGTTCCGTTGCCGTACTGTGCTAAAAGCGTGGAGCCGCAGTGTTCGGCTTCGCCAGGATCGTTCATGCAGAAGATCTCCTCATACGAATCGTCCCATCGGGCCGGAAAATACAGCCCGCGCTCCTGCACCCAGCCATCCCAGGCTTCAGAGCTGATTTGATTGGGGTAATTCATGAACGTCGGGTGCCTGACGGAAACTGGCGCTGTTTCGCGTGTCACCCGATCACGCCCCAGCTCAATCGGGTACGGTGCCCAAGAAGGCCGACCTTCTCGAGGATTCCATTCCATCGTCTTGTGATAGTTTACCACGAGGTGGCCTCCGGCCTCTACCCACATGAGCAGATTATCATTGTAGTGCCGCAGGTCGCTGCGGATCAGGTAGGCCCGGATGTCCAGTACGATGGTATGCAGACCTTCAAAGGCACCTCTGGCGAGTGCGGTGCTGTCCAGCATGACATAGTCCACGCCAAGATCGTCCAAGGTAGTCGGAAGCGTGTCGTCATAACTGGTGACGACACCTACGGACAGGTTCGGTGCCGCTTCCGCTTCAAAAAGCCTGCCCTGCACTATAAATTCAAGCGGAGCCCGATCCTCGTTGATCGCGATGCGGATATCGTAATTGCCCATGGGAGCGTTGACAGGCATGGTGATGGGCAGGCTCGCCCCAGCGGCCAGATCGTCCACAGAAACACGAGTGTGCACAAGTTTCGCCGATTTACTGGTCGTCTCACCGGCTTCCACCGAAATGCTCACGCCAATGGAATCAAGTCCGCTGTCGTAGGCCTTACCCGTAACGCGCAGCACATTTTGTCCAGACCTGAGCCGAAGGGTCTCGGTCACGGGTTCAATGTGTACCGGAGGGGCCACCTCAAGATCAACATACCCGGCGGAAAGAAGTGTGCCTCCAGACAGAACCGCATACCGCAAGGGTGGGCTGCTTAGCGTTCGTCTGTACTGGTACACTTTCGCCGGGCGGGTCGGTGTGGCATCGAGCGGGATCCCCAGGTTGATCGAGGTTGGTCCCAGACTTGAAAGCACGATGGTCGTATCAATGATCCCCGATAAGCGAACTGAGGCTCCATCTACGGCAACGGCCGGCCAGGTCAAGGTAACGCTCTGCCCCGGTACGGCCAGGCGATCGTCCACCTGCGGCCGAGAGCCTGGCGCGATGCGGCCCGAATCTATCAGATAGTCCAATGTCGGAGTCGGACGCTTCTCCGGTGTCAACCCGGCCAGCAAATCGCCACTGGTTGGAACGCCCACCCCACGCAGCAGATGGAAATAGTATGTATCGCGACGGGCAAGTCGCACCGCGAACTGACCCATGCCCTGGGAGGCGTGAAAATGCAGGGCTTCGGCTGCGGCCTGCGCATAGGAAATGCCCTCGGCAGACTTTAGCTCTCCGATCGGCACAACCGCATCAAACGTGTCAGATCGGGACCAATACCGCTGGAAGAGGCGCTTAGGCTGCCAGAGATCAACGCCCTCACGAGACAGCTGATCGGGATGGTATTCCGGATCAGCAGCACGCTCAAACGCATCCCAGGCTGCCAGCCCTACGGCCTGATGATGTCCGTGCTGTCTGGACGGGCCAACTGTGACCGTATCGTGGTTGGTAAAGATCACATCAGGCTTGATGCTCCGAATCAGCTCCACCAGGGTGGCGGTCACATGGTCGCGACCGCCCCAGACATCAAAGGTTTCGTCGGCTTCCTTGGAAAAGCCAAAGTCGTAGAAATTGAGATAGTGCACCTGCGTACCCAAGCGGCGGGCCGCGTCCTCCGTCTCCCGGGTTCGGATGGCTCCCAGAGCCTCATAGAGTTCCGGACCGATTTCGTTCTGACCGCCTTCGCCGCGTGTGAAGATGACGCTGTGCACCTCAACATCCCGCGCGTGGCGGTAGTAGTGCATCGTGGCACCATCCTCATCGTCCGGATGCCCCGCAAGATTCATCACCACATAGCGGGCCTCCTGCGCGTACGCAGCACCGGGCCCGACAAGACCCAATACGGCCCATACCCCAATACTCCAAATTGAACGTGTCATGGCGACCAAAGGGTATCTGAGGGGCTGGTGTGGGATGTTAGCCCCTTTAATCCCGTAGCGGTGGGGCGGTTCAGAATAGCGGATCGATTAGGCAGGCGTTCGGAGCGGAATTCAAATCGCCATCGTATGGGAGGCTGATGGCTTTGAAAAGCTTGCATGTCTACCTGTAAGTGCCTGCCGGCAAGATTTCATTGGGCGAGTCTACGGGAAATGTCGCCACCGGGACATGCTGTGTACTCAGGTCCAGAATCCATCCGGGTGTTGCGGATCAGCGCGGTTGCCGGGTCGGCGGTGGGTTCAGGATCCTGCCGGCACACCTGCTTCGTGCATACCTCCTGCATGGAAGTTTGATGCAGGAGGCAGGTTCCACAGCCGTGGGCAGGGTGGCGCGCAATGCCAGCGGAAGGACAAACCGGAGCCTCATGCCCGAATAGTCAGGCAGCCCTGCTGATTATTCTGAGGGGTACGGGCCGTATTCAATGAGGGCCGCGCTACCGAGTTGGTCCACAATGCGGACGGATCTTTCCACACCATCGGCATCCGTCAGTCGCAATTCCTCCCCGAATGTGAATTGGACTGGCTGCTGGAGGCCCTGATTGATGGCGATGTTTGAAGCGTAAAGGTAGCCTCTGTTGTGGGAGTCCAGTATGGCATTTAGTCTACCCCTCAGGCCCGATAGGTGGCCAGCGCCCTCAGGAAAAATGACGCTGCCCCCGTCCGGCTGTCGTCCAAGACTTACGGCCAGGGCTCGGTTACTGGGGATCCATCCTCGCTCAACATGGGCAGCGTACCCGGCAGCAGCTACAAACACCCTCATGGGTAAGGTGGTGGTGTGCAGGTTAAAGGTCGCCTCGCCGTACTCGTCGGTGGTCGAACCTTTCCATGTTCTGTTGGGGTACAGGACCAATACATCAGTGTCTGCCAACGGTTTTCCATCGGACCGCACAAGAATGAGGGTCCGTGCTGCGCTAGGCTCCTGATTTGCCGAGGGGATAGTCAGGCACAACTCGGATCCATCAATTAGGCGATACTCGGGCAGCAATCCGGTGAGCGCCATGGTTTCGCGCCGGATAATGGAGACTCCGTCACCACGACTTTCCATGAAATACAGCCGATCTTGTGAACCTGGAGCCCCTTTGACAGGCATTCGTCCTAGAACCGAGGTTAGCACTTCATTGCGGGTGGATTGGCGCTCAACCATGCTCTCAATAGTCAGATTGTTTGGCAGCGACCCTGGCGAGTGAATCTCCAACCTATCCTGGAACATCGAGAGCCTTACCTTGCTACCCTTGATTGAGTAGTCACGATGCGCCACGGCATTGACCAGAGCTTCAAACAGTGCCTTTTCGCTGTACTGAGGTAGGTCTACACGGGCGGGATCTTTTCGTGCAGCTATACGCATATTACGGATGGCAAATCTGAGAGCGTCGGCAATCTGCCGGTCCAGCGGACCGGTGATTTCCTGTGCATCAATCTGTCTGGAAGCCCGGTCGCTTCCCCGATAGTAAGTGGCCGTAATCCGGGCGCTGGGGATCCACCGTTCGGGGCTATGTGTGCAGAGTAGAATGCCTGCTACTGTAGCACGAATTATGCCGGACTGATCATATGTAACAAGCGCAAGTTTGCGCAGCGCCGACACAGGATCCCGCGCCCCCTCAGCCGACAATAGGGGCTTCCAGAGCAATTGGTTAAGGGTACTTAACCCAGTATCCTGCAATACGGACTCGTCGTACGACCTGAAGCGTGCCTGTCCCCGCCGTTGTGCCAGGCGGTTTCGCTCCTCGGTGCTGATTCGTCGCTTGGATGCTCCGACTCGCATATAGCACCCTCCGGGGCTATCGTACTGTTGATCGCCTTCCGGCACATCTACAATCAGCAGCCGACTCCCTTCAAATCCCACATGAAAGGTTTGGATGCGTACGGCTGGCTTGATTGCGTCGGTGCTGATTTCAACGATGGCTGAGTCTAAGCTGACAATTTCGTCCCTGGAAAGCCCCTGCGCCTCGCCATCGTCGGTTACGCCGCACAGCAATACACCGCCCCGTGAATTAGCAAAAGCAGCGATCTCATCTGCTAAATCGTCCCGCCCAGGACTCTTCAGGCGGCGGCCGGCAAGCTCAACCTGCTTGAATTCCCAAGCACTGTCCTCAGCGAGGTCAAGCTGTCGCTTGATTTCCTCCTCAGTATATCGCATCCAATACTCTAAGAGTTTTTTGCCTGCTTATGGCTGATAATCAGGAGAATCTGCTGATGGCATCTGGTCCGCGAGGTACGGCACTTGCACACAAGTAGCCTCAATGCCTCCCCGTTCCCGGATCATGGCCGAGAATGGGCCAATTTTCGCCTGGAGTAATGGCGCACTTGTACTACTAGCGCCCTCACATGTTACCTCGGCGCAGACAATGGGCACAACTCCAAGGTGTGAAGTCATTCTCCAGAACGGGCCGGGCCGGGCTGGACGACCCGCGAAGGCGGGCATTCCGCTTGGGCTTAGCTGTCACTCGCAACGATTGGACTGGACATGACCAGCGTGGCGGCTGATCGCCCCAACGCTACGCGCCTCAGGTGTCTGCAGGGCGGCTGACTGATGGCTAAGTAGGAGGCGCTGGTTTTCTATGCGAATTTGAAGGGATGGGAAGCACGCCCGGAGTCCAGTTGAGAGGTAGGGAAGGATCCCGACAAATCTTAGCCCCACCCAATTCATGGGGAACACTGATTGCGCAAGCCCCTACTGTCTGGGCGCACGTATGACTCGGGATCTTTCAGCGTGCTGCCGGAACTATGGAGAGCGGCAAGGCCGGAATTGATCAAGCTGCTGTGTATTGCGGCATCCCCATCATTTCTTGAGCTGTGGCAAATAGCCATTGATTTGACTATGTCCGATGATTCGTTGAGTAGATCCGTACTTTTCCGGCCTATCATCCTCCAGCTGAATCCATGGAGCGACTTGAATTCAATGACGCTAAGGCGTGCATTCAAGACCACCGATTTGTGGTCCTGGCTGGCTCCAAAGTTAGGGCGTGGGATCAGGCTCAAAAGGGTTGGAGCTATGAAACGCTCCAGAAAAAACTGGCCCGGAGTGGCCGCTTGCGCTGGCTGACACCGGAGTTCGGCGTGTTCACGGAGGATGTGTCCTTTTCGTCCCCCAGTGCGGCTGCGTCCATAGTCAACGGTGCGCCGGTCAGCGGCCCTGCCAGTTGGGTTGAAGAATCCACTGGCTTGATCCTTCGGATATTACTGCAGCAGCGGCAGATTCACATGGTCGATCCGGTGTTCAAGCTGACGATGCCGAAAATCGGCGTAGATGCTAAAGCGCGGCTCAATGGTGACCGCATCGGGCTGATGGTACTCAGCGATTCGATTGTCCGTGCTAAGTGGGTCGGCTTGAACATCGGCTACGCGAGACTCAACAGGCAGCTGCTGGCGGACGGCACGATCAGGCGGAGCACCGGGGTGCTGGGCCATTTGACCCGGGATGTTGAATATTCGTCGGCGAGTGCGGCAGCCAGCATCGTAAAGGGCAATAACGCTAACGGCAAGAGTGATTGGAAGATTGAGGGGGCGGGAGAGACCTACTACGAATGGCGTATGGACGAAGAGGCCCGCAGGTAGCGCAGGAATGCGGCAATACCATCTTGGACTCCGTGCAGCAGTCAACGGCTGCAGGTCATCAAGGCGTGTTTCGCGGGGCAGGGGCTAACGGATTATGTCAGCTGGTCTGTTTTCGGCATTGACCAGTCAGCCTGCCGCTGTATATTTTACCCGAACATTCTATGCCCCAGCCGGAATTTCTGAGCAGATTGCCATGCCATCTAATTCAATTGTTAACGTTAACCTTGTGCTTGAGGAGGGCGAGCATAGCGGAATCAGAACCGCGGAAATTCCGGGTTGGACCGGTAACGCAATTGCTTGCCCAAGATCCAAGCTCGAGGAGCTGTTTCGCCAAAAGGATTTGGATCGTACCGGCATCTACATTTTGGCTGGAATAGACAAATCGTCGGGGGAGCTGTGCGCTTACATAGGAGAGAGCGTGTCCGTGGAAGAACGAGTCCGGCACCGCAACGCCCAAGATAAGCATGAATTTTGGACGCAATCCTACTTCTTTACGAATCAGGGCAAATTTTTCAACAAGGCACACGGTCTGTATGTGGAAAGTGAACTGGTTGAGCTCGTGACGAGGGCGGGCCGAGTCCGGGTGATGAACAAAACCAGTCCATCCCGACCGGACTTAGCGCAGGATGCGGTTATCTTGGCTGAGAACTTCCGGTCGCATCTCGCCGCTATTCTCCCGGTGCTCGGCTTGGACATCCTTGAGGAAAAATCGTGGCCCTCAGAAATAATGCTACCGAACGAAAATGGCCCAGACCCGCCAGTACCAATCTCCGCGCCATCAGGCTTGTGGAGTTTTCAGGGTGCCTGTGCAAGAATTGATGGCAAAAGGACCGTGGTTATTGCCGGGTCAATAGCTAAGGAATGGATTGAAAAGAAGGGCGGCACCTACGCACAGCTTCAGGAGCAGTTGGCCGCCGAAGGCACTTTGCATTGGACGGGTGAGGGATACGGCGTATTCACACGAGATTGGGAGTTTCAGTCACCCAGTGCCGCGGCAACAGTAGTCTCCGGGCGGTCAGCGAGTGGCCCTGCCAGTTGGAAGAAGCTGGGAGCAAGCGATCCACCACCACCTCCTCCAGTGTCTCCTACACATTCCTTCCAGGGTGCACAAGCAAGAATTGAAGGTAAGAAGACTACTGTTTTAGCTGGATCAAGGGTCAGAAAGTGGTTCGGGAAAGGTGGCGGCCTTTACGCGCACCTTCAGGAACAGTTGGTGGCCGAAGGCACTCTTTGCTGGACGGACGAGGGATTCGGCGTACTTACGCGAGATTGGGAGTTCAAGTCATCCAGTGCCGCGGCAACAATAGTCTGCGGCCGCTCCGCAAGCGGACCTGCAACTTGGAAGAGACTGGATCCGCGGGAGCCAATTTTTGAATTCATAATGCCCAAGATGGGGATTGCCGCGCGGGCGCGCCTGGCCGGATCCAGAATGGTGATTCTCAAAGGATCAATTATTCGTGGCAAATGGGTCGGAAAGCATCAGCCGCCCTCGATCATAGAGCGGATTGATCAGCTCCGCGGCGAAGGAAGTTTAGTTGAAGATCCCAGCGGCTTGGGCAAACTAACGCAGGATGTGCAGGCCCCAACACCGAGCAATGCGGCCTGCATAGTGGCGGGAACACATAGAAACGGTCTGGTCGTGTGGAAGCATGAGGAGACCGGCGAAACCCTAAAGAGCTGGCGCGCACGCCACGAGTCCGGGGCGGAAGAGGCATAGGCACCAGCTGCCGGCCGGCGGTGAGCATTGCGGGCCAAAGGGCATACAAGGGCGCAGACCCCACCACGCAATCAACATGAGCCCAAAGTTCAATGAGCTGCTGGCCCTGCTCAATACCGTCCACGACCTGGAAGCTGCCGCCGAACTGCTTCAGTGGGATCAGGAAGTTAACATGCCGGACGCGGCAACCGAATCTCGGGCCCGACAGGTCGCTACACTCAGCAGAGCGGCCCATGAACAGTTCACCAGCGAACAGGTCGGAGACTTGCTCCACTGTGTTGAGGTACCCCCGAATTCGTGGCAGGCGGACCTGATCCGGGTGGCCCGGGAAGACCACGAGCGGGCCCGCCGAATCCCGGCAGCCCTCGTCAGCAGACTCGCCATCGCATCTGGGCGCGCCAAAGCCGCCTGGCGACAGGCCCGGCAGGATGATGACTATGCCCGCTTTGCCCCCCATCTGGAAACCATCATCGCACTCTGCATCGAAAAGGCCCACGCCATCGGATTCAAGGAGCATCCCTACGATGCCCTCCTGGATGAGTACGAGCCGGGGATGACCACCGCGCAGGTACGCGACCTGTTTGGCAGCCTTAGAAATGACCTGGTGCCGATAGTCAAGGCTATTGCCGCCAGACCCGCTGTGACCGATTCGTTTCTGCGTACAACCACCGATACGACAGCCCAATGGGATTTCGGGATGGGCCTGCTGCGACGGATCGGCTACGATCTTTCGAGAGGCCGACAGGATACGTCAGCACACCCGTTCAGCACCTCGTTTTCCGTACATGATGTGCGCATCACCACCCGCCTGCACGCCAACAATCTGTGCTCCGGCCTCTTCAGTACGCTCCATGAAGCCGGTCACGGGATGTATGAGCAGGGAGTGGACCCGAAACTTGAAGGTACGCTGCTGGCGCGGGGCACGTCCCTGGGGATGCATGAGTCTCAATCACGCCTCTGGGAGAATCAGATCGGGCGCAGCCTTCCCTTCTGGCGCGGATTCTATCCAGACCTGCAGCGCGCATTCCCGCAGGCGTTGGACCAGGTGCCGCTGAACGCGTTCTACCAAGCCATCAACAAGGTCACCGCGTCACCGATTCGGGTGGAAGCCGATGAGGTTACGTACAATCTGCACATCATGCTCCGCTTTGAAATTGAGCAGCTGCTCGTTGAGCAGAAGGTAGGTGCTGCGGAACTGCCGGACCTGTGGCGCACCAAGATGCGCGAATACCTCGGCATTAACATCAATTCTGACACCGACGGGGTCCTCCAGGATATCCACTGGTCCCTCGGTGCCATCGGATACTACCCCACCTACGCCTTGGGCAACCTGATGTCGGCGCAGATTTTCGCATGCGCAAAGGAAGCCATTCCTGATTTTGATGACAACATTGCGCGCGGCATATTTGGGCCGCTGGGCGCTTGGCTAACGTCCAATATCCACCAGTGGGGCAGAACCCGGACCGCCTCCCAAATTGTGCAGACCGTTACAGGCGGGGCTGTATCCACCAGACCCTGGCTGGCGTATATCCGTCAGAAGTATGGCGGGATTTACGGCGGGCTGCCGTAAATTCCGGTGGTTTCCAGAGCTAACCCATTGAGCAGAATGACCACAAGATCAGCAGGACAAAGGGTTCAACAAGCCGATTTTCCCATTGAGTATTACGCCGAGGGTGCACGCCTCCCACAGCGGCAGCGTACCGGCCTTGAGTCGCGGTTGCGGAAGTTGGCTTCAAGGCATCGCGACATTTCGGGGGCCTCCATAGCTGTGGAGTTAGTCAGCGGTGACAACCGCCGGGCCGAATACAGAGCTCGGCTCGTGCTTTACTGCAAGCCGGCCAACATCGCCGCAACGCACAAATCGCACTCGGTCACAGAGGCCGCTACCGAAGCTATGGAAGCGGTGGAACGTCAGATGCGCAGCCAGCGTGAACGGATGCGGGAGCGCAGTCGGGCCCAGCGCGCCTCCTGACCGGGCCAGGCCGGCACGTCCGGTGCACTGCTCCGATCGCAGAGGACGCATTCCCCGTCGCTGGCGGGAACATCCGTAAACATGCTGGGGCGGTGTGCGCCATAGCCTGGACATCTGGACCCGGAATGCTGGAGCCTTCGGGGGCAGCCGTGCAGGGCAGGGGGCTGCGCAATCCGGACGGGGACCGGCACCGGCCTGATGACTTTGCGCGCCCTTTTGGCCATGAGCCTCGGTGTTAGGGATCCGCTCCTGAAAATGCACTCGGAATAATCGTAAACTTGGGTAGTGCCCGGCCCCAATGGCGGATATGATCAGATGAGCGAACCCGGACGGCCTGCCACCCTGCAGGAAGACAACACAGACCGCGTCAGACAGGGAAAGTCCGACCGGAGACAGTGGTTTATGGTCCGCAGCCGATGGATATACTGGATGACGCTTGAGACTGCCCTGGAAGACTTGGAAATGGAGCCGGAAGATCACGATACGAACGCCCTCAGACATCAGATCGTCCGTGAAATGATCCGAACCCGCCATCCGGATTATCGTGACTATGCGGGCGAGCATCGCGCCGGCGATGAGCAGGGCCCAACCCAGGATGACCTGGGCACAGACCTTGAAAATCCCGCGTCGCACAGAGCTTCCAGGCCGGGCTGATTCGGCATCAATCCCGCCTGCCGTATGGGGGTCTCTGTTGTGACAGGTATCACCGGATTCCCAAGGCAGCTGCAGGTCAGGCGATATCCTCCGCACAATATCCGCGCCGCCTTCGGGGGTTACACCCTGTGCACGCGGCCTGGACCGCAGCCCCCTTAGTCAATCACGACTGCCGTTCCAGTCGGGAACCGATCAATCAGATTGGCCATGTTATGGGTCTGACCCGGAAGAATTTCGCCCGGGACGCGGGCCTCAAACAGGACAAACTGGGACGGATCCGGGTCCGGGTCCGGTTCGGGCTCCAAGGTTACATAAACGCGCGTACCCTCAACCGATAACGGGAATATCAGCCCCGGCGGAGCATTGATCAGGAAATCCTCACCGGGATAGTTGTAGCCGGGCTGGGAGCCGCTGTGCACCGAAGAATCATCCGGTCGGCTGTGATGCGTAATGATTCCCATGTTGACGGCTATATCGTCAAATTCCGTCCACGCCTGATACTGCCATCCCTGAATCGGGATCGCTACGCGCAGGCCGCGCGCCGGAGGTCCGCCCGTCAGATTGACAAACCAGATTCCGCTGTCGTTGTTGGTGTCCGGGCCATCGGTGGGGGTATCCACAATGTAGGTGCCCGCAGCCAGGATCAGTTCATCCTCTATGCCCTCAAAATCCGCAGCCGAAAGCGATACCTGACCATCAATGAACAATCCACCCATCAGGCGCGTGTCCGACGGCGCGCTGTCAGCATCGCCCGGCGGCTCAATGGTGATGTACATCACCTGAGCACTGTCAAGCGAAAAATCCGTTTCAAATCGGCGTGCTTCAATGGGATTACCCCTCAGATCCACCAGGGCACCCGAAGCGTCTATGGCAAACTTGCCAATGGAACGGGCCGGACTGGTCAGGGTGGTGACCCATCCCTCAAGATGATAATCCTCCGGCAACGGGGCCATTTGAGACACAGATAGTATAAGGCTGCCGGATTCCATATCGTCCGCCTCATCGCCGCCGGAATCACAGCCCGCCGTAAGCAGCAAAGCCAGAGCTAATCCGAAGTATCTCATGGAAAGTGTCTAGTGACGCTTATTTTTACGCCGGAACCACACTGCGCGTTGCAGGCCAGAAACGATGCATTGCACCCAACAGTATCACTGAAATCGGACCTAATCAGCACATGGCTCAGTTGGAAAAGAACTGGCATCCCAAGTCGTGGCGTGAAAAAACCGCGCTGCAGCAGGTGGACTATGAAGACAGTGCCCAGTTTAGGCAGGCCCTGGAGATCCTGTCCCGCCGGCCGCCGCTGGTCACAAAATGGGAAATCGAATCGCTGCGTACCAGACTGGCCGAAGCTGCGGCCGGCCGGCGGTTCCTGCTTCAGGGGGGAGACTGCGCGGAGAGCTTTGCAGAATGTCGCGATTATATCATCCGCGCCCGCCTCCAGATCATCCTGCAGATGAGCGTGGTACTCATCTACGGGATGCAATTGCCTGTGGTCAGGGTAGGGCGGTTCGCCGGGCAGTTCGCCAAGCCCCGGAGCGCACCGACCGAAACCCGTAACGGAATTACACTGCCCTCCTATCGCGGCGATATCATCAACGGCGAACCCTTTACGCCCGAAAGCCGCACGCCCGATCCCGGCCGGCTCTTGGAAGCCTACCAGACTTCGGCCATACAACTCAATTATGTCCGCGCACTGAGTGATGGCGGTTTCGCCGACCTGCGCAATGCGGACTACTGGAACCTGGAATTTGCCAAACGCTCGGCGTACTACGGCGAGTATCAGGAAGTCATCAAAAAGGTTCGGGACGCATTGCATTTTGCCGAAACCGTCATCCCCGGGCCGCTAAGCAACCTGCGCCGAGTGGACTTCTATACCAGTCACGAAGCGCTGCTGCTGCCTTACGAAGAGGCACTTACGCGCAGAGACCCGCATGGGCATCGCATCTACAATCTGTCAACGCACTTCCCCTGGATCGGCAAACGAACGCTGAACCTGGAGAGCGCCCATGTGGAATACATGCGCGGGATTCGCAATCCGATCGGCATCAAAGTCGGTCCCGGCCTCAGTCCGTCGGATCTGGTGGCCATCATGCGACATCTCAACAGCGACAATGCACCCGGCAAAATCACCCTCATAACACGGTTTGGTGCGCACAGGATTGAACAGAACCTGCCGCCGGTGATTGACGCGGTACAGCGTGCGGGCTTAGCCGCCCTGTGGGTCTGTGATCCCATGCATGGCAATACGGAACGGGCGCGCAACGGCATGAAAACACGCCGATTCAACAACATTCAGTCTGAGCTGGAATCCGCCTTTGAGATCCACCACGTGTGTAAGTCACACCTGGGCGGGGTGCATTTTGAGCTGACCGGAGAAGATGTAACTGAGTGTGTCGGTGGCGCGAGCGGACTGGATGAGGCGGATCTGAGCCGCGCCTATCAATCCAATGTGGATCCGAGACTGAATGCGGAACAATCTCTGGAAATCGCCCTGCGGATCGCGCGCAAGTATCAGCAGATGACATCCGCCTGATCTATGCGGGCGCTGATTCTGCAGCAACCCGGCAGGCTGACCTGGGAAGAGGTCCCCGAACCTGACCGCGACGGAGTACTGGTGGCGGTACGGCGGGTCGGCATCTGCGGGACCGATATACATGCGTATGGCGGCCGGCAGCCGGGCGCGGTCTATCCGATCAGGCTGGGACACGAATTGGCCGTGGAAATGCTGGAAGACCAGCCGGGTACCCTGTGCGCTGTTAATCCGTACCTCCAATGCGGCCGATGTATCGCATGCCGCCACGGCCGCACCAACTGCTGTGCGACGCTCTCGGTGATGGGTGTCCATTGTGAAGGCGGGCTGACACGAAGACTGCGCATACCGGCTTCGCATCTTTATGCCAGCGACACCCTGAGGCCCGAACTGCTGGCGATGGCTGAGCCCCTCGTAGTCGGTCATCACGCAATTCGCCGCGCCGGCCTCGGCAGCGGAGATACCGTGCTGGTGGTGGGTTTGGGCCCCATTGGTCTGGGGGTGGCCCAGTTGGCGGAAGTGGTCGGGGCAAAGGTGGTCTGCGCGGATGTACGTGCGGATCGCAGAAGGGCGGCATACCGGATTACGCCCCACATACTCAACGCGCAGCAGGAGGTGGCCGGCCCGCTGAAAGAGATGCTGGATGGCGATCTGCCGAGGACTGTAATTGATGCCACCGGCTCCAGGCAGGCCATGCGCCACAGCTATCAACTGGTAGCTCCAGGTGGACAAATGGTCTTTGTGGGGCTGATTACGGGCGACTTTGCCTTTAAAGACCTGGACTTTCATCGGCGGGAGCTCACACTGCGGGCAAGCCGCAACGGAACAGCAGAGGACTTTGCAGCCATCATGCACCTGCTGGAGTCCCGAAGGCTGGACCCTTTGTGGATGATCACGCATCGGATTGCCTTCAATGACCTGGCCGACCGGTTTGCTGCGCTGGCTGACACGCCGAATTGCATCAAGGCCATGGTGCATATGGACCGGTCGTAACTTGGCCTGAGGTACGCGTAAAACCTGCCAAAAAACGTTGCACCATGAAATATGATCTGCTGGCCATGGGCCGCTCATCGATTGATTTGTATTCCAACGATGTCGGGGCCCCGTTCCCCGCCATCACCAGCTTTGCCGCCTATGTCGGGGGATCACCGACCAATATCAGCGTCGGTGCGCAGCGGCTGGGTCTCAAGACCGCGCTATTGACCGCGGTGGGGGAAGATCCGGTGGGTGATTTTATCCTTGAATTTCTGCGCATCGAACAGGTGGACACCCGGTTCATCCCGCGCAAACCGGGCCGACGCACAAGTGCAGTCATTTTGGGCATTGAGCCTCCAGATCACTTCCCGCTGGTGTATTACCGGGATAACTGCGCCGACAATGCGCTCAGCATTGAAGATGTGCTGGCCGCCCCGGTCACCGAAGCCAATGCCTTTGAATTTGCCGGCACCAATCTGGCCCGCGAGTCCAGCCGCAGTGCTACGCTGTTTGCCGCCGAACGCGCCCGGCGGGCGGGCGTGCCGGTGCTGTTTGATCTGGATTTTCGGCCCGATCAGTGGCATGATCCGCGGGCATTCGGGGTCGCCGCCCGGGCTGCACTGGCCCACACCCGCGTTGCCATCGGTACCGAGGACGAAATCAAGGCGGCCGTGCTTACCGATCCCGATCAGGTGCAGGTGGTCGGCCTCCAGGTGTCAGATGCACATGTGGAAGGCGATGTCGATGCCGCCATCCGCACCCTGCTCGGGTTGGGACCGGAGGTGGTCATTGAAAAGCGGGGAGCCGAGGGTTCGCGGATTCATGCGCCCGATGCGGCTCCGGTGGAGGTGCCGGGATATCCGGTGAAGGTCCACAATATTCTGGGTGCCGGCGATGCCTTCGCAGCCGGGTTTATTTACGGATTCGTTAAACAATGGTCCCTGTACCGGGCCGCCCGCCTGGGTAATGCCTGCGGGGCCATCGTCGTTACCCGACACGGCTGTGCGAACTTCATGCCGACCCTAGATGAGGCCTTAGTATTTGCGGGGGAGCGGGGCGGATTGACCTGAAATAGGTATCTTGCATGGCCTGCACAGACAGCTGACCCATGCCGACTGTTCGTCGCACTATGGCTCAGGCCGTAGTGGAATTCCTTAAACACCAGTACGTTGAACGCGATGGCGTGCGACAGCAGTTCTTTGCCGGATGCAGCGGCATCTTTGGTCACGGAAACGTAAGCGGAATCGGTCAGGCGCTCCAGGAGCATCCGGACTTCCGGTACTACCAATCGCGCAATGAACAGGCCATGGTGCATACCGCTGCGGCCTACGCGAAAATGAAGAACCGTCTGCAGACCCTGGCCTGCACCACCTCCATCGGTCCGGGAGCCACCAACCTGATTACCGGGGCTGCCGTGGCCACCATCAACCGGCTCCCGGTATTGCTGCTTCCCGGAGACATCTTCGCACGACGCAATGTGGCTCCGGTCCTGCAGCAGCTTGAGAGCGAGCATTCCCAAGACCTGAGCGTCAATGACTGCTTCCGGCCGGTCAGCCGATACTGGGACCGCATCAATCGCGCAGACCAGCTCATCACCGCGCTGCCGGAAGCCATGCGCGTGCTCACCAGTCCGGCAGAGACCGGAGCGGTCACCCTGGCGCTGCCGCAGGATGTGCAGACCGAAGCGTTTGACTACCCGGCAGCGCTGTTTGCCGAAAGGGTCTGGACCATCCCGCGCAACCGCCCGGACCAGGGGGCGCTGGCCCAAGCGGCCGAATGGATCAGAAACAGCCGATGCCCACTGATCATTGCCGGCGGAGGAGTGCACTACAGCGAAGCCCAGGACCTGCTGCGCCTGTTTGCCGGCAACCTGGGGATCCCCGTGTGCGAAACGCACGCCGGCAAAGGCAGCATGCTGCATGGTGATGCGGAAAACCTGGGCGCGGTAGGGGTGACCGGGACGTTTGCGGCCAACCGTATCGCCAAAGCGGCCGATGTGATCATCGGCATCGGAACACGGTACAGCGACTTTACCACCGCCAGTAAGACGCTCTTTGAGCAGCCGGATGTAAGGTTTATCAACATCAATGTGGCTGAGTTTGATGCCTTCAAGCACCATGCCCTGCCTATGGTGGGGGATGCGAAAGCGGCTCTGGAGGAATTGAGCGCGCACCTGGGTGACTGGTCTACCAGTGCGGACTATCAGGCGGAGTACCGGACGCTCGTGGAAGCGTGGAGGCAGGAGGTGGATCGGATCTATGCCATCCGTCATACGCCGCTGCCCAGCCAGGGCGAAATCATCGGCATCATCAACGAAATGGGGTCCCCGGACAGCGTAATGGTTTGCGCAGCCGGCAGCCTGCCCGGGGACCTGCATAAGCTGTGGCGCGCCCGCAATCCCAAACAGTACCACATGGAGTATGGCTACAGCACCATGGGCTATGAGATCGCCGGCGGCCTCGGTATAAGGATGGCCGACCCGTCCCGCGATGTCTATGTCCTGGTCGGCGATGGCAGTTATCTCATGCTGTCAACTGACCTAGTAACCTCCATTCAGGAAGGCTGCAAGCTCACCATTGTGCTGATGGACAATCACGGATTCAAGAGTATCGGGGGCCTGAGCCGATCATTGGGGCAGGGCGGATTCGGCACGCGCTATGCGTACCCGCGCGACGGACTGCTGCCCGGCGATGAGGCCGGATCGGTAGCCAGGCTGCCGGTGGACCTGGCCGCCAATGCGGAATCGCTGGGAGCTCATGTGTTTCGTTGTGCCACCTATGACGAGGTGGTGCGGGCCTTTGAAGCGTCCCGGACCATTGACCACACCACGGTCATCTATGTGGAAACGGACCGGTATGAGGATGTACCCGGATATGAAGCATGGTGGGATGTTCCGGTCGCAGAAGTCAGCACGATGGCCGATGTGCAGTCCGCACGGAAGGCCTGGGAGGATATGCGAGGCCGTGAGCGCCACTACCTGTAGCTCGATGCGGAGTCTTTTCGGGGTAGTGCTGATTGTGATGGGCTGGGGGGTCGGCTGCGCGGATCCGCCTGCCGAATCAGGGGGCACCGACAGTCTGCGCTTTGTCTTTGTGACCCATGGTCAGGCCTCGGATCCGTTTTGGAGTGTAGTACAGAATGGCGCGCGGGATGCGGCCCGGCATGTACGGGTCCGTGTGGATTATCAGGCCCCCGAGTCATTTGATATGGTGACAATGGGGCAGCTCATTGATGCCGTGTTGGCCTCGAACCCGGACGGGCTGGTGGTAAGTATCCCGGATGCCAGCGCGCTGGAAGGTGCACTGATGGCAGCCAATCATGCCGGGGTACCCTTTATCAGCATCAATTCGGGCGGTGAGCACGCGGAACGTCTAGGGGCACTGCTGCATGTCGGCCAGTCGGAGTATGAGGCGGGCTATCAGGGTGGCGTGCGCATGGCGGAAGTGGGGGCCACCCGAGCGCTGTGTATCAATCAGGAGGTCGGCAATCTCGCGCTCGATCAGCGATGCGCCGGATTTGCAGCCGCGCTGGAAGCAGCCGGGGCCGAAGCGGAGGTGCTGGCGGTGGAACTGGCCGATCCGACCGAGTCGGAGCAGCGGATTCTGGCCGCGCTGCGCGCAGATCCGACCTTGGACGCGCTGATGACACTGGGACCGACCGGGGCCATACCGACGCTGCATGCACTTGACCAGCGCAGTGGAGATATCCTGTTTGCCACCTTTGACATCGCCCCCGAAATCCTCGCAGGCATCGAGGCGGGTACCGTGCTCTTTGCCATCGATCAGCAGCAGTATATGCAGGGCTACATGCCGGTGGTACTCTTATCATTGTACCTGCGCAATGAAAACCTGCTCGCTCACCGGAGCCTCCATACCGGCCCCGGCTTTGTGACCGCAGATAATGTGGATCGCCTGCGTACGCTGACACGGCAGGGGACCCGGTAACCGGCCGACGCATGGAAGAGCGCCTGCGCCACACGCATCCGTTGCGCAGAATCCTGGCGCGCCCGGAATTGGGTGCACTGGGGGGTGCGGTTGCGGTATGGGCGTTCTTTGCCATCATCGCCGGAGATCAGGGCTTTCTGAGCCTGCGCGGAACGGCCACCTATCTGGAAGTCGCCGCAGAATTGGGGATCCTGGCAGCCGCCGTGGCCCTGCTTATGATTGGCGGTGAGTTTGACCTGTCGGTAGGGTCCATTATCGGTGCCAGCGGGATGCTGCTGACCGTGCTGGCGGTACAGTTCGGATGGAATATCTGGCTGGCGTTTGTCGCCGTGATGGCTTTTGCCGTTCTGGCTGGCCTGTTCAACGGCATCATGGTGGTCAAAACAGGCCTGCCTTCCTTCATTGTTACCTTGGCCACCCTGTTTGTTTTTCGAGGAGCCACGATTGCCATCACCCGGCTGGTGACCGGCCGCACCCAGTTGGGAGGCCTGCAGGAGGTGCCGGGATACAGTGCGGCCCGGTGGCTGTTTGCGGGCGAAATCCCGTTTGGATCCGCCGAACTGCCCGTATCAATAATATGGTGGATCGTGCTGACTGCGCTGGCTACCTGGATTCTGCTCAGAACGCCGTTCGGGAACTGGATCTTTGGGGCGGGCGGCGATGCCAGATCCGCCAGCAGCGTGGGTGTGCCCGTGCCCCGAGTGAAAGTGCTGCTCTTTGTCGGCACCGCCCTGGCCGCAGCGCTGGTGGGAGTCATCCAGTCGGTCGGCTTTAACGGGGCCGATGTGCTGCGGGGTGAGCTGCGGGAGTTTTTTGCCATCATCGTGGTCGTAATTGGCGGCACGCTCCTAACCGGCGGCTACGGGTCAGCCATCGGGGCGGCTATCGGCGCATTGATTTTCGGGATGGTTAGGCAGGGTATTGTGTTTGCGGGGGTGGATGCGGACTGGTTCCAGGTGTTTCTGGGGGCCATGCTGCTGATTGCCGTGCTCGTTAATCACTGGGTGCGCAGGCGGGCCCTGAAAGGATGACTGATCACGCTCCACTGCTGGAAACCCGCAATCTGGGGAAGGTATTCGGGCGGGTAATCGCGCTGCGGGACATTTCCGTGCAGCTCAACCGGGGCGAGGTGCTGGCTTTGCTGGGAGACAACGGTGCCGGCAAGTCCACCCTGATCAAGTGTCTCTCGGGGGTCCATCGGCCGGACAGCGGCACCATTCTGATGGATAACACGCCGGTTGATTTCCATTCGCCAAGGGACGCGCTCAAATGCGGCATCGCGACCGTATACCAGGATCTGGCCATGGTGCCGCATCTGAGTATCAGCCGCAATTTTGTCCTCGGCAATGAACCTGCACGCGGCCGGGGGATATTTCAGCGGCTGGATCGAAGATTAAGTGATCGGATTACGCGGGCCGGTTGTCGCCGGCTCGGCATAGATTTGCGCGAAACATCCCAGCCCGTCGGTACGCTCAGCGGCGGAGAGCGCCAGAGTGTGGCGATCGCGCGGGCGGTGCATTTTGGGGCACGGGTGCTGATTCTTGACGAGCCGACTTCTGCATTGGGGGTTAAGGAGTCGGATAACGTGTTGAAGGACATCGACCAGGCCCGTCAGCGGGGCGTAGGGGTCATTCTGATCACTCACAACATCCATCATGCCTTCCCCGTCGCAGACGCGTTTACGATTCTGCGGCGCGGAAGCAGTTACGGTAATTTTCGCAAAGGGCAGGTAACTCGTGATCAGGTCCTGGATATGATGGCGGGCCTGTGAATAAGCCAATGACAATGAAAACACGTCAACGACTTCCCAACTATATCGGCGGCAACTGGCAGCACGCAGCGACCCGCGACTATGTGGATGTGACCAATCCGGCATCCGGCGATGTGCTCGTGCGTGTGCCGCTCAGCCCGGCAGCCGAAGTAGACCAGGCTGTGCAGGCTGGCATGGAGGCATTCGCCAGGTGGCGTCGTGTGCCGGCGACTGACCGGATCGGGTACCTGTTCGCGTTCCGCGCAAAGCTGAAAAAGCACTTTGAAGACATCGCGCGCACCATTACCGAAGAATGTGGCAAGACGATCCATGAAAGCCGGGGGGAGCTGCAGCGCGGCATCGAAAATGTGGAAGTGGCCTGCGGCATCCCCGTACTCATGCAGGGCTACAATAATGAAGACATCGCCCGCGGCATTGACGAACATATGATCCGTCAGCCTCTGGGAGTGGTGGCTGCCATTACACCGTTCAATTTTCCGGGGATGATTCCGCTTTGGTTTCTGCCGTATGCCATTGCGACCGGCAACTGCTTCATCCTCAAACCGAGCGAGAAAGTCCCGCAGACCAGTCAGTGGCTGGTTCGGCTGCTGGAGGAGTCAGGACTGCCTGCCGGGGTTGTACAGATGGTACACGGCGGCAAAGACACCGTAGATGCGCTGATTGAGCATCCAGACGTTAAGGCCATCAGTTTTGTCGGCTCCACATCGGTGGCCCGGTATGTGTATGCCCGCTCCGCCGCCCAAGGCAAGCGGGCCCAGTGTCAAGGGGGAGCCAAGAATGCCGCCATTGTGCTGGAGGATGCCGACATGGAAATGACCTCCACCATTGTTGCGGAATCCGCCTATGGGTGTGCGGGTCAACGCTGCTTGGCCAACAGTCTCGCCATTACGGTCGGGGGTGCCGGGGACCCTTTCCGGGAGGCTATGTCGGAGGCAGCGGTTACGCGGAAGGTCACCAACGGCCTGAGCGAGGACAGCCAGATGGGCCCGGTGATCACGCCCGATAGCAAGTTGCGCATTGAGCGTCTGATTGGGGAGGCCCATCAGGAGGGAGCGCGCATTCTGGTCGATGGTCGCGGACGGACCGCGGATGGTTTTGAAAACGGCAACTGGGTATTTCCGACACTGCTGGACCGGGTGCCGCCGGACGGGATGCTGGCCAGGACCGAAGTTTTCGGGCCGGTGTTCGGTCTGATAAATGTCAGCACGCTCCAGGAAGCAATTGATCTGGTGAACTCCCAGTCGTACGGCAATATGGCATGCCTTTTCACCTCCAGTGGCGCAGCTGCGCGCCAGTTCCGCTACGAGGCTAACGCTGGCAATATCGGCATCAACCTGGGCGTAGCTGCGCCCATGGCGTTTTTTCCGTTCAGCGGATGGAAAGACAGTTTCTTCGGCACGCTGCACGCGCAGGGGCACCACGGTGTTGAATTCTATACCCAGACCAAGGTGATCGTGGAACGTTGGCCGGATGAATGGAGCCGTAAGTTTTAGGTGCCGCAAAAACCACCTGAATAACCGAACCGATGACTGATTTCAATTCGCTGACAATCCGGCTGGCGCTGATGCTGGCCTTGTGCACGGGGCTGCAGCCGGGCCTCTCACGGGCGCAATCCGCCGAGGAATTCGGCAACCTGAAGTTTCGCTTCGTGGGGCCCTCCAGAGGAGGCCGCGTTACTGCCGTGACGGGACATCGGGCCCAGCCCGGTACCTTCTATATGGGGGCCACCGGCGGCGGTGTGTGGAAGACTACCGACAATGGTCATTCATGGCGGAATATTTCGGACGGCTACTTTGAAACAGCTTCCATTGGGTCCATTGATGTGGCGGACAGCAATCCGGCCATCCTCTATGTCGGCACGGGTTCGGATGGAATCCGCAGCAATGTGATCATTGGACGTGGGATTTACAAATCCATAGATGGGGGTGCGTCCTGGGCGTTCATGGGATTACGCGAGACCGGACAGATCGGCGCGGTCGTCGTGCATCCGACGAACCCGGATGTGGTCTTTGCCGCCGCACTGGGCAACCCCTTTGGCCCCAACGCAGAGCGGGGAGTCTACAAGACGATAGATGGTGGCGTGAGCTGGCAGCAGGTCCTGCATGTATCGGACCGCACCGGTGCCGTGGATCTGGAACTGAACCCGGCTAATCCTGACATCGTGTACGCCGCGATGTGGCGTGCCGAGCGCAAGCCGTGGACCATCATCAGCGGCGATGCCGACGAAAACGGAATTTACGTATCTGCGGATGCTGGCGGGACCTGGAATCGGAGCCGTGAGGGTTTGCCGGACGGATTGACCGGAAAGATCGATTTTGCGGTTTCGCCGGCGGATCCGAGCCGCGTATATGCGCTGGTGGAAGCCAAACCTGATGAAGAGGGCCTGTACCGGTCCAATGATCGGGGTCGTACCTGGAGTTTCGTCAACAGCGCCGGATATCTGATGAGTCGCCCGTTCTATTACACCAATGTGGATGCTGATCCGACGGATGCGGATGTCGTGTGGGTCAATAATCTTGGCCTTTGGAAGTCGGTCAACGGCGGCATTGAATTTGAGCGTGTGTCCACGCCGCACGGCGATAACCACGATATGTGGATCAATCCGGACAATCCGCTCATTATGGTGCAGTCCAATGATGGCGGAGCAAATGTTACCCTTGATGGGGGGCGTACCTGGTCAACGCAGCTGAATCAGCCCACCGCAGAACTGTATCAGGTGGACATTGATAATCAGTTCCCGTACTGGGTCTACGCCGGTCAGCAGGACAACACGACCATTGCCGTACCGAGTATTCCACCGGACTCACGTCCGGGCGGCCCCAGGGCGTACTGGGAGGCCGTTGGAGGCTGTGAAACCGGACCGGCGGTACCTCATCCGGTTGATGCCAGTATCGTCTACAGCAACTGTAAGGGGACCTTCAGCCGTTTCAACAGGATTACGGGCCAGTCCCAGCGGTACTATGTGGGCGGGGTCAATCTTTACGGTGTCAATCCAAGAGAGCTGCCGTACCGATTCCAGCGGGTGGTGCCGATTGAGATTTCTCCTCATGATCCGTCGGTGATTTATCACGGATCCCAATATGTGCATCGGACGCGCAATGAAGGCCGTACCTGGGAGACCATCAGCGGCGATCTGACGGCATTCCGCCCGGAACGTCAGGTGATCAGCGGCGGCCCCATTACGCGAGACATCACCGGAGAGGAGCATTACAGCACGCTCTATGTTATTGAAGCATCGCCGGTATCCCCGGATGTGATCTGGACCGGAGCCAATGACGGGCCCGTACATGTGACCACGGATGGGGGGCAGACCTGGAAGGATGTAACACCGCCGGACATGCCGCCGGAGGGCAGGATTCAGACTATTGATCCATCCCCACACAGCGCGGCTAAGGCCTATGTCGCGGGGTATCGGTACCTGTTGGGGGATTTTCGGCCCTATATCTATCGAACGTCCGATTATGGTGCTACCTGGACGCTGCTGACCGATGGTACCAACGGCATCCCGCCGGACTCACCAACGCGCGTAGTCCGGGAGGATCCAGACCGTGCGGGCCTGTTGTATGCAGGGACTGAATTCGGGTTGTTTGTGTCAATGGATGATGGAGCAACATGGCAGACTTTTCAGCAGGGGCTGCCGGTAACCCCCGTTACCGGTATTCGTGTCCATCGGCAGGACCTGGTGGTATCGACAATGGGGCGCGGCTTCTGGATACTTGATAATGTGACCCCGCTGCATGCGGATCTGGAGGATGTCATAAGTTCGGACGCGCATTTGTTTCCGGTGCGGGATGCTTATCGGATGCGCTATCGGAGCGGTCGTAGCAGCGAAACGGACCCCGAGTATCCCCCCGCCGGTGTGATGATCGACTACTATTTCCGGGCTGATCAGGCAGGTGACGTAACACTGGACATTATAAATTCCCAGGGCGAGGTGATCCGTTCATATGCGGCGGAGTCACCGGCACCGGAATGGGTTGCTGAGCAGGGCATGCGAGGACCTCCGCCGATGCGGCCATCAGCCGGCGGACTGCAGGCTGCGGCCGGCATGCACCGTTTCACCTGGAATCTGCGCCATGAAGGACTGGGCGCGCCGATGGCAGTGCCCGGGACGTATACGGTTCGCCTATCTTCGGCGCAGTGGTCTATGACACAGACAGCGGTGGTGGATATGGACCCGCGCGTGGCCGCCGATAAGGTCACACAGGAGGATCTGGAGGCCCAGTTGGCCTTCAATCTGGAGGTACAGCAAACACGCATTGGTGCACGCGAAGTAGCGGAGCGCACGGCTACTTTGATGGAGCAGTTGGAAGGTCAGGCCTCTTCGGAGTTGTCTGAAGCGGCAACGAGGCTGCACGACCTGCTGGTGACAAAGCAGGGAGACAGCTACCCCCCGCCCATGCTGATTGACCAGCTCAGCTATCTGAATAATTTCACCTCCGGCGGCGATCACAAACCGGGCCAGGATGCCTATGACCGTTTGGCGGAGCTTCAGTCGCAGTTGAGCACTATTGAATCGCAGCTGGAACAACTTGAGCGGCAGAGTGCCGCATCAACTACGGAGTGATGTCGGAGGCGCGTCTTCAACTGGCCAATGCGCCCTGCTCTTGGGGGACACTGGAGTTTGCCGGTTTGGGCGGCGGGCAGGTACCGTACGCGCGGATGCTGGATGAGCTTGTGGAGTCCGGGTATGTAGGCACTGAGCTGGGCGATTGGGGCTACATGCCCACTGAGCCCGGACAGCTCAGGCAGGCCATCACCGGACGCGGCCTGTCGTTGCGGGGGGCCTTTGTGCCGGTCGCGCTAAGCGAAGAGTCGGCGCATGAGGAAGGCTTAGCGCGTGCAGTGCGGACGGCCCTGCTTCTCAGCCGCGCTGGTGACTCGGAGGACCCGCCACTACTGGTGTTGGCAGATGCGAACGGCAGGGTGCCGCAGCGTGTCTGGAATGCCGGGCGAATTACGCCTGACCTGGGCCTTTCAATGAGGCAGTGGGAAACAGTCGCCCTTGGGGCGGCATCTATCGCCCAGGGTGTGTTGAATCAGACCGGCCTGCGCACGGTTTTTCATCACCACTGCGCTGGCTATGTGGAGACCCCGGAGGAGATTGCCCGATTGCTCGCCATGACGGATCCGCAGTTGTTGGGACTCGTCTTTGACACCGGTCATTATGTGTACGGCTCGGGGAACCAGGAGGTCTCTGTGCTGGAGGGTCTGGAGGCGTTTGGCGACCGCGTTTGGTATGTGCACTTCAAGGACTGTCATCCCGCTGTAGCCAGGCATGCCCGCACCGAGGGGCTCGGCTATTTTGAGGCGGTAGAGAAGGGGTTATTTTGTGAGCTGGGGCAGGGCTGTGTGGATTTTGCCAGGGTGCTGTCATGGCTGCATAAGCGGGCTTATGACGGATGGATCGTAGTTGAGCAGGATGTGCTGCCGGGCATGGGCAGTCCGAAGGAGAGTGCTGAGCGCAATCGCCGTTATATGAGACTATTGGGGCTGTAGATGCCTCTGAGGGAGTAGCGGGGGTGAGTCAGTCCCCAAGTGCAGGGGCCTGCAGAAGGCGGTGGGGATCCGAATGAAGTGCCTGGCCGGATTTCCCGGGATGCCTCCTCCCAGGATTGGTAGTCTATGTTGGCGCATCCAGACCGGGACAAAACATCTTCAGGTGGCTGTTGTTGCGGTGAGCCATCGATACAACAATTTGCCTGCCGGACGGTATCAGGATGCAGGCGGGGCAACAATAGCGGCATGGTAGCCTACCGCACACAATCTGGTAAACATCGCGTCACGCTGGACGCGGATGACCGCGGACCGGCCGAGTATTTTCATGGACGTACCGCCATCCGCACCATGTTCCGGCAATTCCTGGCGGCCGCGGAGCGGAGCCGGCGCGGCACCACATTCCTTGTTCAGGGTGCACCTGGGGCTGGTAAGACTGCGCTGTTGGATGTGCTCAGCAGAATCCCGTCCACCAGCACATGGATGACCGTTCACATTAACGCGCGGGCCCTGCATGATCCCGCCTGGATGGCCCGTGAGCTGACATTGGCGGCACAGGGATTGAACCTTGCGGGCTCGCAGGATGCTGGGCCTGTCTATACGCCGGATCCCTCCGCGCTCGCAGTAAAACGCGTGCTGCTAATCCCGCCTCCGATGGATCGCGGCTTATTACTGATCCTTGACGAAGCCCAGACTATGCTGATTCAGCCCAAGGGTGCGCCCATTCCAGATACGCTGAACGCCATTCACAATGGAGGATTTGGGTACCCGGTAGTCCTCCTCGCAGGGGGACTGAGTAATTCAAAGACTGCGTTCGCCACCATGGGTGTCTCCAGATTCCGAGGTGGCAATCTGGTCAATCTGGGCAGACTTTCAGGAGAGTCGGAGCGGGCCGTGATTCGCGACTGGCTCGTACTCGCCGGAGGCGCAAGAGGGGATGTTGATCCATGGATTGATGCAATTTCCAAGGAAACGCAAGGGTGGCCGCACCACATTGTCAGTTATGGAAGTCCGGCGGCTCAACTACTCAAACTCAACGGTGGAACGCTCCCCGATCAGGATTGGCAGGCTGTCCTTAATTTTGGCCGCCAAAGAAAAAGGGAATATTACGAGGAACGAGCGAGCGAAATAGCTCTGGAGGACCTAGCGCTGCTGGGTGGGGCGATTCGCTGCTTCGGCAAAGACCGTCAGTGGTCTCACAGTCAGATTGTCTCAGTCTTGGAGGTCGCGCGTAACGCTGATCCATTGGAGACAAAAGGGATAGTGGAAACCATGCTGGCCAAAGGGATCTTGGCCGGAGACATGCGGACCTACCATGTGCCGATTCCCTCTATGGAAGACTGGCTACAGGAGCGATTTGCGGCTGCTATGCAAGCCTCACCTGACGTGTGGCGAGACATCTTTGAATCAATCAAAGCCGCACTTCGCCCGGCTGCAAAGGGACAGTTTGGATTCAGCGGACAGGCAGGCGGTTGAACAGATCTCATCCCGCCAGCGGAAATTTGTGCCGCTCCGCCCAATTTTCAGGATTTGAGTCCAACTGAACGCTGACCAGGTTGCAGGAAGGTCCCGATTGCCTGTGTCACCGTGGCGGTGCTGTTTTGGGCCTTTTGCCACACGACACAGAATAATTGGGCCGCCCGTGTGCTGATTGATTCCGCGCACCCATGTCTGGGGCGAATCGGTTTTGCGGCGGCACCCCAGTATCCTGACTTTTGCGGTTTACAAATGAAATTAGCTGTACAACAAGCCCATTGTGATTGGACTTAGGCCCATTTCTGATGGCTGCCCTAGGCGGATTGAAAATTACATTTGTAGCCTGCGGGCCGCTCTTGGCGGTAGCAATCTGTCGGTTTTATTCGTCGATGGATCCGGGTCTTTTGCCATCGGCACGGTCAGTCCCATTGCCTTGTAGTGCCGAATCTTGGTGCTGCTGGCGGCCGCAGGAATCGCATAGTGGCGCTTTGTCGTGTTGTCCCGTACCACCGACACCTCTACTTCTCGCAGCTCAGCCAGAATCTGACCCTCGCTCAGCGATGCTTGCCCTGCATGTCGGATGTTGTAATGGCGACGCAATATGCGCTCTGACCCGGCGTTCAGTCCAGTGGAACACCGGACGAACCGCCATCGTGTGCTTCAGCCCCCGAAAGCCTTCTTGTATCTGCCATAATCCCCCATACTGCGCGTTTTGCAGGAGGTCTTTTTGAGACGGATCCACACCCCGTGCAGCCCCTTCAGTTGCCGGTCCTTTTCAATGACCGCCTCCTTGAGCTGTACCGCGTTACGGTCCAATTTAAAGTAACGGCTCGACCGGCTGGACCCTTTGACCCCGGCCGCTAAGCGCTGTTTAGCTTTCTTGACCACTTTCTCCCGTTCGCGCACCCCTTTGGCTGCACGCTTCGGACAATAGCGAAAGACCAGCCGCCTTCCTCCAATGGATACTTCCGTTACTTTGCGGCCATCCAGGGTCTAATTGCCACTTGTGGGATGCGGTGATCTTGGCAAAATCCGCCGCCTTCATCGAACGCAGCCGGAACCCTCACCTTAACCAACTGAATCTGGGACACCGCCGATATCTCCAAGATACGGCACGCAGTATTAGTGTGCCTTGCCGGGAAAAACTGAACACTACAAAATCGTACAACGCTAAAAGGCGCGTCAGTACCCCATTACGGCCCGTATGGGTGTCCGCACGGTCCCCAAACCGCCGAAGTCAGGAATGAAGTGCTTGGCCGGATTTCCCGGGATGCCTCCTCCCAGGGTTGGTTGTCTATGTTGGCGCATCCAGACCGGGACAAAACATCTTCAGGTGGCTGTTGTTGCGGTGAGCCATCGATACAACAATTTGCCTGCCGGACGGTATCAGGATGCAGGCGGGGCAACAATAGCGGCATGGTAGCCTACCGCACACAATCTGGTAAACATCGCGTCACGCTGGACGCGGATGACCGCGGACCGGCCGAGTATTTTCATGGACGTACCGCCATCCGCACCATGTTCCGGCAATTCCTGGCGGCCGCGGAGCGGAGCCGGCGCGGCACCACATTCCTTGTTCAGGGTGCACCCGGGGCTGGCAAGACTGCGCTGTTGGATGTGCTCAGTAGAATCCCCTCCACGAGCACATGGATGACCGTTCACATCAACGCGCGAGCCCTGCACGATCCTGCCTGGATGGCAGATGAGCTGACATTGGCGGCACAGGGATTGAACCTTGGGGGCTCGCAGGATGCTGGGCCTGTCTATACGCCGGATCCCTCCGCGCTTGCGGTACAGCGTGTGCTGCTAAACCCGCCTCCGATGGGTCGCGGCTTGCTACTGATCCTTGACGAAGCCCAGACTATACTGATTCAGCCCAAGGGTGCGCCCATTCCTCATACGCTGAACGCCATTCACAATGGAGGATTTGGGCATCCGGTAGTCCTCCTCGCAGGCGGACTAAGTAACTCAAAGACTGCGTTCGCCACTATGGGTATCTCCAGATTCCGGGGTGGCAATCTGGTCAATCTGGGCAGGCTATCCAGAGAGTCGGAGCGGGCCGTGATTCGCGACTGGCTCGTACTCGCCGGAGGCGCAAGAGGGGATGTTGATCCATGGATTGATGCAATTTCCAAGGAAACGCAAGGGTGGCCGCACCACATTGTCAGTTATGGAAGTCCGGCGGCTCAACTACTCAAACTCAACGGTGGAACGCTCCCCGATCAGGATTGGCAGGCTGTCCTTAATTTTGGCCGCCAAAGAAAAAGGGAATATTACGAGGAACGAGCGAGCGAAATAGCTCTGGAGGACCTAGCGCTGCTGGGTGGGGCGATTCGCTGCTTCGGCAAAGACCGTCAGTGGTCTCACAGTCAGATTGTCTCAGTCTTGGAGGTCGCGCGTAACGCTGATCCATTGGAGACAAAAGGGATAGTGGAAACCATGCTGGCCAAAGGGATCTTGGCCGGAGACATGCGGACCTACCATGTGCCGATTCCCTCTATGGAAGACTGGCTACAGGAGCGATTTGCGGCTGCTATGCAAGCCTCACCTGACGTGTGGCGAGACATCTTTGAATCAATCAAAGCCGCACTTCGCCCGGCTGCAAAGGGACAGTTTGGATTCAGCGGACAGGCAGGCGGTTGAACAGGTCTCATCCCGCCGGCGGAAATATGTGCCGCTCCGCCCAATTTCCAGGATTTGAGTCCAACTGAACGCTGACCGGGTTGCAGGAAGGTCCCGATTGCCTGTGTAACCGTGGCGGTGCTGTTTTGGGCTTTTTGCCACGCGACTCAGAATAAGGGCGAATTGGGCCGCCCGTGTGCAGGTTGATTCCGCGCACCCATTACTGGGGCGAATCGCTCTTACGACGGCACCCCAGTATGGAGTTGGCCATCATGAAGAGCACGCTGGACGCATCTAGAAAGATATCCGATATAAGGAGACAACCTGCCTGCCGGATCCCGAACCGAGCCGGTCGTCACCATCCGCCGCCAGTGATTCGGCTGCTGCTGATACAGAACGATGCGCACGATAATCCTGATTTCAATGGCTTCCAATTCCGGCTACGGCACAAGTACTCTGCCATTGCTGGAGTTGGACTCGTTTGGGGCATGTGTTCCGAGCGGATTGAATACTGCAACGGCGACCCACCTGATCGCATTATGCGGTCGGAAGGTTAGCGATCCGCCGACTGTCTTCGTCGGTGTCTACGGGACCGTTCCCACCGAAACGTTCTGGCTTTGGATCGTTAGTCCTGTCGCTTTGTTGGGCCGGACCATCCGCCTATTGGCCGCCAACAAAATCGCATAGTGGCGCTTGGTGGCACAGTCCCGCACCTCCGCTTCCCGCAATTCGGCAGGAATCAAACCATCGCCGAGAGACACCCCAGTTGCGTGTCACAGAGCAGCGAAGGATGCATGCTTGGGCAAAGGCGAAAATCAGGTGCCACATGCGCCTGGACCCTGCAGTCGGAGCTAAAGGAGAATCGAACGTACCGCTGTTCAGCACCCGAAAGCCTTCTGACTCATGCGTGGAGAGGAAAATCGCCCTTATTTGGAACGGAAGCGATGTCAGTGGCTATAACAGTAAGTTGGGCAATCAGATTTAGTCAATGGAATCAGCGTACTCAGCGGGCTTTCCCGAGCTCCTGTTTGATCTGGCGTTTATGGGTGGCTATGACGAGGGGTTCCCGGACTTAGCAGATCTTGCAGAGGATGAAGATTGGGGGTACCGCAAGAACTCCACGGACAGGCCGAATCCTACTTGCTCAATTACGTGCTCCACACGTATCAAGAGCTGGTTGAGGAGAACAAGATTGCGCTGGATCGGATAGGGCAGAAGTTGTGCTTCAATACGGGTCTGATAACTGACCATCAGCAGGACATTTATGCCCTGTTTGAGCCGAATCGTAGGGAAAATGCGGCTCCGTGGTATTTGTTGGGGTGGTATCCGCGCAGTGCGCGGGAGCTAACGGGGTTCGTGGAGCTGCCGGGCATGGCGCAGTATTACGATGATCCGAGTGCCCTGGTCTTTGATGCAAGGCTTGAATTGAGAGTCGCCATCGAGCACATCATTGAAGAAAATCGTGAGCGATTCCCAGAGCCGTATCTGTCTATGCGGAAGTTTGCCACCTCTGTAAATCCGCAGAGACAACAATGTCCCTGCTGACGGTGTTTTAGGCCGATGACTTAAGAAGTTA
>JAPPNA010000125.1:38739-45754 GCA_028873925.1 Bacteroidota bacterium | reverse complement strand
TGATCCGATGCCGCCTCAGAAGGTCAGGGCGATGCCGTGGTGAATAAAATGGGCTCACATCGGATACACACCGGTCCACAGCACAGCCGGGAAGAGACGGATCGGCCGTATTCCTCACGCAGGAGCTGCTTGGTAAGAGTCCCCCTTTCGCCCGCAGGATATCGCGCTCGCGGAATTGCCCTGCAACCCCATTCTGCGTTATTAACATAAGATCGGAGATTTTTTAGGCCCCACCCCGCGCATGGGTCTCAACACCGACCGTATCCCGCCCGACAAGCAGGGCTGCTCGGGAGGCGAAGTGGATCGGCACCGGCGACAGGTTATTTCGATCGCCGGGAGCGTCGGCTGGAATAACCTCCGTGGTGCCTCAGCCTGCGGACTCCATAAAGCCCTAAACGGCTGAAATCCTGCCGCAGTTGCGCCTGCAGGATCAGCCTGATCCTGTGCGCTGCTGGCGGTCTTGGCGATTTACCTCAAAAAAAATTCATAAAATCTTGATACTTCTTACGCCGTGCTATACTTTGAGGGTGGCAGCAAAGGCAGTCTGCCGGACTGCAGGGTGATCTGCGGCAGGTAGGACATAGTGACGACAAATGCATCCGGCAAGCAGTCTGTGCATGCCGAATGTGCGGATGACCCTACCACCAGAACCCGGTGCACCATGCTTATGCGACTGCCGACTCTCTTCATCGTGCTGCTCCTGACAGGTCAGGCTGCGGCTTGGTCCCCGATGGCAGCAGACGCAGGGGCTGCATACGATATCGGCATCGGTGAAGCGCTGTCAGGAGCCTTTTGGGACCGGGAGCCGGATATAACCATAACCGGCACCGTCACAGATGTCAATGGAGATCCCCTGAGCGGTGCGACCGTACGCGTCGCAGAAACCAATATCGGGGCAGCCACCAACATCGATGGCGAATACGAGCTCACCATCCCCGACGATGCGACGACGCTCGTGTTCTCGTTCGTGGGCTTCGTCACGCAGGAAGTGGCCATTGCGGGTCGGATGGTCATCGACGTAACAATGGAGGAGGATATGGCGAGGCTTGAGGAAGTAATTGTAACCGGCTACGGCACCCAGTTGCGTAAGGATGTCACCGGATCCATTGCCTCAGTTTCGGCTGCGGATCTGGCTTCCCGGCCGGTCGCTTCGGTGGAGAAAGCTCTGCACGGCCTGATGCCCGGGATAAATGTAGCCGATCGCAGTGCTAATCCGGGTGATCTGGCTCAGATCTCCATACGTGCCATCGGATCCCTATCAGCAGGGTACGAGCCCCTGTGGGTGATTGACGGGTTTCCGACCGACCAGCGGAATGCCCAAATGCTCAACCCTGCGGACATTGAATCGATTGATGTGCTCAAGGATGCTTCGGCAACAGCCATTTACGGATCGCGCGGGGCCAACGGCGTGATCATCGTTACCACAAAATCCGGACGGATCGGGACCGCCCAGATCAATTTGGACATGAGTGCCGGGATGTCAAATATCACCCAGGCCTCCCGCTTCAAGATGCTGAATGCGCAGGAATACGTTCAATTTCATACTGAGCAGAATGGCGGTACCACCCCCGAGTGGATTTCCAGTGTGTGGGACGGATCCACGGACACCGACTGGCAGGATGAGCTCTATCAGACCGCACCCTTCCACAGTTGGTCCCTATCCGCACACGGAGGGACCGAAAAGGTCTCCTATCTGCTTTCCAGCAGCTATACGGAAGAATCGGGAGTCATTCCGGGAGAGGGGTTCAACAGGATCGGAGCCCGCCTGAAGCTGCACTACCGTCCCAGCGACAGAATCACCTTCGGCCTGAATGTGGCTCCGAATGTGTCCAAAATCATGAAGTCCAGTCGTCCCAGCGAAGATGGCAGTGACTGGAGTTCCGCATGGGCGCAGGCCATACTGCTGCCGCCAATTATCCCAATCCGTGATTCCGACGGCGACTATGCTATCGGCAGTTATGTGCCGGGCAATTTCCCGATCGGCAACCCGCTGCAGACTGTCGATCAGTTCAAACGCACGAATGATCTGTTCAGGATGCTGGGCGGTGTAAGCCTGTCGGTCGAGGCTTTTCCGGGCATTACGCTGAATTCATCGCTGTCTACCAATATCGGATCTGACAAGAATGAATCGCTCTACGACGCTCCTGCGGGCGCGCCCCGCTTTACGTATCCGGCGGTCAGCACCCTGAATGTTGGGCAGGTATGGCAGCGGGGATGGCTCAATGAGAACACAGTTAACTTCCGCAGGCAATTCGGCCGGGATCACTTTGTTGATGTGCTGACGGGCTTTACCCTCCAGCGCGACAGAGTGGAATTCGTGTCCTCAAATGTGTCGGGGCTTCAGATTCCGGGCGCGCGGATTCTGTCAATTGGAGACTCGGAGACCCTCACTTCAAACAACGGATTCGGCGAAAACGCACTCGCCTCCGTTCTCGGAAGGCTCAACTACTCCTTCATGGATCGGTACCTGCTGACAGCCACCGTGCGGCGGGATGGCAGTTCAAGATTCGGGGCCAACAATCGCTATCAGACGTTCGGCTCTTTCGCGCTCGGCTGGCGGCTATCGGAAGAGGCGTTCGTCAGGGACCTGGGCTTTATCAACGACGCGAAGCTTCGTATTTCGTATGGTTCCACAGGCAGCAATGCTATTCCAGACTTTATCGCGCGACCGAGCCTGGGACCGGTCAACCACTCACTCGGAGCCGCACAATTGACAGGAGTCGCCATAGGGGATCCAGGCAACCCCGGTTTAACTTGGGAGACATCCGAGCAGCTGGATATTGGACTCGATCTGATTCTCATGGATGGTCGCTACAGCATGATCCTGGATTACTACAACAATGTGACCACCAGTCTGCTCCTGTCCCGCAATATCGTCGCTTCATCGGGCTACGGGGGCTTTCTGACCAATATCGGGAGTATGCGCAACGATGGCATTGAGCTGTCAGCGAGTGTTGCCGTGCTAGGCACGCGTGATTTCGACCTGGTGGTAGGCGGCAATGTGACGCACAACAATCAGGAGATTCTTGATCTGGGCGGGGATGAGGAGATTCGGAATTTCTTTGGAGCGCTGCGCCGCGCGGTGGGAGGAGAACTGCAGAATATTCATGTGGTTGAGCATATAGGTATTGTACGGGAAGGGGAAACGCATCCGGCGCAGCCGGGTGCGCAACCGGGTACGATGCTTTACAGGGATGCCGACGGCGACGGATCAATCAGCAATTTTCTGGGACCCGATGGGGTCAATCTGGAAGGCACGAATCTGGACTACTTTTACGGATTCCACACCGATGTTCGCTACAAGGACCTTGAGCTCAGTGTCCGGTTCAACGGACAGGCCGGTGCCTCCGTACTGGACCTGTACATCATCCAGATAGGCGCACCGTTCCGCCGGGTCAATCTGTCCAGAGAATTCTGGTACGAGGGCCGGTACATATCGGAGAGCGAGCCTGGCGATGGCAAAACGCCCAGTGCCTCTGGATTTGATACCGGCATTGGTGCTGTCTCCAGTCTCGGCATCCAGGACACCGACTTTCTCCGACTCCGCAACATCACGCTGACCTACAACCTCCCCCAGCGGCTGCTTCAGGGACTCGGGGTCAGGGGGGCCCGCGGACGGGTCTACACCTCTATGGAGAATGTCCACATGTGGACAAGCTTCATCGGCGGTAATCCAGCAGGGCGACGCAATTCGGCTGGTGGCCCCTCGCTGTTCGGCCAATCCAGGATTCCCGGTGTAGCGGATGGCAGGGAGATAGGACTTACAAGTCCTCCGCACCTGCCCCTGCCGCGCGTTTGGACGTTCGGCATTCACATAACCTATTGATCCTTA
Organism: Bacteroidota bacterium; assembly: GCA_028873925.1. GTDB lineage: Bacteria > Bacteroidota > Rhodothermia > Rhodothermales > Bin80 > JAPPNA01. Next base: position 41,922 of record JAPPNA010000125.1, on the reverse strand, counting down.
CAACCATGAACTCGTGGAACAACGCAAAATTGCGATCAGGACCCGCGGGTCCTGCTTCAGGGCAAGGCGGTCGCCAACGCTTTGCGGTACATGGCCTTAAGGCTTTAGCACTTGTACTCCTGGCAGCTCTTGCCCAAACTTCGTGCGACAGCTTCCTGGATGTGGAACCTGTTGACCGGATTGATGCCCCATCATTCTTCTCCACTGATCAGGAGCTGGTGATCGGGATGACCGGTGTATATGCGGCGCAGCGATCTATCTATGGGAACGGGACCATCTACAACATCATTGAGGGAAGATCAGATAACGCTGGCCTGGACCACACGGACCAGGCCGAACGCGTGGCGACGGACATTTTCGCGGAAGTGCCGGGGAATCTGCTGTTGGACATCACCTGGGCTGCGATGTACAACTGCATCAATCTTGCCAATACGGTAATTGTACGCGGCCCGGATGCTGAAGGGGATGCGGCGCTGATTGAGCGCATTGTAGGGGAGGCCAAATTTGTGCGTGCCTTCACCTATTACCATATGGTCAATCTGTGGGGAGGCACACCGCTAAGAATTTCACCGACGGAAGACTTTGAGGAGACTGCCGTGGCGCGATCCTCTGCGGCGGAGGTTTACGATCAGATTGTGCGGGATCTCACGGAAGCCGCCGCTGTACTTCCTGAATCCTATGATGGCAGCGCGGACCATGAAGTCGGCAGGGCTACCAGGTCCGCGGCCCTAACATTGCTGGGGAAAGTGGAATTGCAGCGTGGCAACGCCGGGGCAGCGGCCGCCGCGCTGCGCCAAGTGCTGGGCACGCATTCTCTACTCAGCGATTACGGAATGATTCACGGCCCTGGGAACGACAATACGGCCGAATCCATCTTTGAAGTCAGCTTTAACCCTTCCAATCAGACCGGGCTGTTCCGGCAGCACTTCATACCCCAGAGTGTTGCCGACGAACTGGGCATTGTTGCCGGCGGCTCAACGCGGGAGATTCTGTTCCCGTTTGCCACCCAGGATCTGATTGATGCCTTTGATGATCCAGAGGACCTGCGGATCCCGTACACATTCGGCACCATCTTGGAACGTGAGCCGGGCGGATTCATCACCAAGTTTATTGATACCAGTGCGGAGTCGGACGGAGCTAATGTGAACCTTGTTCTGCTGCGTTATGCCGATGTGTTATTATCGCTTGCGGAGGCCGTGGGAGAGGGCGGTGAGGCCTATTCCCTCATCAATCAGGTACGGAGTCGTGCGGGTCTTTCGGACATTGACGCGAACTCGCCCGGGAGCTTTATGGAGAAGCTGATGAAGGAGCGCAGGCTGGAATTCGCCTTTGAAATGCATCGGTGGTTCGATCTGGTAAGGCTGCCGGAGGCTCAGACAATCGCCATAATGAATGCTCAGTTGGGGGCCCAGCAGAACACCTTCCAGCGGATTTCGACCTACAACGGGCCGACGAGCTTCAGTTTGACTCCGGAACGCCTTCTGTACCCGATTCCCCAGTTGGAGATTGATATTTCAGGCGGCGTGGTAACGCAGAATCCGGGGCATTAGTCTGATTTCCTATTGGCTCATCGGGCGGGATGTGGCCTCAGGGCTGAGCGTTTCGGAGTTAGGCGTATTTCCGAAGAGTCACCGGACCGATGGCTATACGGCTGCCGCCGGTGAGCATGCTGTCAGCCCGTACTATAGGGTGCGCCGGCTCAAACTGATCGCCCCGTCAACATGAATTGGGCCGGGTTGTCACGATGGCGGGTTTCGTTGCTCCGGGATGCATCTGGCGCACTGCCAGCATCTTTGTCGCGAGCATCACTGAGGAGAGGCCCACACGCGGATCAATGGTGCGGCCGCGGAGGCACCAAGAGCAGTCACTCCTTCGGATTCACCTGCGTCGACCCGGTCGCGCCTGTTGCTTCTGGCCGTTGAGCTTGTGCATTCAGACGGGTAATCCAGGTGCAAATATGCGCGGTATTTGTCGGGGCGGGGTCCGATTTTCCGGCTACTGCCGGTCCCCAAATCGGCTTTGGCCTGGTATTTGCACTGTCTCTGTACCAGGAACGATTTCCAGTCAGGTCCGGGTGGACCCAACGGATGCAGATGACCGTATCAATAGATGTGAACTTAATCGCGTGAGCCATGACCGCTTCATTTGACCGCCTCATTAACCCTTTCACATTCTGGTCCGCTACGGTGCTGGGCTTAGCGCTGATCGCTACCGGGTGCTACACGCAGATGGGCACCGGGTACTACCAGGAGGACTTCTACAGCCAGAGCGAGCCGGAGTATGAAGAGATCACCGTGTATGAGACCGAGGAAGGGGACAGCGTAGTCGTGGACCGCTACTTCACTGATGCCGGACTCAGCGGCACGCGGTATCGCCGATATTTCTCGCGCTTCTACGGGACACCGTATCTGACCTATGACCCCTTTTACGATCCGTTCTGGTACGACCCGTTTTACGACGGATGGGGCTACGGTCGGACGAGTCTGCATTTGAGCATAGGCTGGGGCAGCCCGTGGTATTACACCTCCCCATACTACTATTCGCCGTACCGTTACGGCTGGGGCTGGCACCGGTACAGTCCGTATGCTTATGGTTACTATCCCGGTTATTACGGGGGTTACGGCTACTATCCCGGGTATTATGGCAATTTGTACCGCCATGACAGGTGGACCAGTGGCCATTACGGCCCGCGCGGTGCTGGTATCGGACGAGGGGGCGTGCTGGCAGGCGGCGATGACCGTGGTCGCATGTCTTCCAGTGGCGATTACCTGCGCACCTATGGTCGTTCTGTGGCATCCGACCGTGCTTTGGAGGGTTCCCGACTGGGCGTGAGAAATTCAGCAGGCACCGGCGGACTCCGCACAGCTGTTAGAGGGAGAACGGACGGCGAGGAGCCGAACCCGCGGACCATGAGCCGCAGCGGTGTTACCAATTCCGGCAGTTCCCGGGGCACCACAGCCAGCCGCGGCAGTCGCATCACCGGTCGTTCAGCTACCGGCAGCAGTACAGGACGCGTAAGTACAGCCCGGCGCAATACCGGCAGCAACGGAGGGCGTGTAAGCTCTAACAGACCTACAACCCGCAGCACTGCGCGGCCATCCAGCAGCACCCGGCCGACTTCGCGTGCCCGGCCATCCAGCAGCACCCGGCCGACTTCGCGTGCCCGGCCATCCAGCAGCACCC
>JAPPNA010000125.1:0-38639 GCA_028873925.1 Bacteroidota bacterium | reverse complement strand
CTTCGCGTGCCCGGCCGTCCAGCAGCACCCGGCCGACTTCGCGTGCCCGGCCATCGAGCGGCGGCTCATCCTCTCGTGGAGGCGGAACCGTATCCCGCACGCCAACCCGATCTTCACCGGCACGCTCGTCCGGCGGCAGCTCCTCAAGCAGCCGCACTTCGCGCAAGGGTGGCAACTAGGCGACCCGCGACAAATTAATCGGGCTACAGTGGCGTTTCGCCATAGCGTGGCACACTTTTCAACAACCCTGGGGAAGATTCATTCAATTCGTAACGACCATGCGTAACATCCATCTATTATATGCAGCCTTGCGGCGCAAGGGGCTTCTGGCCGGACTGATGGTGGGCCTGCTATGCGCTGCCCCCCGGACCCATGCCCAGACCACCGAAGATGCGCTTCGTTTCAGTCAGCGCCATCCTTCAGCATTCAGCGCACATTTGGCTGGCATGGGTGTGCGGGGATTCAGCGGCATCGGCGTTAAAGGTGCACTGCACTCCAATCCGGCCGGGCTGGGCTATGTTCAGTCCTCCAGCCTATCACTGTCGCTGACTGCGCTGGACGCAGTGAATGAGTCCTCATCGGGATCACCGGGCTTTTCATCGGATGCCTTGAGTGGCAGAAATGAGTTTGCCGGACTGGGCAATCTGAGCTACGTCCATGATGTGCCTGTGCAGCAGGGGTCGCTCGTCTTCAGTCTGGGCATCGCGAAAGTCCAAAGTTTCAACAGGAATTTGGCGTTCAGCGGGGAGAACAGCCGGAGTACGATTTCCACATCGTTTCTGCCCTTTGGCGACGAATACAGTCTGACTGAAGATGGCGGGCTGGATCAGCTTAATGATCTGTCTTTCGCGGCATTCAATGGGGGAATGATTGAGTTCTTCCCCTCCCGGTTAAGCAATGGGGATTACCCATTTCTGGAAGCGGTAATCCCAGGCACCGTAATCCGACAGGAGGGCTTTGTCCATGATACCGGGGAGCTGTATGAAGGCGCAATTGGCATGGCCGTAGAAGCTAAGCGCGGCCTTATGGTGGGCCTCTCGGCAAATCTGGTAATCGGGGCCTACAATCTCTACAATACGCTTGAGGAGATTGATGAATTCGACCAGAACGGCATTGACGACTACAACGTCCTGCAGGATGATGGGAGTTTGCTGCAGGGTTTCGACCACCTTACCTACACCCAACGCCTGGAGAGTGACATGGTGGGCCTTAATCTTAAGTTGGGTGCATCTTGGCAGGCGACAGGATTTCTGCGGCTGGGTGCGGTGATCGAAAGCCCTACCTGGACCTATATTGAGGAGAGCTATGGGGCCTCCTTTACTACCCAATTTGATGGTGGCGGCGTGCTTACATACGGTAACCGGGCAGACGATGTGGGCAATGGCTTTTTTGACTATGAATTCCTCTCGCCTTGGCGACTCGGAGCAGGTGTGCATGCCTCTCTGGGCAGAGTGCGGCTGATAGGCGACCTGGAAGTGGTAGACTGGAGTCAGATGGAATATTATTCCGATACTGAGGATGAGTTGTTCCGGGATCTCAACCGGCAGATCGACGATCAGTACGGAGTAAGCATCAACACCAGCCTCGGAGCCGAGATTGATTTCGGCTGGGCCACCGTGCGCGGAGGAGCAGCCGTGCGCCCGGATCCCCTCAAGGAGATTCCGGTGACGAGTCGCGGCGCGAAGCTGAACCGGGATCGGGTCTACCTGAACCTCGGAGTGGGGGTGAACCTGTCCGGTCGATGGCACCTGGACATTGCAGTGCAGACCGAGACCCGCGATGACACCTGGTACGCATATCCGGAAGATGAATTCGGCTCGCGCCAGGATGCCATCCTGCAGATTGATGAAGCACTAACACGCGACTGGGTGCTGGTGCAGCTGACGTACAGGTTGTAAACCGCTATTGGGCCGCAGCCTCGATCCGCCGCCTTTCACGCAGATAGCGCCGCAATACTGCCGCGTCCCGGTTGTGTCCGCTCAGCGTAACATTGAATGCATGGCCACCCCCTGGCTTGGCAACAAAAAACATGTAGTCGTGCCTTCCGGCCCGGACCGTTGACTCCAGAGACGAACGCGAAGGATTGGTAATCGGGCCAGGCGGCAGGCCTCTGAACCGGTACGTGTTGTAGGAATGATCTATCCGATAGTCCCGGAACAACAGCCGACGCTTGCCGCCTTCCAATTCGATCAGTGCGTACTGGACGGTAGGGTCCGCCTGCAGCGGCCACTGCCTGTGCAAACGGTTCAAATAGACCCCGGCAATGGTACTCTTCTCCTGATTCACATTGGTCTCCCACTCAACAATGGCGGCCAGACTGACTACCTCAGGAAGCGTAAGGTCAAGGGCGGCGGCGGAGTCCGCTAGCTCACGCGCAAAGTAACGGTCAAACTCACGCTTGATCCTACGTACCACGCCGGGGGCATCAGTAAGCCAGAATTCGTAATAGGTGTCAGGCAGCATGTATGTAAACAGATGCAGGGTGTCCGTACCCAGGGAGGCGGCCAGTTCCGCGTCTTTCAGTGCAGCCAGAAATTCCTCGGCGGAGAAAGCCATATTGCGGGCGGCAAGGCCGGCAATCCGTTCCGGCCGGGAGCCGGCCGGTATCATTATGCGCACCGATGTCTGTTGCCCGAACCGGAGTTTGTCCAAGATGGCCTTGTTGGACTGCGGAGCAGTGAAGGTGTAGTGTCCTGCCTTGATTTGATCCCCCCATCCGGTAGCCTCCGCAAGCAGCACAAATGACCAGCGTCTGTCAAGAATGCCTCGCGTCATCAGCGAATCTGCTGCGTCCGACAGTCGGGTGCCGACAGGCAGATGAACCCCCCGATCGTCTGCGTAGGTCCGGGTGTTGTCTCCCCAAAGTATCCATGCGGCCAGCCCCCCGCCGAAAATTCCCAGTCCCAGACAGCCCAGCAGCAACACTTTCAGCATGCGTTTCATTCTTCTGGCGGGTCCTGGTAGCGCTGGCGCTCCAGCGATCGGGTTTCATCAATAATACGCTCAAACAACCGCCGAATAGCCGGATCAGGCAGCGGACCCTTACTGGCGCGAACAACATAGGTCAGAACATCTTTCTCACGGGAAGGGTCGTAAATGGCCAGCCCCAGGATCTTCTTGATGTGTCCGATACGGTTCGCCAGTCCCGACCGCGCGTTGAGCAATTCGACCAGTTTTCGGTCGATCTCGTCGATCCGCACTCGGAGCGGTTCAATATCCTCAATGCTAGCCTCTTCAGGTGCCATTTCGCCTCACTTCAGGGCCGTAGCCATATCGCCAGAAATTCGTCGGTGCGGGCTTGAACCAACCAGCGCGCTATATGTTATTGACATTCGGAGAGCAATTGGCTACATTTCCTGCTAATAGATTTCGGTACTGATGCGCAGATCAGCGGTGATTCTCGGATTGGCGGTCCTGATGGCCGTGCCTGTTCAGGCACAGTTCAGGCAGAATGTGCCCGATACGCACCCGCCGGCAAGGCTTTACGACGCAACCGGGAAAATCGGGACGTTTTTCAGCAGGCTGTTCAATCCCCAGGTTTTCCAGATGAGCCACAGCTTTGAGATGTCAGCCGGTTCATTCGGCGGTCAGGGGTATTCGATGGGGATGTACACAAACACCATGGCCTGGCAGTTTAGTGATAAGCTGGCGGCCCGCATGGATGTGGCCATGGCCTACTCGCCGCAGAACCGGATCGTGCATCAGGCAGGCTTTGCCCAGAATGCTGGCCCGCGCATATTCCTGCGTAATGCACAGGTAGACTGGAAGCCGGCCAAGAACATCCATCTGCAGCTGCAGGTCCGACAGAATCCTTACGGACGTTACGGTGGGTACGGACGTATGGGCTATGACCGTTATGGCTACAGTCCGTACGCGCGGCATTACCGCGGACTGCATCGGATGGGATATTGGTAATGCAGGAGTGATCACGCACCCACATGGGGCGTCTCAGCACGCTGCTGATCGGGTTTATTGCGGCCATACTCGCGGTGGCGGTGGTCATCTTGGTGTTTTCATTTCTGCAGAACCGGTTTCTGCCTGCCGCTGAGCAGCCTTCGCTGCAGATCGAATCCCCGTATCCGTCCGCGAACGATGTGTACCAGGTGGAAGTCCGCAACGGTGTGGGCGTAAATGGGGTGGCTGAACGGATGCGGACCTACTTGAGAACGAAGAACTATGATGTGGTGTGGGTCGGTAATCACTCATCCTTTGACCAGGAAGAGACTATCGTGGTAGATCGAAGGGGCAATCTGGATATCTCGCGTAATATTGTCGCCACCCTGGGCCTGCCGGAGGATCGCATCAGCCAGGAAATCCGCGACGAGTACCATCTGGATGCGTCCATCATTATCGGCAAGGACTACGGTCTGATTCCCCCGTTCGTCGCCGACACGCTCAGTGAGACTCCTGATTGATGGGCGAGCCGGACATGAGCAGCGGCGTATCCAAGGCGCGTGACAAAAGGCGCACCACCCAAACCGCCGTCCGTGCTCTGGCTGACGAGGCCATTGCTGCCGCTGTGGAAAAGAAGGCCCAAGGCATCGTGCTTATTGACATGCGTGAGGTCAGCGGAATGGCGGACTACTTTGTGGTTTGCACGGGCGATTCAGATGTTCAGATCAAAGCTATCGTGGAAGCGGTGGAAACCCGTGTGCGCGACAGATTCCGGGAGCGTCCATGGCATGTTGAGGGGGCGGATCATCGGCAGTGGGTGCTGATGGACTATGTGGACCTGGTCGTCCATATTTTCACGCCGGAGCGCCGGTCCTTTTATGATCTGGAGCGGCTGTGGGGCGATGCTCCGTGCGAGTCGATTGACAGTACGTTTGCCCGGATCTCCGCAGGATGAACCGATTGGGTATACTTTTCTGTCTTCTCCTGATCGCAGCCTGTAGCGGTCCGCGCGGGTCTGTGGACCGGAATCCTGATGCGCAATTCGGACACAGGTTTGAAGGGCAGGCCCCGGACGGGCGGCGTACGCTGACGTTGGCCGCCCCCCCTGCAGATGGCTCCTTTACATTGTTGCCAGCCACTTTTGAGTCGGTAGTAATTCGCCCGGCCCCTCTTACGGACGAGTCCCATGAGGTACAGGTTGAGGTATTGATCAAGGGATCTTTTCCAGATGCCTGCATGGAGATGCATCAGTTCAGTCAGGAGCGGTCGGGCAACCTGATTGAAGCTACCTTGGATATGCGAAGGCCCGACGATACCGTCTGCATGAATGTGCGGCGTCCGTACCGGTTGTATCTGATGCTCGATGGCGTTTACACGGCGGGCAGTTACGTCCTAAAGGTCAACGGCACGGCAGTTCCGTTCAATATTCAGCCGCAGGTCTGAGCCGGCCGGGTGTTTCAGCGGTTTCTTCCGCATGACGCGATTCTTCTTTGCCGCCGGTGCCTTAAGTGCCGGACTCGCAGTTCTATTGGGCGCATTTGGGGCGCACTGGCTGGATCTGACGCACCCGGAGACCTGGACGACTGCGGCGGGCTACCAGATGAGCCATGCGGTGGGCCTTTTGGTGTTGGCATGGGCGTGGACCCGCTGGGGCGGCCCGTGGATTCGGGCGGCCGGGATGCTCTTTATCGCGGGCATGGTGCTGTTTTCCGGCTCCCTGTATATGCTTGCGCTGACCAACATCACGGCCGTAGGGGTCATTACGCCCGTCGGCGGCCTATGCCTAATGGCGGGCTGGGGATGTCTGGTAGCCGCTGCAGTCCGCTGAGTCGCGGCTCAGCGTTGAGCATATAGTTGACCTGCGGCATCAGATTCTCCTGGAAGGCGAGATCAATCAGGGCTCCAGCGGCCTCTTCCGAGGTTTGCCAAGCGGTTATGACTTCTACTTCTGAGCTGAAAAATAAGTCAGCCAGACCATCGCCGAATTGTGCGGCATGTTCGGATTTCAGCACCCGGCAGAGGCAATAGTCCTCTTCCATCGGGTCGTAGTGGACGTTTATAGGCCTCCTGACCGGTTTCCAGATCATAGAAGCTGATACTGAGTCGTCCGAATTCGGACTCGGGATTCTGCGCACACAGGGCAGCCGATCTTGAGTGCCCGAAAGGTCACCTCCGTACGGCAGCACAAATCATAGAACTTGATGATCTCCGCAGCCTTCCCAACTGACAGACAACTCTGCAGTCGTCAGCAGACACCTCTCAATGGCCGACGCATTGGGCGGCGTGCCTTCACGAACGGGGATCACCCATACCCGTCCCGGTTCGGCGCTCTGATCCTTTGATGGTGCCCGGGTCACCTTTCAATAACGTACGTCCGACCGCGTCAATAACGTACGTCCGACCGCGCATCGCGCGGGGGATACCACGCAATGGTCCCCCGACCCATATTCCCACGATTACCGAATCTGGGCACGGACGTTGCAACTGATCCATGACCGGACTCTACCGCAGCGTCTTGAACAGCCGCACCGGATCCTCATCCTTCCCATGGGATAGTGGGGCCCGATCATGTTTGGCTTGAGCCAGTATACCGTGTTTACCAGGGAAAGCCGGTTGTCAACAGTAGGTCGGCTGGCATGTGGGTGAATTCGGAGGGCCACTGTGATCTGAATACACAGGCCGGGCGCAGGGGTGACTCCGTGAAGAAATCAGCAGCGGATCGGCGGTATTGCCTTTGTGTGCCCCGATGGGGCCGGGGACCGTTTGACGAGCATTGCAAAAAAATCAGGGCACCAAACTGTCATGCCAGATTCAGATGCTACCATTGAGCTGTCGGACCAAGAAACAGCGCAGCTTTGGGATCCAGATGTCGTAGTAGCAAGGGCCAACACGGTCGCAGAGTCGCGGGATGCCGACGTTTTCCTGTTCAATGGCCCAATAGAACGCGTGAACGCCGAACGGCTCCGAGTCGTGAGTGAGGGTAGGAGTAAAAGAAAGAATGTGATATTAATCCTGACCACTCTCGGAGGGGATGCGGATGCAGCTTACATTATTGCGCGGCATCTGCAGTCAAATTACGAGCAATTCTCGGTATTCGTGACCGGGTTTTGCAAGAGCGCCGGCACACTGCTGGCCCTTGGAGCGCATGAACTGATCATGACGGATCAGGGTGAACTGGGTCCGCTGGACGTTCAGTTGTCCAAGAAGGACGAGTTGGGCGAGACACAGTCTGGACTGGTCGTGTTGGATGCGCTGGTGCAGTTACAACAGCGAGCCTTTGATTCTTTCGAGGATTTCTTTGTGAAGACCAAGTTCAGGAGCGGATTAACCCTAACTTCCCAAACCTGTGCCAAGATCGCCACTGAGCTTACCAACGGACTGTTCACGCCCATTTACGGGCAGATTGATCCACTGCATCTGGGCGAAGCCGGTAGAGCGATGAATGTCGCACAGAAGTATGGAGAGCGACTGATTCATGCCGGTAGGAATATTTCAATGGATAAGGTTTATTACTTGGCCAGCAACTATCCGTCTCACGGCTTTGTGATTGATCGGGCCGAAACTCGTGGTTTGTTCAGGCAGGTCAGCAATCCGAGCAACCTGGAGCAGGATTTAGCCGTATCATTGGGAGGTGTGGCTCGGGCACCGATATTGGACCCTTATTTTATGATCAAGTATCTGTCAGATGAAAGGCAACAATAGCAAGACGTTCCAGCGTGATCCAAATAGGCTGTCGCGCCCGAATTTACTTAGGGAGCGGGCAGGAGGGCTGGATACGCTACGGAGGCCAAATTTGCTCAGAGCTCGAGCGTTTGGTCAGGGTTCCAGCCGGCGAAATCGGCCCGAAAGGGCCGCAGTCCGCCAGTTCTGACTTTCCAGAACATTTAGGGCCGGTCAACCCGGAATCCCTTCAACAGGTATCGGTCAGGCACGGCGTTCATAGCGTTCACCGAGTTCGGTCTCGTAGATGCTCGGGTCTGGATGGAATATGCGCCAGAGGAACTTTGTTAGGTGTCGCACCCACCGGCATCTCAAAATGACCCCTTTGACGCAGCAAAATAGGGACCCTGCCCCACATCACGACCGTTTCGGGGCACTGTTTGCGTTCCATTCCCCACATCGCAGAATGTACAGTTTCTAAGGTGCGGATTCTTGGGCTCAAATAGGTGGGCAACTTGAGCTGAATATCCACCGGATGACTGCGGCAGGGTTTCTGATGGGTCACGCGGTGGCCCCGTTGGCATGGGCACGGACCCGGAGGGGCGGCCCGTGGATACGGGCTGCCGGGATCCTCTTTATCGCGGGCATGGTGCAGTGTTCCTGTTCTCTCCTTGCACTGACCAACATCGCGGGGCAATTACGCCCTTCGGCGGCCTCTGCCTAATGGCGGGCTGGGGGTGTCTGGTGGCCGCTGCGGCCCGCCAAGTGATGGCTCAGCATTGAGCATATAGTTGATCTGCGGCATCAGGTTTTCCTGGAGGGCGAGCTCAATCAGGGCTCCAGCGGCCTCCTCCGAGGTCTGCCAGGCGGTTATGACTTCCACTTCCGAACTGAAAAACAAGTCAGCCGGACCATCGCCGAATTGTGCGGCAGGTTCGGATTTCAGCACCCGGCAGAGGCAATAGTCCTCTTCCATCGGGTCGTAGTGGATGTTGTAGGCCTCCTGACCGGTTTTCAGATCATAGAGGCTGATACTGAGTCGTCCGAATTCGGACTCGGGATGCTGCGCACGCAGGACCTCGGCGGCCATGTTGAATGCGAAGGCATAGACTGCACTTTCGGTCATGAGAACGGTTGCGATTGCAGGGTGTTGCCCAGGTCCGGCACATCAATGACGGATTCCAGCACATCATAGGCATCAGGTTCATCCAGCAGCTCCATGTCTGCCCCGAAGACATGGGCAAAGTGACTGCACAGGACCCGGGACACGGCCGCCAGGTCGCAGCGGAAATTGAGCTCGGTCTGGAATGAGGTTACCCCCCGGTCCGAGATGCCGCAGGGTATAATGTGGTCAAAGTAGGCCAGATTGGTGTTTATGTTCAGAGCTAATCCGTGCATGGTGACCCAGCGGCTGCAACGGATGCCGAAGGCGCAGATTTTCTTTTCGTGACCCGCCGGGCCAACCCATACACCCGTTCTGCCGGACACGCGGTAGCCGGCAATTCCCCATGAAGCCAAGGTCCGAATCACGATTTCCTCCAGATCCCGCATGAACCGATGCAGATCCCGGTAAAAGCGGTTCAGGTCCAAAAGGAAGTACACCACGAGCTGCCCGGGGCCGTGATAGGTGATGTCACCGCCCCGACCAATCTCAAAGTACTCGATGCCTTGGTCAACGCGCCGGTCCGCATTCAACAGCAGGTGTTGCGCCTGGCCGCTCTTGCCCATCGTGTACACCGGCAAATGTTCAACCAGCAGCACAAAGTGCGGCAGCAGCTCACGGTTCCGGCGTGCAGTTAGCAGACGATCCTTCAGCGTCCGCTGGAGATCCCATGCGGGCCCGTAGGGCACCCGACCCAATGGGCAGCCGAAGGCGGCTTTCGGATTCGTCGGAGCCAGATTAGTGGGCGAAATTAACGCGCAGGTTGAACCCGCCTTTAATGGATGTATAGGGGAGGCGGCGGCTGTCGCCGATAAAATCCTCGTACTGGACATACATGTCCGCTGTTAGGACGTTGCTGAACTGGTAGGAGATTCTGGGGCGCGCCTGTAAACGCGTGGTGCTCGTCAGAATATCCACAAAGGGCTCCTCCAGGGCACGCGCAAAGTCAAAATCAGGTTCGGAGATAGCCGCTTCCATGGCGCGCCGAATGAAATAGCTCCGATCATCATTGACCGAGCGGGACAGGGTTAACGAGAAGTTGAGACGGTTGCTTAGACGGCGACTGACAAACGGCAGCCGCAGACCGGTCGTGGAGTATGAGGCGGTAAAGGAAAGTTCGCTGGTGCTGGTCTCGGTGACTACATTATTGGTGGTGCTCAATGCAAAGATGTTGCTCGTGTTCCACGCGACGCTGGTCTGGATGTTGCCCCGGAATGACATGTCCACCGCCACCAGCGGCTGGAAGCGCTCATTGATGCGGGCCGCGTCCACTTCAATGTGTGGGATCTCAAATGCAATCAGTGGCCCGTCCGCCAGCCGGAACACATCCGGTTCTCCCCCACGCAGGTTGGATCGGAAGTCGGTGCTGATGTCGGCTCCGTAATTGTGACGCAGCGTGGCACTGCGCGCAAGCCACCGGATGAGCGGCCAATTGGAAATACCGGAATAACTTACGGTCCAGCCGGGCAGCGGGAACGGCAACAGGCCGCTGGAGCCGAACGACAGGTAGCTGGCCTGAAAATCCGCAAATATCACGCGGTTGGTCAGTACTCCCGACTGGAGCGTGTCGGCATCAAGACACACCTCGGCACAGTCAGTCTCCCAAAGGCTCAAATGCCGGTTGAACATGGTCTCGTAAGAGGCACCAAAGGCCCATACCGAGGCACGCGTATCTCCAGCCTGGGTAGTATCCGCGCCGGGCAGGCCATCTTCAAGCACCCGGTAGGTGAGCTGCTCACGCCGGGTATTCTCCAAGGTCCAGTTCAGGTTAATGCGCAGGGCCGTGGATGGGTTGAGATTGGTGCGGGCCTGCCAGCGATCCGAATTTGAGAGCGCGTCAACCACCTGGAGGCGCTCATTTATCACCCGCTGCTCGGCACTGATGTAGCGATCGAGCCCCAGCCGGTATCTCAGCGATGGTCCCCGACCATCAAACACTGCATCCCGCAGGCTGTAGCTTACCGCCACTTCGCCTTCCTCATCGACCTGCCCCACATTGGTGCCGGACGAACTTCGGGTGCCGCTGTATGAGACATTCAATTCTTCCAGGCTGGTCACACCCAGAAACACCTTCCTGAATAGGGCCTTGGGTGACAGCCACGGAGGCAGGGTCACACGGCGCATCGTCGTATCGTCGGCAGCCTCCAGGGCAATCCGTTCATCGGCTTCATCCTCCGGGGGAGCTTCGGTGGTGTCAGCCAGGGCGGCCGCTCGCGCCGCACGTCGCGCCTGCCGTTCCGCCTGCCTGTCCTTACGGCGCGCATCTGCGGCGGTCTGGGCTGCACGGGCAGAGGCCTGCAATGCCTCGTAAAAGTCAAACTGCTCAAGCAGCGTGCGCGGACGAACAATCATGCCTGCCCGCAGATTCACATTGGTGCTCGTGCGGGCCCCGGTGTTGTTGCTCACAGAACCGTTATTCCAGCTGAAGCTGGCGGCATAAGAAAAGTCCTGAAACTGAAGCCAGTTCAATGACTGGTGCCGCGTCAGCCGGGGTCGGAATGTGCCGTTGAATCGTGATGTGTAGCTCTCCGTACGCACCGAAGGGCCACCCGGGACCGCTCCGCCAACAGCCCGTTGCAGTACCCGATCACTCCGGATCAGACTCAGTTCGGCCAGCTCAAAGGCACTGATGCCTACCTGAGACCGATCAATTGTCCCGTCGGCAATCAGGTCGGCCAGCGAAGTGTTGCTAAGAACGGATTCAGCGCCCAGGGAATCGACCAGGATGACGGAATACAATGTGTCCACACCCAGAGCATTGAGGCTCTGGTTGGTACTGGTTTCAGCTGAGAAATTCAAAAAGCCGAACGGATTGTACTGGAAGGAAAACTGACGGGCATGATTGAAGCTGTGCTGCGGCCGCAGTGGAAACTGTACATCCACCGGGAGCGTGGAGCTGCGCTGCCGGACCGGATCGGGGCGCTGCTTGGATTCGGAATAGTTGCGGTTCGCCCGCAGACTGTACTGGAGGGACGAAGGCAGATAATTGAGTCCCAGGTGGCTGATCATCCTCAGTACCGGCACGCCATCCAGCCATTGAAACAGGCGCAGCACACGCGGGCGGCGGATGGCCAGCCGGTACGCCAGTGTAGAGCTCCACTGGGTGGAATTGCGGAACTGCTGCGTCGGTGAACGCGCCTCAGCCAGGGAGTACGAGTAATTGAGACTCAGGCCATCCAGCGTGTGGCGAAGCAGCCGTGAACGGGAGCCGCTTTTGCCGATACGGGCGGAATAGGACGCGGTGCTGTTGGACGTCTGGGCCTGCCGTGAAATCTCCTGCTGCCTTCGGGTGATCTCTTCGGGCGACAGGGTCGAATCCGCTTCAACCGCGTCCTGCAGGCTCGTCACGCGTATATCGCCCCGGTTGGGATCGAAACGCGGAATTACGGTGTTCTCCCTAAGGTTAGCACTGACCGGCAGCGACCAGCCTAATCGTTCGGGCATGAAATTATCCAGATTGACCTGAGCGTTGACATTCCAGTTCCGAACATTGTCCTGATCCCGTTCCGCCAAGGTGCTGCTGAGCGATCCGAACCCGTCGGTCTGCATGCGGGCGGAGCCGCGGACGGATCCGAAGTCCGCCAGCGTAACGTCCGCGTTGAGCACCGCGGCCGTGCCGGGCTGCTCATCGTATCCGGATACGCGCAGCTCATTAACCCAGACATTTACGTCGCTGAGGATGTGCTCTTCGCCAGCGCCATTGCGGATCCCCATGACTATGGTACTGATCCGCGCCAGACTGGGCGTTCCCCGGACACCGATTCGTGCGCCGGGCGCGGCAAACTCATCGATCGTCGCCTGCAGGGAGGTGTGAATGTCGCTCCAGAACACCTCAGTCGGGTCAAAGGCAGTGCCTTCCTCGTCCATGAAAGTGTCCCGCAGAAACTTGATCTGGTTGAGCGCACTGAGTCTGATATTCATGGAGTTCACATCCACGAAAGCGGTCTGGTCGCCGTCGGTACCCGGCTCGCTGGTACGCCACAGGTAATCCGACTTCTGGGCAGATTCCTCGGGCAGCCTGTCCAACGGGCTCGCGGTCAGTGGCTGCTCATATTCATAATAGTCCAGGGTTTCGTTACCGCCCAGCCGCATAAAGAACCGGACCGCTTCCCGGTCTTCCGGCTGGATGGGTGTTTCGTCCATGAATCCGTGCATATGCAGAAACATGCGCAGATGCTCATAGCGCAGCAGGTCCTGCGGTGTCTGATAGGTCCGAAACACCGCCATTTGCCGATTGGCAGGGAGATCCTGCACCCGGATCACCATGGATTGTTCGCGGGCATCCCGGACCGTGCCGGATTGGGGCTCGCGGATACGGCTTCGTACCGCGCTTTTGGGGATTTCATATACCGTGTTTTCCTCGTTATTGACGCTCTCAATACTGATCTGCGGACCGAACAGTGAATTGCCCTCATCCGGCAGCATCTCACCATCCAAGGTGGTTTCATTGACCGATTCACTGGTGCGCCACTGGCTGCCGACAAACTCAAGCGTCGCAAAACGGAGTGTGATGGGGGAGGTGTGCCCGGTGGTCCAAAGGCGGATGGACTCAATCAGGGTGAAGTCCTGAATCTCGCCGACCCGGCCGGTGAAGTCGCGCACCGGAATTCGCACGAGGTACCAGCCTGTGGCTCCACTGGGGCCGGCGATTTCATTGATCACATAGTCATTGACCTCTTCGGGCTGGGCCAGCTGATCCAGCCTAGTCAGGCTCAACGGTACTTCGTACTGGAAGTAGCTGTTGTCGGTGTCGGATGCGGAGTTCTGGTTGGTATCTTCCGTATCCGGCACGCGGGTGTTGCCGTTGCCGGACAGGCCGGGTGCCAGCTTCTGCTGGGCATCAAATGTGTTCAGCTCGTACCCGGAGAAAAACCGAGAGAACCGTTCCTGAATGGTGGCGCCATTGGGATAGAACTGACTGTTGCCGAAGAAATGCGTGTCCAGAAAATGAAAATAGTCATCCGCTGACGGGTCGTACCGGGCTTTGGCAATCTCTTGGGCCAGCTCTTGGGGATAACGGCTGCTGGTAGTGGATTGCAGCGAGTTGAGGAAGTCGGCAAAGGCCACCTGCTCGGTCCCGAGTCCGCCCTCACGCTCAAACTTGTTGTCGGGGAACGAAGCCAGCCCATCAATGCCCAGATCCTCGGTAATCCGGTCGGCCGACTCAATGGGATTGATGGATTGGTTCTGCTGGCCTGTTGAAAGCCGGGCCAGCCGTCCGATACTGCCGGGCTCGGAGAGAGACAACCCGTCCTCCGTATTGAGCTTGTTGTCGGGAATCACATCCTCGCTGATCCGGCCGATGTCAATGATCAGCCTAGCCTCCGGATCGGCCTCGCCTGCCTCAACAAACGGTCGGAAGATAAACTCAACAAACTCAATATTCTTCGCGGTAAAGTCCGTATTCCCTTCCGTAAGCCGTTGCGTAACGCCCCCCCAAACCAGGCGCGGATTATCCATGAAGGTGCCCAGGTCCATGTTGTAGTTGTACGGACCGCGCTCATGGGGCGAAAAATAAAAGTCCAGCGTGGTGAGAACCCTCTCTGTCTGGAGTGACTCGCGATTGGGGAAAACCTGCTGCGGGGCCAGCAGCTGTACCGCCGGCGTGAGACCGCCCTCAAAGCTCTCCAGAGAAGACTGGTTGAGCTGATACCAGCCCAGGCCGCCGCGTCCATCATTGGTGAGCTCCCGCTCGCTGGCATTGTCGGCACCGGCGGAGCTGCGAGTAGGGGCACTGCTTAGCCGCCAGGCCCCCGGGCGGCTGAGTGAAAACAGGTTTTCGAACCCTTCAAAGTCATCCACATACGAAATACCGCGCTGCTCATCGCTGGTGAAGTCCCGCCCCTCACTGCGCAGCGTACGTCGCTGATCCTTGAAGGCATTGGTAACCGTGTGTCCGGGTCGGAGCTGAGCAAATTCGCCGGTGATTACAATCCGGCTCGCCTCTTTGGTCTGCAGCAGCGGCACCGCGTCAATGGCGCGCGTCAGCCATCTCGGCTCCAGATGCACCTTCCCGTCAAGTCCCCAGACCATATTGGATATCGGCTCGTCTCCCACACGGAACTTATCTGTGATCGACTTCTGACTCATGCGCATGACCGTGCCTCCGGCAGTGAAGCGCGTGCCGGCGGAATAGTCAAGGCGTGCGCCCAGAAGGGTCTTCTTCTGAAGGGTTAGGAGTGCATTTTCCTCCCACTCTATGTCAATCTGGCGGCCGCCGGCGAGATGCGCCGGATTGGTAATGGTCACGGTGCCGCCGAGATAGTCCACAATGTAGTCGGTACCTTCGGTCAGGGTTATGTCGCCTGCGGTTACCCGTACAGAGCCATCCACCACCCCGGAATAAGCCTTTAGGTCGTAGAATGACGGAATGCCGCCCTTGTAGGATCCAGACAGGCTGTAGACATTGAGTCGGGTGTTGCGCGCCGCGTTGATCTGTTTGGTCCGGTACAAGTCCTCAAACACATACACCTGTTTGGCCGCCTGCTTGTCCGCGGGGCTCAGACCGCTGGCATCAATCAGCTCAGACATCCGCCGCCCGAAGGGCTCCAGATACGGAAACACCAGAATTCCTTCGCCCGGCTTGATGGAATAGTTGGGTAGAAAGTCAAATAGATTATCGGGCTTGGGCGCTCCGTCCTCGTTAAGCCGGTCAAGCCCTAATACCTGGATCAGGGTGTTCTGGCCCGTAATGCCGGGCAGGGTCCGTGTGGAGGCACGTCCCGAAGGCTCGTGCGCGATATCCAGAATGAATTCGGTCGGAAGCAGTCCCCGGTCCAATTCATAGAGGTTGCGCATTTCAAGGTACCAGGCGGCCGGATTGCTCTGGTTGGCCTGGCCGATGTTGGCGGGCTGCTGAAGGTTGACGGGCTTGAGCAGTTTGAGTACCAGGCGGTCGCCGGTCTGGCTGTTATCACCGCCGCCGGTCTCGCTGGAGAAATCGCCCACCTGCTGCTGTTGACCGCTGGCCAGGTAGCGGTACGACACCGCCAGCGCCTCACTCTCCTGAATTCGCTGCCTGAGCGAGACATAACCGAGTGCGTAGTCAATATCGTAGTGCCGGCCGGGCTCCAGCTTCCTGAACTGACCTACCTGATAATCACTGCTGGTCAGCGGCTGGTCCATCAGATCACTCTCCAGGTAGTCCTGCGGCACAGCGTTACCGTCTCTCAGCTGCGCATCGATTTCGGCCGGATCGTACTGGTCAATGTCGTTGGAGGGTCGGACGGCCTGCGTGTATCGGTCGGCCTGAAGGACCAGCTCCCGGGATTCGCCCAGGTCCACCATCGCGACCACCTGGCGAACGTTCTGCTCCTCCGGGGCTACCTGCTGCAGCTTCCAGACCTCCACATCGGTGATCTGGGAAAAAACGGCATCCAGAATGATGTTCGGCGGATCACTGAGTGCCTCCTCCCAGCGGTTGCGAAAATAGTACGACAGGAAATAGTGCCTGCGTTCACTGTATTCAGTTGCACGGCGGCTGAATTCGGTCGTTTCCGCGCCGCCTTCAAGGGACAGCTGATTCGACTGTCCTTCCTGCTGACTCATGACGGTGGTAAGCCGGAATCCGCCAATCTGCAGTTCAGACTTGATCCCGAAAAGGCTCTGCCCGCCCCGGATCAGCGTTGAGGGTGTCTGCAGAAACACATTGCCGGCCTCGATACTCTGGATGATCTCATCCTCATAGCCAGTGTACTGGAGCTTGAGCTGGTTTTCAAAATCAAAGCTCCGGCCGGTGTCCCAGTCCACACTGACCTGCATCTTGTCGCCGATCGTGCCGGTGACCCCCAAGGTGAGGTCCATATCAAAGGACGGATTGAGCTGGGATCCCCGCCCCAGTGTCACCTGCTGGGCATTCTTCTGGTAGTCAAAGCCGGGGCGGATTTCCGCCCGCCCGTTGACGCGCAAATCCACTTCATTCTTGCCGAATATGGTCGCGAAGCTGCTTTCACGGCCGCCGGGCACGACAATGGAATAGCCCAGCCCGCCCCGGCGCCGGGATTCGCGCCGGTTCTGACGAATCTCAATCAGTTCACGCCAGTTGCGCTCCATACTGCTGCGCAGATGGGCCTGACGGTATTGTGAACGGGTCACCCGCATCGGCTGGCGTACATTCAGCCCGGCGACCCGTTCGTAAGCCGTGTACCAGGTGCCGGTCGAATCCAGTTCTACTTCATGCTGCCAGCCGGTAAACAGTCCGGGCCCGAAGGAACGCCGCTGCCATTCAAACAGGGAGGCGGTACGGCCGGAGGGATTGAGGTGCCCCAGGTAACGGATGGCACGCAGGTTTGTATCTGCCGCGAGCGAATCGATATACGAAAGCAGCAAGCTGTCTGAATCCAGCCGATCGATTACAATCTTACGGATCGAATCCGCCCCCACACGCGTGATCAGCGCCCAAAGGGAGTCCATATTGTGGAGGGTGACGCTGTCGGTATCCGCCAGCGCCACCATACCCGTACGGCCCGGGTAGTAATCGCCCTGTACCGAGGCTGAATTCAGCAGGATCCAGAGGATCAATGCGCCGCCGGAAAGAAACGCTAGTTGCTTCAGAATCGTGCGACGGCCGTTGTGCATCTGGTCTATCAACGAGCGGGTATCAATTATCCGCTAGAGATCACTTTTTTCGCTCGTAACAGAATCGTCTATACGCTTAACTTTTATGCACGGAGGCAGCCGACTGTGGGAAAATCTGTAACGCAAGCCTGAATTGCATGTTCTACGCCCGATTCTATCCCCCGGCCTGGGTCATTTTGGCACTCCTTTTGGCCATGGGGTGTACTGATAACGCCCAGGAAGACATCATGGCTCTGCTCATGGCGCAGCAGGAGGCCTGGAATGCGGGTGACATTGACGCATTCATGGAGGGATACGTGGGGAGCGATGAGCTCCGGTTCGTCTCAAGCAGCGGCGAAATACGCGGCTGGGACTCCACGCTGGCCCGATACCACCGTGCATACCCGGACCGGGCGGCCATGGGGCAGCTGACGTTTGATATCCGGGATGTGCGCGTGCTGAGCTCGGAATATGCGTTCATATACGGGGCCTATATGTTGGAGCGCGCAGATGATCGACCCACCGGGCTGTTCACCCTGTTGGCGGCCAATTCCGGTCAGGGATGGCGGATAGTGCACGATCATACGTCGGCAGATGAAGTACACGCAAGCTCCGACTAAGGCATAATGGGTCAGAGGAAGACGGTGGTGGTAACGGGGGCCGGCGGACACCTGGGACAGGTGATGGCCGGCCGATTCCTGGCCCGCGGAGATCGGGTCGTACGGATGGATCGGGATGGCACGCACGGCTTCGGCGCGGATCTGACTGATGAAGCGGCTGCGAGGGAGGTGTTCGGTAGGGTGGTGCAGGCGAACGGCATCCCGGATGCGGTGGTGCATACGGTCGGGATGTGGGCGCAGTGGCCGCTGCTGGAAACGCGTCTGGAGGACTTTGAGCGCGTGATGCGGACCAATCTGAACTCGGCCTTCTTGTGCTTCCGGGAGGCGGTACGATGCATGAAGGACCGAGGCGGCACGCTGATCGGGATTGGGGCAAAGCCCGGATTTGGAAATGCCGGACCCATGGGGGCGGCGTACGCCGCAAGCAAGGCGGGCCTGATGCGCCTGGTGGAGGCCACAGCTGCTGAACATCCCACCGTTCGCTGCTATGCCCTGGCTCCCTCGTATATCCTCTATGGACCGCAACCCGCCGGAACACGGGGGGTCGGGGCTGATGAGCTGGCCGATCTGGCCATTGCCCTGATCCGAGAGGGCGATGTGCCCAGCGGAACTACGATCAAGGCCTTCGGTTCGCTCACATGAGGGTCCCCGGCCTGATTCCCAAATTCATCAGATAATGGTCCAAGACGGCGCAGCAAAGCAGGTAGTTGAACCAAACGCGTTCCGGCAGACCCTGTATCGGGTGCTGCTGATCCAACTGCTGACGCTTGGAGTTCTCGCCGCACTACAGCTGTTGTATCACTGATGCACTGGATAAACTGGCTGATCGTCGCGGTCTACCTGTGCTACATCGTTTGGGATGGCATTCGCCGTTCCAAGGATACCGATCGCATTGAAGGCTACTTTCTGGCCAATCAGAGCCTGCCCTGGTGGGCGGTCGGATTGTCCGTGATGGCCACCCAGCTGTCGGCGATCACCATGATTGGGACCACCGGTCAGGGTGCGACGGACGGGATCCGATTTGTTCAGTTTTACTTCGGCCTGCCGGTGGCTATGGTCATACTCGGAGTGACCCTGGTGCCGTTTCTGCACCGCAGCGGGGTGTTTACCGCCTATGAGTATCTGGAACAGCGCTTCGGGCCAGCCACGCGGTCGCTGACCAGTTTTCTGTTTCTGCTGTGTCGCGGTATGAGCTGCGGCACCATCATTGCCGCCCCTGGCGTGGTGTTTGCCGCGGTATTCGGTTTGGATCTGGTCTGGGCGGTGGTGGTGATTGGGATCCCTACCGTGTTGTATACCATGATTGGAGGGATACAGGCCGTAGCCTGGGCTGATGTTAAGCAGATGATTCTGATTGTCATTGCGCTGGTGGCGGTGGTGGTGGTACTGCTGCTCAAGTTGCCCGTCAATCCGCATGAGGCCCTGGAAATTGCCGGGGCAACCGGTCGGCTGCGCGCGTTTGATTTCTCGTTCAACCTGACGGAGACCTACACCTTCTGGTCCGGTGTGCTGGGCGGCACGTTTCTGATGCTGTCCTATTTCGGGACGGATCAGAGTCAGGTCCAGCGGTATCTGGCAGCGAAATCAGTCCCGGCGGCCCGGCGGTCGCTGCTGATGAGTGCGTACTGGAAGATCCCGCTGCAGACCCTGGTGCTTCTTATCGGCGTATTGGTGTTTGTGTTTTATCTGTTTCAGGCTCCGCCGCTGCTCTACAATCCGGCCCATGAGAGCGCCGTGCAGTCTGCGCATCCGACTGAATATGCGGAGTTGGAGGCGCGATTCCAGGATTCCTTTGAGGCTCGGGCCGCTTCAGCCCGTCAGGTAGCCGACCATGTTCCCGGTGCTCATCAGCTCTTCCTTGAGCAGGAGGCCCGGATCCAGGAGGTGCGCGAGGAGGCCCTCGATCTGGTCCGAGAGACCACCCGGACCTCCACGGTCCGTGATGTGAACTATATTATCCCGCGTTTTGCGCTGGGCGTGCTGCCGCTGGGTCTGACGGGGCTGTTCATTGCGGCCATTATGGCTGCGGCGATGTCCAGTATAGCTTCCGAGCTTAATTCGCTTTCAACGGCTACCGTCATTGATTTCTATAAGCGTTGGATTCATCCGGAGGGTTCCGAGCGTCATATGCTGCGGATCAGCAAGATTGCCACCGGATTCTGGGGACTGTTTGCCTGCACTGTAGCGACCTTTGCCGCCAATCTGGGGTCACTGATAGAAGTGGTAAATCGTTTCGGGTCTTTCTTTTACGGATCGATTCTGGGGGTATTTCTGCTGGCGATGATACCGCGCGCCCGTGGGATCGGGGCCTTTGCAGGTCTGATCGGCGGCATGGCTGCGGTGGCCGCCGTTACGTTTCTGGCACCGGAGGTTTCTTTCCTGTGGCACAACGTGATTGGTGCCGTATCCGTTGTGGCCATCGGACTTCTGCTGTCCGCCGTCCGGCGCTAAAGCTGGTTGCGCCCGGCCAGAGCGCGCGCCAGCGTGGCCTCGTCCACGAATGAAATTTCTTTGCCGACCGGCAGTCCGCGAGCCAGTCGCGTGACCTGCACGTTTTCAAACGGCTCCAGCAGTCGGGACAGGTAAAAGGCCGTGGTATCCCCTTCAACGGTCGCGTTGATGGCGAGAATGATCTCGCGGATCGGTGAGTCGGTGTCACCGACACGCTGCATCAGCTCACGGATATTCAGATCGTCCGGCCCTACCCCATCCAGCGGCGAAATCACCCCACCCAGCACATGGTAGACCCCCCGATACTCGCCGGTGCGTTCCAGCGCCATCATATCGGTGGATTCTTCCACTACGCATACCTTGCTGCGGTCGCGCTTATCTGAGCGGCAGAGGATGCAGGTTTCGTGGTCGGTAATGTTCTGGCACACCTTGCAGTTCCGGACCCGCTCTTTGACCTCCAGGAGGGCTTGCGCCAGCAGGCTGACATCTTCTTTGGGCATCTTCAGCACATGCGCGGTCAGTCGCTGGGCTGTTGTACGACCAATCGTGGGCAGGCGGCAGAGCTGCTCAATTAGATTTTCAACGGACTCGGATGTGAACAGCATGGCCTATACGCCCAGTTGGGAGGCATCCATACCGGGGGGCAGCAGGCCTCCTGCTACACTCTGCATTTCCTCTTTTTGTTTCCGTGCGGATTCCTCCAGCGCCCGATTTACGCCGGCAATCACAAGCTCACGCAGCAGCTCAACGTCGTCCGGATTGACGACCTCCGGCTCAAACTCGATGTCTACGATGCGTTGAGTCCCCGTCGCGGTGACTCGGACCATACCGCCGCCTACTTCCGCGCTGACCTGAATACGCGCCAGGTTTTTCTGCACAACGGCAATCTGTTGCTGAATGCTGGACACTTTGCCGAACAGGTCGGCCATATTGAATTTGCCCATAGTGGTTTATCGGATGGTTAGGTGACAATTTCTACGTCAAACAGGTCCATCATGACCTGGACGGTGGGTGAGGCCTGCCTTAGCTGATCCAAATGCTCATCAGCCTGCTGCTGCTTGGACTTGGCTGGCAGCATTTCCAAAGATAGTGTTAGCCCGGGATTTTGGGTGATGGCTCTGATCGCAGCGGTGATTTCGATATTGCGACCTTCTATGAGCTCATAGTGGGACTTGCCGGCAATGCGAACATGGAGGGTGTCATTCCGCCAGATCGCCCCCTGTGCGCCCTTCATGGTGTCAGCCGTGCTGGGATGGGATTCGGCCACTTGCCGGGTCACTTGGGTCCATACTTCTTCCGGGTTCATCTGAACCGGTACCGCAGCCGCCTCGGTGGGAGCTGAAGTTGTCTTAGCCGCTTTGTCCACCTGCTCAGCTGTACGCTGCTCGGACCCAACACGGTCCTCGGCGGCCTTTTCGGTTGCGGCCGGCGCGCTTGGGGTTGTCGGATCGCGGGCCGGTTCCGGCATCGCACTTCCAGGCCCAACATCCGGTTGACTTGGCGGCGGAGGTTTCTCGGGTACGCGCAGGGTTGGAGTCGCCGGGGAGCGAGCCGCTTGGGGTTCGCGGGCCGGTTCCGGCTTTGCACTTCCGGGCCCAACATCCGGTTGACTTGGCGGCGGAGGTTTCTCGGGTACACGCAGGGTTGGAGTCGCCGGGGAGCGGGCCGCTTGGGGTTCGCTAACTGGCTCCTGCTTCGCACCTCCAGGCTCAACGCCGCCTAGATGGGGCGGAGAAGTTTTCTCGGGTACGTGCAGGGTTGAGGGTGCCGGGTAACGGGCCGCTTCGGGCCCGCGGGCTGTTTCCTGCTTCGCACCTCCGGCCCCCACACTGATTTGACCGTGTGGTGGAGCCTTCCGGGTGGCCGCGGGTGTCGGCTGAGGCCGCGGTGGTAGCCCGGCTGTTCCAGAGGGCATCTGTCTGAGTCCCCCTTTCTTCAGAAAATCTTCCAGATTCCGCAGTCGGGTCAATGCTTCGGTCAGATCCAGCCCATGAGACAGGCTGGACATTTTCAGCAGTGCTAATTCAAACTTGAGACGTGGGGATGTGGCCATCGGCAACGCCATCAGCGCATCGTCCGCAATCATAAGCATGCGCAGCAGCTGCGCCTGGGTCAACAGCGTGCTTTGGCTGGAGTATCGTGCCCGTACAGCTTCGCTGACATCCTGCAGCAGCGGTGCACCGACAGTAACTGCCACCAGCAGCTTGCGCAAATGCTCAGCCAGGCCGCCCAGGAATTCACGAATATCGAATCCCTGGCTCAGGACGCGATCGCTAAACAGCAGGATAGCCGAGGTTTCATGCCGGGCAATAAACTCAACGATCTCAAAGAAATAATCTACATCCACCACGCGCAGGGCAGCCGCCAGTTCGCTGTAAACCAGGCTGGTACCACATAGGGCAACTGCCTGGTCGAACGCGCTCAGCGCATCCCGAAGTGCTCCATCCCCTTTCCGGGCAATCAGCAGCAGAGACTCTTCATCCGCTGTAATGCCTTCCTCTGTGCAAATCTGCTTGAGATGCTGCAGGATCGCCGGAACCGGAATGCGCCGGAAATCGAATCGCTGACAGCGCGACAGTATCGTCGGCAGCACCTTGTGTGGCTCGGTGGTGGCAAAGATGAACAGGGCGTAGGAGGGCGGTTCTTCCAGCGTTTTCAGCAGCGCGTTGAAGGCGGCGTTGCTGAGCATGTGCACTTCATCAATTATATAGATCTTGCGTATCGCGCCTTGCGGCGGGATGTGGACCGTCTCCCGGAGGTCGCGAACATCATCGACCTTATTGTTGGAAGCCGCGTCGATCTCAAAGATGTTGAGGCTGCGCTGTGATTCCAGGTCTTTACACGAGTTACACTTGCGGCAGGGCTCCGGGTCATCCCCACGTCCGGTGCAATTGATGGCTTTGGCCAGAATGCGCGCGGTGGTAGTCTTGCCCACGCCGCGGGGTCCGCTGAAAAGGTAGACATGGGCGAGCCGATCCATGCGGATGGCATTCCGCAGGGTTTCGGCCACATGCTCCTGCGCCACCAGTTCACCGAATCGCTGGGGTCGGTATTTCCGTGCGGCTACCAGATAGCGTTCTTCGGTCATGGCCGTTCAATTGCGTACATTTGACCTGCTGGCTGGAAACTCAAACGATGGGTCGTATCTTTCCGTTCTTAGCGATGCCATGGCGGGCCCAGTCACCTGTGCGGCGCGTACCGGTTGGAGCCGCCTCGTGTTGCGCCGGACCATCGGGTAGAGAATTATGATTTCGCGTGACCTGTTTCACTAACAACGCCTCAGCGGCAGCATTCAAATGAATCCCGCAGCGACCGAGACCGCAGCCATGGATATGGCGAGTGTACTTCATCCGTTCACTCCCCTTCGCAAACATGTTGAGCAGGGCCCTTTTGTGATTGACCGTGCGGAGGGCGTGTGGTTGTATGACGAGGCGGGCCGAAGATACCTCGATGGCATTGCAGGGTTGTGGTGTGCATCGCTGGGATACAGTGAGCCACGGCTGGCTGAGGCGGCCCGGCGCCAGTTTGAGCGCCTGCCGTTTATGCACATGTTCGTCTCATTCAGTCATTCTCCCGGCGCGGAGCTGGCCGGACGTTTGCTGGACATCGCGCCAGTCACCATGTCAAAAGTGTTTTTCGCGAACTCAGGTTCGGAGGCGGTGGACTCGGCCATCAAGATGGTGTGGTACTACAACAATGCCGTAGGCCGCCCTGCTAAGAAGAAGATCATTGCCCGCCGGGATGCCTACCACGGCTCACTAATCGGTTCCGGCAGTGTGACCGGGCTGCCGAAGAACCATCAGCTGTTTGATCTGCCTATTGCCAACATCCTGCATACGGGCAAACCGCATCACTTCCGGTTCGGCCATCCGGGTGAGTCGGAGGAAGAATTCGGGCGGCGGAGGGCGGATGAATTGGAGGCACAGATTCTCAGTGAAGGCCCGGACACTGTGGCCGCCTTCATCGCTGAGCCGATTATGGGGGTCGGCGGAGTCATTGTGCCTCCTGCGGGGTATTTTGACGCGGTGCAGGAAGTGCTGGAACGGCATGATGTACTCATGATTGCCGATGAGGTCATCTGCGGGCTGGGCCGTACCGGCAACATGTGGGGATCACAGACGTGCGCAATCCGCCCGGATATGCTGGTTTCGGCTAAGGCTCTGTCAGCGTCATATCTGCCGATTTCGGCGGTAATGGTCAACGAACGAGTACATCGCGGCCTGATGCAGGGGAGCGATGAGGTGGGCGTATTTGCGCAGGGGATGACCTACAGCGGACATCCGGTAAGTGCGGCTGTCGCTTTGGAATGTCTGAACATCTATGAGGATCGGGACATCGTTGCCCATGTCAGGGCGGTCGGCGGGAAGCTGCAGGAGGGACTGTCTCAACGGTACGGCGATCACCCACTGGTTGGAGAGGTCCGCGGCCGCGGGCTCATGGCGGGCGTGGAGCTCGTCGCAGACAGAGACAGCAGCACGCCCACGCCGGCTGACATCAATGCGGGTGCCATCTGCCAGCAACACGCTAAGGCGCACGGGTTGATCCTGCGCAACATGGGAAATAATCTCGGCTTTTCCCCGCCATTGATTATCACGGATGAGGAAATTGAATTCCTGCTGGATACCTTCGGGGTCGCGCTGAATGAGACCTATCGTGAAATCGCCACGGCCTGAAATCGTCGGTTTGAGGGATGCGAATATGTCGCACAATTCCGGTAAATTGGGCCTAAGCACAACTAATGCCATAATGATCGAATTTCTAGCCGGTAACGAGTCCGAGTTGGAGCTGAAATGGGAGCGCGATGGTGACGCGCTCATTGCGGTCGTTTCGGGCCGGATTGACAGTACGAATGTGTACGGTCTGGAGCAGTCCATCAATGAGGGGCTCACGGGTGCCCACCAGGTTCTCGTGCTCGATCTGGCTGCGGTGCATTATGTGAGCAGCGCCGCTCTGGCCCTTATGCTCCGGCTTGCGAAGCGTTATCTGAAAGAATCCAGGGACTTCGGGATGTGTACGGAGACCCGGGATATACGTGATGTGATTTCGATCAGCGGATTTGACCGGATCATCAGGATTTTTGACACAAGGGCAGACACCCTGTCAGAGCTGAGAGCCGCATGAATCCTCCTGCAGCGGGTCGAATCATTGAGATGAACGGAAGAACATTCAGGTCATTCTTGCGGCAGATTCGCAACCTCAATTACCGAAGGATCGCAGCCCCCTTGGGCGTTATAGCGTAGGCGTGCATCGCCGCTGGGCGCAGCCACGTCCGAAGGTCGCTCCAATCCCCATCAGGCACTGCATCGAAATGACTGATTTCCCGGCGAATGCCAAGGTGATAGCTGCATCCGTTCTTACGGTGTAGATTCTGCTGGCAGTCGGTTGCGTCCCTGCCGATGAGACCGCTTTGCCGGAAGTGCCACATGCTTTTTTTCGGGTGGAGAGGAGGTCCAGTTACCTGAGTTTCTCCAGCCGGTGCCAGGCGTGCTTGCGCTACATGACGGGTATCTGTTCACGATTGATTCCGGGACAAATCAGGTGCTCGTATTCTCGGAAACCGGTCGGCTGATCCGCACCGTCGGGCGGGAAGGCCGGGGGCCTGGTGAGTTCCCGGGTCCGTTCAATCTGGATGTGCGCGGCAATCTGCTGGCGGTAAGTGCGGGATTGGGTCGGGTGAGTTTCCTGGATACGTTGGGGACGTTCAGCCACTCGTTTGTAGCCGCGGGTGTAAGCCAGGCCGGTGGCAACCTTACGATTCTGAATGATTCGCTTCTGGTCATCAGCGGCTATCGCGCCGGTGAGGAATGGTACACGGGCACGATGGTTCACATCTACACGGTCACGGGCGAATTGGTTCGGGACATGCTGTGGCTTTCAGAAAGGGAAAAGGAATTTGAGTCAATGAGTCTGACAGGGGCACGGGGTGACCTCAACTGGAAGGGCGAATCCTTCCGGTGCGTGCAGATCCAGGAATACACGCTGTATCATTACGATTTTGGCGGGGATCTCCTGGATTCACTGCGCGTCAACTCCCGCACTATCGTCCGCTGAATCGCAAGCAGCCGCGGGTCAGGGAAGACGAGTACATACCTTGGATGGAGTCCTGGGACTGGGTTACCGGTAGTCGGGTTGCAGGTGAAGGGCTGCTGTCCGTTGAGATGGGTGCCGGCACAGGCCGCATAACGACGGATCTGATTGATGCGCGCGATGGCACCGTTCTAAAGACGCTCTACCACGGGCTGCGGGGTCAGCAAATCATCGCTACAGTTCCCTTGAGTCGACGAGTCCTGATGAATTCGTTTGTCCCAGGTGATAGTGCATTGATCACCATCGTGATATATCCGCTCAGCACCCTGTAGTCGGATTATCCGGTGGCTGCAATCAGCATGACTCGTGTCGCTGTCCCCATCTTTCGGCCCGCAAATGTTACCCAAGCAGTTGGCCAACTGTCTGCCGCGGTCATTTGGAGAATGCTGGGGGTGAGGTGTGCTCCCACCGATGAGGCCGCGCAGCCGGATATTCCCTTTAGCTTTTCAGGCGGAGAAGTGCTTCTGCCGGACCTCGTTAATCCGGTGGGTGGTGGATCGCGCTTAGTGGTGGGCACCTGTACACGATTGACTCAAAGAGGAAGCAGGTGCTCATATTCTCAGATACCGGCCGGTTGATCCGTTCGGTCGGTCGGGAAGGCCGAGGTCCCGGCGACTTCAGAAGCCCGTTGTCTCGTGACTTGAAGGATGATCTGATGGCCGTGAGCCAGCGCTCCGGCAGGGTGAGCCTGTTTGATACCGCCGGGACGTTTTCGCACTCGTTTGTGGCCACCGGAGTGAGCCACACGAACGGTGACGTTACGATCCTGAATGATTCACTTATCGTTGTCAGCGGGTACCGAAGGGACAGTGAGCCTATACGGGCACCATGGCGAGCATCTTTTCCAGTGACGGGGTACATCTGCGGGATATACTGTGGCTTTCAGATAGGGCGAAGAAGTACGAGTCACTCACGCTTACAGGGGTTCGGTGTGATCGTGATTGGGGCAGCGAATCCTTCTGGTGCGTGCAGTTCCAGGAGCATACGGTTTATCACTATGATTTTGACGGGAATCTGCTGGATTCACTGCGGATTGATGCACAGCATTATCGTCCGCTGGATCGCAAGCAGCCATGCGTCAGAGAAGACGAGTACATACCTTGGAAGGAGTCTTGGGATTGGGTTACCGACATTCAGGTAATAGGGGACAAACTGCTTGCGGTCACGACGTTTACCGGAAACGGTCACAGAAAAATGGATTTGGTGAATGCCCCCTAGGGCATAGCGGTCAAGACATTTCGCTTTGGTCTGGCAGGTCAAAGTCTGGTGGCTGCCGATCCGGTGAATAGATATATGGCCCTGCGCACCCGTGTGCGGGATCCAGTAACCACCGTAGCAATTCTGCCGCTCACCGCGTTGGAGGCGGATTGAATACGGAGCTGCTGAAATGCCGCTGTGCTGCGCCGCACTTTCGTACGCTGGATCGCAAGCAGCCTCGCGTCAGATAAGATGAGTATGTGCCGTGGATCGAGTCCTCGGACCGGGTTACCGACATACAAGCCCAAAACAACTGGCTGTCACAATATTTGCTGCATCCTGACTTCTGACGGATCTGGTGGATGCACATGACGGCACCATCGTGATCACTTACAGATTCGGTCAAGGGGGGCAGAGCCTGGATTCAGCAGATCCAGATAGCAGACGTGTGGTCCTGTGTATGCGGGATACGGTGACCACCATGGTCATGCTTCCGGTTACAGTGTTGCGGGCAGACTGACAGAAGGCAGCCTCGGGGATGCCAGGAAGGCGCTCGGGAGCGTTTTCTTCTGCCGGCAGGTGTTGCAACGGTCGGCTCAGATCCCGCCCAGTACAGCATCGTCCACATAGCCGCGCACCCCGTTGGGCAGCTGCACCTCAATGCCCGTGGACTCCCGCGCTACAATGGTGACAATTATGCCCTCCGGCACGGTCACCGCGCCATTAGAAGATGTCAGCTCCACGCCGGGAGCAATGATAACAGCACGCGTACTGGCAGCCCGGTCTGCAGAAATGCCGACCGCAATCATAATCAGGATGCAGCCGGTGATCACCGCACCAGCGCGAAGCCGCCGCAGCCAGTCATTTCGCTCCTGCGTCCATATGCGATGTGCATAAAGGATTGTGCCCAACAGATACAGGATACCACCGGCTGCCAAAAACCACCAGGGATTACGCGCCGCAAACCAGGATTGCCACCAGCTTTGCCAAAAGGGTTGCGGCAGGACGGAAAACGGACTGCCAATACGGTCCTCAACTATTCGGATGTTGTGCATCAGCTGCGGATCATCGCCCATCTGTCTGCGGGCCTTTTCGTAGTACCGAATGGCCTGTCCGATCCGGTCAAGCCGGTAGTAGGTGCTGCCCAAATTGTGGTAGAGGGCACCGCTCGTAAAGCCGGAATCCAGCACCTCCTGATAGGTTGCCAGTGCCTCTGCATACTGCCCCGACGCAAACTGATCATTGGCCATATCAAAGAGCTGCGCTGCCTGGGTGACCTGTGCTGCCGCGGGCCGCGCGGCCCCCGTCATCGTGACAGCAATGATTACCCAAGCCCACTGAATGCTCATGTAATGATG
Organism: Bacteroidota bacterium; assembly: GCA_028873925.1. Taxonomy (GTDB): domain Bacteria; phylum Bacteroidota; class Rhodothermia; order Rhodothermales; family Bin80; genus JAPPNA01. The sequence continues at coordinate 9,654 of JAPPNA010000125.1, read as the reverse complement.
GCCTCCAGCTCAACGGCGACAGTACTCAGCAGCCGACGGGCCCGCGCGAGGTCATGGTCCATCTGTTCCAGGTTGGGGCGCTGTGCCGCAAAGCGGGCCGCATCACAGGCATCGAGGAATTCCAGCAGCTCTTCGATGACCCCCCGGTCAACACCGGCGTTGCTTAATTCATGGCTTAGCTGGGGCCTGGTAAGGCCCAGCTCAGCTAAATTCATCCGATTGCCTACAAAACTCATCACAGCTCTGTCCAGATACTCGTAAAACACGATCGGCTGTCCGGCATTAAGCAGGCCGGAGGCCTGTTTCAGGTGCTTCCGGGCCAGCGGATGCGCCGTGCGGTTGCGTGCCCACCGGGTGTCGGTAGCCAGTCTGACCGCGCGGCGGCGGGCTATGACCACACCTGCCAAGCCGAGAATCGGAAGGGCAATCAGTACATAGAACCATGCATGCCGATGAAACGGGGCTGAACCTGTCGCAGTCCAATTCGGGGTGCGCAACTGGGGTGCGATATCATCCACCGGAAACCCCGATGCCGTGGCACTTACGGCTATCGATCCAATCGCAGACCCGGTTACCTCAACGACTGGCAGCACCACCTCATCGGTAACGTACCGGGCACGGGTAGGGTCAAAATATATAAACCGGACCGGGGGGATTTCAAAGAGCCCGTTTGAACGGGGCACCAGCAACCAGGTATATACTTTACTGCCGCGAATCACGCTGCCCTCATCAGCAATCGCGGTCCGCACTTCCGGGTCATATACTTCAAATATGCCTGGCGGCTCGATGACAGGGGCCTCCAGTAATGCAATATTGCCGGTCCCGCGAATCGTCACATCCAACTGAACAGGCTCTCCGATTTCCACTGCCGCCGTGCTGAGTTGAGCCGTCAGTTCGTAATCGCCCACAGCACCGGCAAAGCCGGGTGGGGCATCCGGCGGCAAGGGCTTGGAGACGATGGAGATGGTCGGTGACGCCCGCTCAATGGGCGTGTAGGCCAGTGAATACAATGATCGGTCGAACGGACTGCCTGCGGGCGGGATGACTTCTGTGGCAATCTGGAGCGGATCCACGGCCAGATCTCCGGATCGGGTCGCAAATACCGCCACCCGCTTTAGTGTTACCACATTGTATCGCGTACCGTCCAGCACAGTCATCGTCGGCACCGCCCGGTCAGTCACCTCCAGATCCTCCCGCCAAAAGCCTTCCGCGTCCCAGGAGTCCGCCAGCCGACTGTTCCGCGGCGATAATCCTGACTTGAAGTACAGATCGTAGCTGATGGTGACCTGCTCATTCTGGAACGCCTCGCGTGCACTCGCACGGGCATCAATGAATATGTCCCGATCGGTGATGTCCGCCGGCGGGGTCGGCTCGGGATCATTAAAAAGATTGAACGGGCTGAAAACCGAGCGCGGGCGGCGCTGTGGACGTTGAGACTGCGGCACCACCGTAATCGATACGGCTTCGGTCTCGTATGCACTACCCGCGATTTCCACCCGGGCGGCACCAAATTGCACCTGACCTTCACGCTCCGGCCGGAATCGCCATCTAAAGCCGATACTTCGGCTGACACTTCCGTTGACAATGGATATACTGGTCTGTTGTGAAGGCGTAGGGCTGAGCAACGAGAGGCCATCAGCTTCCGGCGGCTGGAGATTTGCGACGGACTGCAAGTCCGCACCGGTCACTTCCAGGGTGTATGTGACCGTCTCTTCGGTGCCTATCGTGGTAGCACTGACCAGACCGGCTACTTCCTGAGCCCGGGCAGGTACCTGCGCTATGCCGGCGAGCAGACAAAGCACGATGGTCAGTCGTGTATGCATGGATTGCCGCGTCCTACCAGTCCTTGGCCACCCGCCGGCGGGTCCCCTGAACTTTCTGCACCTCGCGCAACAGTTCCTGTTCCTCGTTTTCCAGCGCCTCCAGGATCTGTTCCGCCTGCTGACGGGTCAGCTGAGTATCCTCCGGCTCCTGCGGCCGGGCATCAGACTCGGCCTCTTCACCGGATTCCTGCGGCTGTTGCTCGGGCTCGTTTTGCTGCTGCTCTTCCTGCTGCTGGTCCTGCTCTTCCTGCCGCTGGTCCTGCTGCTGGTTTTGCTGCTCCTGCTCGTTCTGTTCATTGTTGTTACTCTGCTGCTGTTGCTCCTGGATCCAGCGCTTTACAAACTCATAATTATATCTGGCATCCTCGCTCTCCGGGTCAGCCAGCAGCGCACTTCGATACCGGGCCAGCGCAGCCTCGGCGGCCTGCTGACTGAAGGCGGTGTTGCCGGCGTTATAGGCGGCCCGGGCACGCTCGAGGTCCGTTGGGGCTTGCGCCAAAGCCGCTTCAAAGGCGGCTTGAGCCTGCTCAAGTTCCTCCTGCCGAAACAGTGAGATCCCCAGGTTATTCTGAAGACCGTAATACGTCCGGTCTGCCTCCCGCCCCCCGGCATAGGCACTAAGGCCTTGCTGGTAAGCTTCCGAGGCTTCTCCGTACTGTTCGGCCTTCAGATAGTCATTACCTTCGCGGCCCTGCTTTGCGGCCTGGCCGCCGGGGCTAAGCTGCATGAGGCTCGCCAGCAGCGCCAATATGATTCCAACTGTCATGGATATAGCGGAAAATAATAAATCTACGCACTATCTGGACGTTTTTTCCGGATCGGCAGCAACTGCTCGCCCCAAAGCAGCAGTATAGCCAACGCCAGCGGCCACTGGTACTTCAGGTCGTAATCCTCAAATTCCTCCGATGCAAATGTCGTCTTGTCCAAACGATCCAGCGCGGGGATTAATTGCAGCAGCGAGCTGGAGGTGCGGGCAATCTGGAAATACGCTCCATCCGAGGCCAGCTGCCTAAGTGCCTCTTCTTCCAGGCGTGTCTGGACAATGGCACCGGTCAGATCCCGCTTGTAACCGGCAGGATGTCCGCTTTCGTAAAGCGGAATGGGACCGCCGGTCACTTCACCGACCCCGGCCGTGTACACGGCCACATCTTCGGACCTTGCCCGCGCGAGCACCTCATCGACCTGGGCCTCGTGGTTCTCACCATCGGACACGATAAGCAGTACCTTTGAACGCACCGCGTCGGCGTCCGGATTGCCACCCGGTGCCTCAAAGGTCTGCAGAGCCATTTCCAGAGCTGCCTCAAAATTCGTTCCGGGCGTGGGCAGCAGGTTCGGGTTTGCCACATCGAGGAACAGCCTTACTGCACTGTAATCGGTGGTCAGCGGGCACTGGACAAACGCATCGCCAGCAAAAATCACCAGACCAATGCGGTCTCCGCGCAGTTCGGAGAGCAGCTTCTTGACCTCATTGCGCGCGCGCCCGAGCCTGTTGGGTGCCACATCCTCGGCCATCATAGATAACGACACATCCAGCGCGATTACCAGATCAATGCCTTCCCTGTTCACCTCGCGGAGCCGGGTGCCCACTTGGGGGCCAGCGAGCGCCAGAATCAGCAGCGCGACCCCCGCGGTGGTTATGGCGGCCTTATATCTGCGGCGGCGCCCGCTGATACTCAAGCTCAGGCGGCGGACTAGTGACATATGTCCAAATCGTCTCTGAAGCACACGCCGTCGCCATGCCGCTACAAGAAAGAGGCCGATTATCAGCGGGATAAGCCAGAGCATCCAAAGATATTGTGCGTCAAGCCAGGCCATATCAGGGAAACCGTCTCAGTAGGGTGGAGGATAGGAGGATTTCAAGAAGCACCAGCAGGATCGCAGGCCACAGATAGCGCCTGTAGCGCTCATCGTAATCGGTGTAGATGCGGGTTTCAATGCGGGTTTGCTCAAGCTCTCCAATCTGGTCATAGATATTGCGCAAGGCCTCCTTATCAGTGGCCCGGAAGTACTGGCCACCTGTGCCGCCGGAGACCGACCGCAGCATGTCCTCATCAATCTCCACCGGTACCATCTGCTGCTGCGGGCCGGCGAATGGGTGGTCCACTATGAAGGGGGCCTCTCCGTAGGTGCCCACGCCGATAGAATAGATTCTGACTCCAAGCGCGGAGGCGACTTCCGAGGCCGTGACCGGATCCACTTCGCCCCGATTGTTCTGCCCGTCTGTGAGCAGAATGATCACCTTACTTTCGGCTTCGGTGTCCTTGAGGCGGTTGACGGCCGTTGCCAGCGCGGTCCCAATGGCGGTGCCGTCTTCTATAACACCCACATTTACCTCAGCCAGCATCTTTTTGAGGAACACGTAATCCAGCGTAAGCGGTGCCTGCGTGTAGGCTTTGGCCGCAAACACAATCAGCCCGATCCGATCTGACTGTCGGCCATCAATGAAATCCGCGGCCACCTCTCGGGCCGCCTCAAAGCGGTTGGGTTGAAAATCCCTGGCCTGCATGCTTGTGGAGGTGTCCAGCACCAGCACTATGTCCACCCCCTCGGCGAAGTATTCCTGGGTCACATTGCGCACCTGCGGGCGCGCAAGCGCCAGAATCGCCAGTACGAGCGCGCCCATGCGCAGCAATACCGGCAGCGATGCCGCATAATGGCGGACCGTACGCGGCATAGACGAAGCAGCGGCAATGTTGCTGAAAGCAAGCCCCACAGTCCGGCCGCGATGCCACCAGTGCCACACGCCGTACAGCGGCACGAGAATCAGCAGGAAGAGCCAGTTCGGCTGGGCAAACTCCATTACGGCACGGACATCATCTGTTCGCCAGAAGCCACTTGGCCCAGTTTGGTTTCCACACGCTCAACCACATCAACGGATTCAAGGCGCGCCTGCTGTCCCTGGGCGGGTTCGGGAGAAAAATCCGCGAATTTCACCAGATCTGCAAGAGAAAGTATACGCTCAACCTGTGTGGGAATGCCGGATGGCATCATATGGCCCACATCATGGCTAAGGAGTGCCTGGCGGATCTCCGGTGTGGTGCTCTCCAGGGCAAGTATGCCCAGGCGGTGCTCAAGGTAGGTGCGGACTGTATCAGAAAGCTCAACATAGTAGCTCTCTACTTGGTCGCGCGTTGCCATCGGAGCGGTCTCAAGCGCGCGCAGCCGGGCAAGCGCGATCAGGTGGGGCGGATTCTCAGGGTCCGCCGGTGCCTGCACGATGACTTCCGGCGGGCGTTTGCGAATAAAGAAATACCAGATGAGTCCAGCCAGAATTACAACTCCGAGGCCCAACAGGAAATAGGGCCAGCGCGGAGTGCCGAATTCCACGGGCTCGGCCAGATCGCGAATCCCGGAAGCTTCCTGCGAGACCAGAGAAATCACCGGCAGCATAACGGCGGGTGTCATCCCTTCCGTAGCCCCGCCCTCAAATCCCACGCGTAATGGGGGCAGTATGGCCGAGTCCAGTGCAAATGTGGTCACCCCGTATACCACGCTGTCAAGCCTTACCCCGGGCTCTATAATCTCGGTGCCCGCGGAAATCAATCCTAACGGGACAAAATCGCCGAATACGGAATCCACATCCGCAACAGGAGGAAATGAGGGCGACTCGTCAAATCCGTGCAGTGCGGTAAGGGTGAGCGTGAATCGTTCTCCAATGGTGACACTGTCCGCCGACATGTACGCCTCCAGCTGCTGTCCGCAGACACCCCGTACGCCGCTGACCCCCATAATCAGGCAGGCAAACACCAGCACCCGGGTACCTGTCAGATAGGGCATCACACAGCCTGAGCACGTGCCCGGAAAAAGCGGGCCAATGGTTCCACATAGTCCTCACCACATCGGATAGCGACCGAATCCACACCGGCACGCCTGAACAGGGTCTGCAGGTAGTCGCGGTGTAACCGTGCGGCCTGCGCAAAGGCTCTGCGTGCCGACCGGCTGCCGGAATCCACCAGGAGCCCGGATTGAGTTTCCGTATCAATCAGCTGCATCAGTCCCAGTGCAGGCAGCTCAAATTCGCGTGAATCCTGCAGGTGAACCGCCGCCGTGTCATGATGCCTGGAGACCATTCGAAGGGGACGCTCAAAGCCCCGGTCCAGAAAATCACTTACCAGCAGCACGATGGAACGCCGTCGCATGACGCTTAGGATGTGTTCCAGTGCAGCCTGCAGTGAAGTGCCGTCGGATTCCGGCTCATGGGCAAACAGGTCCCGAATGAGCCGTAGAACATGCCGCCGTCCACTGCGCGGCGGTACAAAAAGCTCAACCTGATCTGAGAACAGCAGCAGGCCCACCTTATCGTTATTCTTGATGGCACTGAAACCCAGGATGGCGCAGATTTCCGCGGCGATTTCAAGCTTGAACTTATCCTGGCTGCCGAAATTTCCAGACCCCGAAATATCCACGGCAAGCAGTAGGGTCTGCTCCCGCTCCTCCTCAAAGATCTTGATGAACGCCTCTCCGGTACGTGCGGTCACATTCCAGTCAATGGATCGGATATCGTCTCCAATCTGGTAGGGGCGCACTTCCGAGAATTCAATGCCCCGTCCCTTGAAGGCGGAGTGGTACTCTCCTCCGAAGACGTTATTGACCAATCCTTTGGTCCGGATCTCAATCCGCCTTATTTTGGCAAATAATTCGCGTGGGATCATGTCAGCTGCTGACATCATCAAGTACAACCCGTAAAAACTAATCTGGCCGCAAAAGGTTGACAGGAGCCTGCTGGTCGGGCGCAGAGTTGCCGAATATTGCTTGAATCTGTCTGCACTGGGGACCTTGGACCTGAACGTTCCAAAAATCCGAATCGTTATGCGCGTTGGCGTGATTGTGTTTCCAGGTTCAAATTGTGACCACGATGCCTACCATGTGGCGAGCCATGTGCTGGGGCTGCAGACGGACTTCATCTGGCACAAAGAGACCCGACTTCCCCCGGTGGACCTGGTCATAATTCCTGGCGGCTTTTCCTACGGTGACTATCTGCGGGCCGGAGCCGTGGCGCGTTTCTCTCCCATAATGACCCGGGTGGTCCGGTTCGCCCGGGAGGGTGGTCTGGTGTTGGGGATTTGTAACGGATTTCAGGTGCTCTGTGAATGCGGTCTGCTGCCGGGAGCACTGCTGCGCAACGACAGTGTCAGGTTTGCCTGTAAGTGGATGACTGTTCGCACGGAAAACACGCGGTCACCATTTACGCACGGTCTCAAACAGGGCCGGATCCTGCGCATTCCGATCGCACACGGGGAGGGCAACTATTTTGCCTCCGATGCCGATCTTGAGGCGCTGGAGGATAGCGGGCGGGTGGCCTTCCGATATTGTTCGCCTCAGGGAGAGATAACTCGAGAAGCCAACCCCAACGGCTCAGCCAACAATATTGCGGGCATTCTGAACGCCGCAGGGAATGTGCTCGGGATGATGCCGCACCCTGAGCGGGCTGCGGAGCCGGCACTGGGCAGTGCGGATGGGGCGCTGATCTTTCAGAGCGTCACGGCAACACGCACCTGGTCGGCACAAGGAGGGACCGGACGCGTTCATGAGTTTCAACGTAATGCTTAGGGTAACTGCCCACAACAACGAATCTCCCATCATGCGCATCTGTTTGTTGATCGTATTCCTGCTGCTTCCTGCCAGTGCTGCGGCACAGAACGGCGTAATTGTTTATTCCGGTCAGACGACCATCAAGGTCAGCCGGGATTTACTTCTGTCCCAACTGCCGGAATCCATGCGGGCTGATACCGCCATGATTGAAATGATACTTGCGGATATGCCCCAGGAGGGGATTTCCACTCCCATGGACTGGACGGCCCGATACAGCGGACAGAAGGTACTGCTGGGGGGAGGAGTAAATATGGCTCAGATGCCGCCCGACATGGGCCCGGCTGCGCCGGCCCTGACCCCGTATACCGGCGGCCTCCAAAGTCTGGCCAGGCCAAATCCTGAAATCTATACGGATTACGATAACGGCATCGTGATCAGCTCCGCGCATTCGGTTATGGGGGAGCCGTATGTAATTACGACGGAAGTGGATTCAACGAAGATCATGCAGTGGATCCCGGGCAGTCGGGACAGTACGATCCTGGGGTATACCGTACGGGAGGCAACATCAGACGTGAGCCCTGAGCAAATACAAAATGTGATGGATCAGTTATCTACAGGAATGTTACCCTTTGCGGACCAGGCAGTCTCGGTTGAATCAGCGGAGTTTACCGCATGGTATGCGCCCGAAATACCAGTCCCCGCCGGTCCCATGTACTTTAGCGGTTTGCCGGGTGCCATCCTGCATGTCGCAGGGCAATATCTGATGGCGGGCAGTGAGACGGTTATTGAGATTTCGGCGGATAGTATTCAGACCACATTGGACAGGCCGGTGCAGCCCCCCACCGGAATAGAGATCAGTCAGGAGGACTACCTCGAATTATTCCGTGTGCAGATGGGAGCACTGCAGAAACAGATGGAGAACCTGCAGTAGCTTCAGTCCCGCACCAGGGGCCTGAAGAATTCGGCGGCAAGTCCTGCGCGACCGGTAAGCACAGGGCCCGATCGGCTGAGGGCCATCAGGCATAACACCGGATCGCTTGCGGATTCTGCCACCATGCGCGCATTTGCCTGCTCATCGTCGTGCTGCTGCTTTCATCCGGTGCTGCGGCACAGGAGGGGTAATTTTCAACTCAGGTCAGCAGGGATCGTCTCTTGAGTTCCTGCCGGAAACCGTGCGGGCTGATTCCGCCCTCATCAGGAGGGTGCTGGTGGATCTGCCCGAAGAGGTTTCCCTACTGATGAGCTGGCCCCCCGATTCAGCGGACATAAAGTGCCGTGGAGCGTATGGATAGGGCACTAAGTGTGTCTGGTGCAGCAGGGACAGCTCCACCGGCCTTGATGCCCTTGGTCCGCGGTTTGCAGGGGGATGATGGTTTTGAGACCTTGGAGGACTACGAGGACAGCGTCCGGATCAATACGCTGCCTGCCGGTATGGAAAATCCGTACGTAATCACGCGGGAGCTTGATTCAACCCCGACGATACCTGGCAGTCGGGACGGTACGATCCGGGGGTATGAAGTTCAAGTGGCTGTCGCTGACCTGAAATGGTCGAAAAAATGATGGCCCGCCCGCTTCGCACATGATGGGATCAACAGTAGAATCCGGGCTGCCGGCGGCGTGGTATGCGCCTGAGGTGTTAACCCCAATAACATTAGGCGGTCTACCGGGGCCATATTGCACATGCTTGCGGAAGGATCCATGCTTAAAAGCCGGGTCATCACGGAATTTTCGGCCGACAGTCCTGAACCCGGGTTATTCATGACGATTCGGAATTTCCCGGAATCTGCGCCAAGGATTGAAGCTCCTTCCTGACTTGGCGGAGCGTATTGGTGGGGGATGCGCGTTGGACCGTTGAGGCAGGTTCTGCTCCATGTAACCGTCTGATATTTGTCCTGTGTCACTGACGGCCGCCGAGCGGTGAACGCGCTTTTCTGCCCGACTGGCGTTGCGGTCGGCAGGGACCTGATTGACCCCATCCTTTGCCTTTGCACCCGAGAACGGGTCCTATGGCCGCGATAAATCGGGGCTATAATCGCTGATTGAGTCGATTACAGGCTCCAATAAGCGCGTTAGGCCGAATTCGCCCCCATTACGCGTAGACCCGCGGCGCTGTCGCGTCCCGGGGCGGCCCCAGTCCAACGGTGGCTGAGTAGGGATGGCTTTGCGGCGACTCTTAACATTGGACGGCCAATGTAGTACCCTTGAGGCATGGTCTGTCACAGCCTTCCTTGCGGTTATCCCGGGTTATTCATGACGATTCGGAATTTCCCGGAATCTGCGCCAAGGATTGAAGCTCCTT
>JAPPNA010000033.1 GCA_028873925.1 Bacteroidota bacterium | reverse complement strand
GTGCTTGAGATTGAACGTGATGTCCGCAATCTGAACCTGCCCGAGCTCAATCTGTTAAGTGATAGGTTAACGCATTTTATAAAGTGCTTGCATCTGGCCTAGAATATACGGCCTTACATTCAAAATAGGCCCATATCCGGCAAAGTCAGCGAGATTCGTTCCACATTCGCCAAAACAGCCCGCAAGACCTATAAGGGGCAAACTGCCATAACTCCCTATAATAGCAGGAGAAACCGGCCAGAATCACCCCTGTCCGACCCAGTGGCTATTTTTCGGACAAGCACTATAATAGCATTCAGCCAGTTCACAGAAACCATGCAACGCCGATCTTTTCTTGCCACATCGCCTCTCATTGCCGCCGCCCCGCTGGTGGCTTCCCCCGCACCAAACCGGCAGTACCTTGAGCTGATCGCCTACCACACGCAGGTCGGCACCCGCAAGAGCATGGTGGTGGATTTCTATAGGGATGTCGCACTGCCGGCGTACGGCCGGCTTGGAATCGGCCCCGTAGGAGTCTTCACACCCCAGTATGGCCCTAATCAGCCCACGGTGTATGTGCTCGTGCCGCACGCATCCCTTGAACAGGCGGCGGCGATCAATCAACTGCTGCTGGAAGATGCGACGTTCGTGCAGGACGGGGCGGAATTCCTGAATGCATCCCTGACGAGTCCCGCCTATGTGCGCCAGACCCGCCAGTTGATGGTGGCTTTCAAAGATATGCCCACCGTGGAAATGCCAGTCAACGGAGCGGACCGCATTTTTGAGCTGCGCATTTATGAAAGCCACAGTATCAGGGCGGGACAGACCAAGATTCATATGTTCAATGAAGGCGGCGAGATTGCCCTATTTCGCAAGATCGGGCTGCACCCTGTTTTCTTTGGGGAAACCCTTTTCGGGCCGATGATGCTCAACCTGACCTATATGCTGGGATTTAGCAGTATGTCCGAGCGGGATGATGCGTGGCGCAGGTTCATCGACGACCCCGAATGGCATGCAATGCGAGACAATCCGATGTATGCCGATACGGTCTCCAATATCACCGACTTCATCCTGAGGCCTGCGCCGTTTTCCCAAATCTGATTTGTACGCCCCGTCATGAGAATTACTGTTCAGTGCTTGTCCGTTGTGCTGCTGCTGGTAGGGCAGTCCGCCGCGGCTCAGGTGGCACCTGCCCCGGACCGACAAGAGGGCGATGGCCCGTTTGAACGCCTCATTGTACGTGGAGCCATCATGATCGATGGGACAGGCAGCCCGCCGCGCGGACCGGTGGATATTGTCATTGAAGGCGACCGGATTGTGCGGATCACCAGTCTGGGCGATCCGACCCTCGCCATTGATCCAGATCGGCGCCCCGGCGAAGCCGCACGGGAAATTGATGCCCACGGCATGTATGTCATGCCCGGCATCATTGACCTGCATGCCCACACCGGCGGGTTGCCCAAGACACCGGAGGCGGAATATGTTTACAAGCTCTGGCTGGCCCACGGGATCACGACCGTGCGAGGCGTTTCCTTCGGAGGCTTTGAGTGGTCGCTCAGCGAGAAGCAGCGCAGCGCGGAACATGCCATTACCGCGCCCCATATGGTGTCCTACCACCGACCCGGAAGCGGCTGGGAGGAAGGCCCGATCAACACACCGGAGATGGCACGCGCCTGGGTTCGGTTTGCAGCTTCACGGGGCGTAGATGGCCTGAAGCTGGGCTCCTACCCGCCGGATATCATGGCAGCCCTGCTGGATGAGGCCCGGAAACACAGGATGGGATCAACCGCACATCTGGGGCAGATGGGGGTCGCACAGATGAATGCGCTGGATGCCGCACGGCTGGGCCTGAGCAGCATGACCCACTTTTACGGACTCTTTGAAGCCCTGTACGAGCACAACGATGTGCAGCCCTGGCCTGTGGAGATGAATTACAATGATGAGCAGTTCCGGTTCGGGCAGGTGGCCCAACAATGGCACCTGGTTACGCCGGGCGGGCGCAAATGGACCGCCGTGATGGATGAGTTTCTGGCATTGAACTACTACATCAACCCGACCCTGGCCATTTATTCAGCGGGGCGGGATGTCATGCGCGCCCGTAATGCCGATTGGCATGCCACCTACACGCTACCCAGCCTGCAAGCATTCTTCAACCCGGATCGCGCGGACCACGGGTCCTATTTCTTTGACTGGACCACTCATGATGAGGTGGCCTGGAAGAAATTCTATCAGGTGTGGATGCGGTTTTTGAACGAGTTCAAGAATCGGGGAGGGAAGGTTACCGTGGGATCGGACAGCGGATACATCTACCAGCTCTACGGGTTCGGCACCATTCTGGAGCTGGAGATGCTGCAGGAAGCAGGGTTTCATCCGCTGGAAGTAGTGCGGGCCGCCACGATGCACGGCGCGGAAGAGATCTTCAAACCGCTGGGCGAACCGATTGATTATGGGATCCTTAGGGCCGGGCTGAGAGCCGACCTGCTTGTTCTTGAGGAAAATCCCCTGCAGAATTTCAAGACTCTATACGGAACCGGCGCGCTTCGGCTCAATGATAACACCGGTACAATGGAGCGTGTCGGCGGCGTGCGCTACACCATAAAGGGCGGTATCGTGTACGACGCGCGAGCCCTGCTGCAGGATGTGGCCGACATGGTGACCCTGGCCAGAGAAGCCGAAACAGCGTCACGGTAGATCACCGTGAATGGACATGTGACATGCTGGCGGGGCAAGTGCATGCACGCTGCCGCCGCCCGTTTTGTGCCGGGGCCAGTTGCCCGATTTGTGTGACATGGAGCGCCAGCAGGTGACCATGAGCCGGCCTTGGCCGAAACATCCCGCAGGCGGCGGCGTATCTTTTGGCCCACTCAAAGATTGATTCATCATGAAAAACCTGATCCCCGCTCTCTCCATGCTGATGCTGGCGGTACCTGCTGCCGCCCAGGATCACGACAACAGCGCGTATCTGGGTGCGCTGGTTAGCGATTTTGACGGCTCTTCCAGCAAGATCAACCAACTGGCCGAGGCAATCCCGGCCGAATTATACGATTGGCGCCCGTCGGAAGGCGTGCGGAGCGTCAGCGAGGCGCTCATGCATGTGGTATTGGCCAACTATTACTTCTCCACGGCACTGGGGCACTCGGCACCGGAGGAAATGCCGGAAGAATCCCTGGCAGACAAAGATGCCATCAAGGCCCATCTGATGGCCTCGCAGGATCTCGTGCGTGAGGCCATCAATATGCATACCTCATCCGATCTGGCCGAGACCATGCCAATGTTCGGTCAGGAAATGTCCCGCTACGGTGTGCTGATGATCGTCACCGGACATTCGCACGAGCACCTCGGCCAGATGATCGCGTACGCGCGCTCCAACAATATCGCCCCGCCGTGGAGCGGGGGTTGATTGCGGGAGCATGATAAGGGCGTGGGGCCTCCTGCTGCCGATACTGCTGGGCAGCTGTCAGCCGGCTGCTGAGCAGGCCTGGCCCAATCGGCCCATCACCCTGATTGTGCCGTGGAAGGCCGGAGGCGGAACTGATACGGCCACGCGGGCGCTCGCAGCCGTGCTTAAGGACGAACTGGGCCAGCCGGTGAATGTTGTCAACCGGACCGGTGGCGGGGGTATTGTAGGGCATCTGGCTCTGCACCAGGCCCGGCCGGATGGCTACACCCTGGGTGCCGTCACGGTGGAAATCACCATGATGCACTGGACCGGTCTGACACCGCTGACTTCTGACAGCTATACCCCGCTGGCACTGGTAACCATCAACCCCAGTGCAATTACCGTACGGTCGGATGCGCCGTGGCAGTCAATTGATGAGCTCGTTGCGGCCATCAGGGCATCGCCCGGAACGATCACAGCCAGCGGCACTTCGCGCGGCGGAATTTGGGATCTGTGTCGGATCGGATTCTTGCAGGCAGTCGGACTGAATGAGGCGGCCATGCCGTGGGTACCCAGTCAGGGAGCCGCACCTGCGCTGCAGGAACTGCTGGCCGGAGGGGTGGATGTGGTCACTGCGGCCCTGGCGGAAACCAATGCCCTCCGCCAAGCCGGACATGTGCGGGTGCTGGCGGTTATGTCGGAGCAGCGGCTGCCCGTGGCACCCGAGGTGCCGACGCTCAGAGAACTGGGCATCGACTATGCGTCGGCCGGCGGCTGGATGGTGCTGGCTGCCCCGGAACGACTGCCGGGTCCCATACGCGAACAGCTGCAAAGCGCCCTCCGACGAGCACTCGTTAAGCCCGCGTTCCGGGATCCGCTTCTGCGGGCCGGCTTCAGGCTTCGCCAGCTGACCGGCACGCCGCTGAATATTTTCCTTGAAGAGCAGGACCTCGAAAACGGCCTGCTGATGGAACGTGCCGGTCTTGTCAGCCCGTAATATTCCGGGGCTGGCCATCATCCTGTTGGCCGGCCTGGTGTGGATAAGCAGTCGGCAGTTTCCGACGCTGCCGGAGGGATACCCCGGCCCGGCGCTGTTTCCGAGAGTGATTGCGGTGCTGCTGCTGTTGGCCGGTGCAAGATTCCTGGGGCAGCGCACCGCAGGGTCAGCTTCATCTGACCCATTTTCGTGGACATCCCTGGCGCGGCTGGGGGGAGGTTTGGGTGCCATTGGGGTGTTTCTGCTGGTTCTCCCGCAGGCAGGCGCGGGATGGGCCGCAGGCGGGGCCTGCCTGATCATGGCTGCCATACAGCGAATTGGCTGGAAGCAGGCACTCGTCGCTTCAACGGTCACCGGGCTGGTGGCGCACCTGATGTTTACCAGTCTGCTCGGCCTCTGATGAGCCTGCTGAGCTGGGAAGCGGCCCTGGCCCTGGTACTGGGTGCCCTCTACGGGACGCTGTTCGGGTCCATTCCCGGCCTTACGGCCACCCTGGCGGTGGCCCTGTTCATACCGGTCGCCTTCTTCCTTGACCCGATAATTGCACTGCCAGCGATTGTGGCCATCTCCTCGGTGGCCATCTATGCGGGAGATGTGGGTGCTGCGGTGGCCCGCATACCCGGCACGCCGGCCAGTGCCGCGTATGCCGCTGAGCTGCACCGTGTGGCGCAGGCGCGCAGCCCGATGCTTGGTCTGGGCATCAGCGCGCTCGGATCGTCCTTTGGCGGTCTTGTCGGCACACTGGTTTTGATGGCGGGCGCAACGGCCCTGGCGACCCTGGCGATGCGCTTTTCCTCCTTTGAATACTTCTGGGTCGCGGTGCTGGGGCTCGCCGCGGGCGTGTTCGCCTCCGGCTCGCGTCTGCTCCGGGGGCTGGTATCGCTGTTGCTGGGGCTGCTGCTGTCCACCGTAGGGGTTGATCCGACCCTTGGATATGTGCGGTTTCATTTCGGGTTTTCCTGGCTGCTGGGCGGGCTTGACTACATCGTGGCCATGATCGGGCTTTTCGGATTTTCCGAGGTGCTGTCACATTTGTGGCAGCAGCGTGCCCGTCGGGTGGCGGTGCCGCCGGGCGCGGCCACGCACCCGATACGCCAGTTCTTTGCCGCTCCCCTCAGGCTCATCCTGCGGGCGCGTGGCCTGGTGGCCCGGTCTTCCTTCCTGGGTGTCATGGTCGGCTTCCTGCCGGGTGCCGGTGCGGATATCGGTGCCTGGATTGCGTGCAGTTTGCAGAAATTGACGCGGCGTGGCCCGCCCGATGACGAGCGCGTCGTGCTGGCGGGTGCCAGCAGCAACAATGCCGCGGTGGCGAGCGCGTGGATTCCGGCCCTTTCGCTGGGCCTGCCCGGCGATACGGTTACCGCTATGGTGCTGGCCGTATTCATGATGAAGGGCATCACGCCGGGGCCCATGCTCTTCGCGCAGGATATGACGCTGATCTGGACGCTCTACGGTACGTTTCTGGTGGCCAATCTGCTGCTGCTGCCAGCCTGCGGCTATCTGTCCGCCCGCATGGCCGCGCAGGCGGTACGGCTACCGCTGAATCTGCTCATCAGCATAATTGCGGCCGCTTGCCTGATCGGTGCCTATGCCATAAACCGTAATCCTGTGGATGTGGGGGTGATGGTCGGTATGGGTGCAGTGGCGCTGATGCTGCGCCGCTACGGCTTTCCGCTGGCACAGGTCGTACTCGGCATGGTGCTGGGACCCATTCTGGAACAGCATTTCATGGTGAGCGCCATCAAATCCAACTGGAACTTGCTCAGCTTCTTTGACCGGCCCGTAGCCCTGGTGCTGATGGCCCTGACCCTCATGACGATTATCGCCGGCGTGCGGCTTACGCGGCGCAGACTCCGGCGTGGCGATCAGGCAGGTACCGTCTCACCTGATTCCGCCGGTCTCTCGTCGGACACCTCTTCCCCGGCAGGGGGAGATGCAAGCGCTGCCTGACGCAGGTGGAATTGTTTCTGAAAAATCATCACACCGATAACTCCACCTACAATCGCTATGTCGGCCACATTGAAGATCGGGAAAAACGCCATATAGCTGCCGCCAACAACGGGGAGGGCATCCGGCAGAAATCCGCGCCAGATATCAAAGTGGATAAAGTCCACCACATGTCCGCCAAAGAAGCTCCCGTAGTTGAAGAACATCCCGTAAAACAGGCGGTCAATGATGTTGCCGATCGCCCCTCCCAGTACAGCGGCCAGGCAGAAAGAATACGGCCAGTAAATTGTGCGGATGTGCTGCAGATACAGCACGATCAGCACCGTGGCGATCAGCGACAGAATCGGTATCAGCAGAGCGGGTCCGAATGAAATGCCGAAAGCCATCCCGTCGTTTTCCGCAAACGTGAACTTAAGCCAGTCTCCAATGAGCGGAATTGACCGGTACGGGGTGTGCGCCATATTAAGCCGCACAACGACCTTGGTGGCCTGATCAAGCGCGACAACGCCGAAAATGATCCAGAAATAGCGCATTCAGACTGCTATTGAGCCAGCGACTATCGCCCTCTCTGCTGATTCAGTTTGGCTTCAATAGAAATCTCCGTATGGGGCACCGCCTCCAAACGCTCTTTAGCAATGGGATGGCCGGTGACCTTGCAGATGCCGTAGGTCTTGTTTTCGATCCGCTCCAGAGCCCGATCCAGATAGCCCACAAACTTGCGCAGACGGGCCAGCATCAGGTATAATTTCTCGCGTTCCATGGCATCGGTGCCTGCGTCCGCCATGTGAAAGCTGTAGGCCGAATCGTTTTCAGCCGAATCCCGGGAATCCTCAATCTGGTGGGTAAGGTTCCGTATTTCCGCGATCGCGTCGTCCCGCTTTGTGCGGATCAGCGCCCGAAAATGCGCCAGTTCTTCGTCCGAAAGCGTCGTTTGGGGCGGCGGCCCCATGGCTTCTTTGTTTGCACGCATGGTTCTCTCCTACTTGGGCCCTGTTCACCGGGAATCCTGAATTCGCCGACGGATGGCAAATGTCAGCCGTTCACCAGCGACTTCAAACGAATCGGCAAAATCTCCGGTGGGTTCCGACCTGTGCTCAAACGATACTGCGAGCGTCTCGTTCCTTATTCTGCCTCCGTGCCGACGTAGGGCATGGTCCATTTTCGCCGAGGCCGCCCAGGTCACATCAATGCGATCGGTAATATCAAATCCGGCCTGCTTGCGCAGATTCTGCAGTCGGTTTATGGACTCCCGAGCCAGCCCCTCAAGCATGAGTTCTTCGGTGATCGTCGTATCCATGGCTACCGTGACCCCCTGCTCTTCGGACACCAGCCACCCTTCCACTCCCTTTACGACCACCTCCATGTCGCCTGCTCCGAGGGCAAACGGCTCGCCTTCAACATCCAGCATCAGCTGTCCGGTGGCCTGGTACCTGGTAAGCGCATCAGACTCCAGGTTCAGGATGGCCTGCTTCACCTTGGGCATCATCCGACCCGCCCTCCGACCCAGCTGCCGAAAATTAGGTCGGGCCGACCGCCGGACGATCTCATCGGAGTGATCCACATACCGCATTGCCTTAGCATTCACTTCATCAACAATAATGGGGGCCACCGCCTCAACGTCTTTTCGTCTGCAGGCAGCACCTGTGACCACGATCAGTCGGGCCACGGGCTGGCGGATATTGATGGCGGCCCGGTTGCGAAGTCCCAGCGCAGCCGAGGCTATCTGCTGAGCCAGACGCATACGCCGTTCAAGGATATCATCGGTCTGCCCGGGATCTGGTGTCGGAAAGTCCGCCATATGCACCGACCGGGGGCGGCCTGCCGCCCCGACAGGCCGCAGCCGCTGATACAGCCACTCACTAAAGAACGGGGCCAGCGGAGCCATAAGCCGCGTCAGTGTTTCCAGACAGGACAGCACACTCTGATAGGCCGCCCACTTATAGTCCGACTCATCGGTTTCGCCGCTCTTGGCGGACCAGAAGCGGCGGCGTGACCGGCGTATATACCAATTGGATAACTCATCGGCAAAGCTTTCCATAGCGCGGGCTGCACGGGTCGGGTGATAGTCCGCATACGCGACATCCACTTCGCCAACGGTAGTCTGCAGCCTGCTGATGATCCAGCGGTCCAGCTCCGGCCGCTCGTCCAGGGGCACCGCTCGCTGATCACCGGTGAATCCGTCAATGTTGGCATAGGTAGCAAAGAAACTGTAGACATTGGTCAGCGTGACGAAGAGCTTGCGATCCACCTCACGTATGCCCCGCTCTGAGAATTTCAGATCTTCCCAGGGCGGCGAATTGCTCATCAGATACCACCGCACGCGATCAGCCCCGTAGATGCTGATCATTTGGAAGGGATCCACCGCATTCCCTTTCGTCTTGGACATTTTTTCGCCTTTCTCATCAAGCACCAGTCCGTTAACCACGCAGTTCCTAAAGGCCGCCTGTCCGGTAACCAGGGTCGCAATGGCGTGCAGCGTGTAGAACCAGCCACGCGTCTGGTCCACGCCCTCTGCAATGAAATCCGCCGGATAGTTCCGCTCAAAGGCCTCCCGATTCTCAAAAGGGTAATGCCACTGAGCAAAGGGCATGGCCCCGGAATCAAACCAGACATCAATCGTTTCCGGCACGCGGCGCATACTGCCGCCATCCGGGGCTGGCCAGGTCAACTTATCCACAAACGGACGGTGCAGGTCCACCTCGCCATCATTGTCCGGCAGCATTGACGGGCAGCGCGCCCGCAGCTCCCTGATGGATCCGATTACCTCTATGCAGTTGGGGTCCCGGTCCGATACCCACACCGGCAGCGGTGTCCCCCAAAATCGTCGCCTACTCAACGCCCAGTCCACATTGTTTTCGAGCCACATCCCAAAGCGGCCGATACCAATGGCTTCGGGCTGCCAGTTTATGGCCTTGTTTAGCGCAATGAGTTGCTCACGGAGAGCAGTGGTGCGGATAAACCAGCTCTCCACCGGATAGCTCATAAGCGGCGTGCCCTTGCGCCAGTCATGCGGGTAGTTATGCACATAGGAATCCTGCCGGAACAGCAGCTCGCGTGCGCGAAGGTCCCGCATAATCAGGCGGTCCGCCTCCTTGAACCAGAGTCCCCCCACCAAGGGGACATCGGCCAGAAAATGTCCGTCCAGACCGATGGGGTTGAGTACCGGCAGACCGGCCTTTTTCCCCACCGCATAGTCATCCGCACCGAACGCCGGGGCAAGGTGAACGATGCCGGTTCCGTCGCCGGTAGACACGAAATCCGCGGCAACCACCCGCCACGCATCGTGCTGATGCTCCGCAAACAGATCAAACAGCGGTTCATAACGCCAACCGGCCAGATCCCTCCCAATGAAGGACCTAACAACCTCAAATTCATCCTTAAGGATACTCAGGCAGGCGGCGGCCACGATATACGTACGCCCGGGATCCCGCGCACAGCGCACCTCCACATAATCAATGTCCGGGCCGACCGCCAGTGCCGCGTTGGAAACAAGTGTCCAGGGCGTGGTGGTCCAGGCCAGCAGAAAGACCTTGGGATGGTGGACGGCGCGGAATGCCACAATTACGCTGGGATCCTGCACCTCACGGTAACCCAGACTGACTTCATGTGAGCTCAGAACGGTGCCTGATCCCGGGCTGTACCACTGAATCTTGTGCCCTCTGTACAGCAGCCCCTTGCGGTGGATCTGTTTGAGCAGCCACCATACACTTTCGATATACGAGGTCTCAAACGTAACATAGGGATCCGCCAGATCCACCCAATAGCCCATCCGCCTTGTCAGATCATCCCATTCTTCCTTGTATGAGAGCACACTTTCGCGGCAGGCCTGATTGAAGCGGGCCATACCAAAACGGAGGATGTCTTCCCTGGAATTGAGTCCGAGTGCTTTTTCCACCTCGATTTCCACCGGCAGCCCGTGGGTATCCCAGCCTGCCTTACGCTCAACGCGGCAGCCCTTCATGGTGTGGTAGCGGCAGAACACATCCTTGATGGTGCGCGCCATCACATGGTGGATACCCGGACGGCCGTTCGCTGTCGGCGGGCCTTCATAGAAGGTGTACGACGGTCCGCCCTGACGCGCCGCAATACTCCGCTCAAAGATTCGCTCAGACTCCCACCAGACCAGTACATCGGCCTCAATGCGGAATGCGTCGGGGCGGCGAATCTCGTCAAAGTGGGGCATTGCGAAGGACCATCGGCAATTGCCGGTCAACGAAATCGCGACCGTTCATGTTCGCCCCTACCCGGATTGCGTTATGCGTTCGGTCACGCCGGCGATAATCTGGGTGAGCTTCGGTTCGGCCTCAGCAGCGGCGGCCAACACCTGGTCCAGCTCCAGCGGCTCCAGCGCATCTGGAAAACACTCGTCGGTAATGACTCCGATCGCCATGACCTTAATTCCCATATGACGGGCCACGATAACTTCCGGCACCGTACTCATGCCCACGACATCGGCCCCGATGGCCCGCAGGAAGCGGTACTCTGCTTTGGTTTCCAGGTTGGGCCCGACCACGGCCACATACACGCCCTGGTGGAGTTTGATATTTGATGTCAGAGCAACCTGTTCCGCCAGCGCGCGCAGCCCGGCATTATAGGGATCACTCATGTCCGGGAAGCGCGGACCCCAATGGCTGACATTCGGGCCTCGCAGCGGACTGTGACCCTGCAGGTTGATATGGTCGGTAACCAGCATGAGATCTCCGCGCTGGTGCAGCGGATTCATGCCGCCGCAGGCGGTGGAAATGAGCAGGTTTTCAATGCCCAATCGGCCCAGTACCCGCACTGGAAAAGTCACCTCACGGGCGGAGTAGCCTTCGTAGATGTGGAACCGTCCCTGCATAGCAACAACCGGGACGGAGCGCAGCGTGCCGATAAGCAGCCTTCCCTGGTGTGACTCAACGGTGGAGACCGGAAAATGCGGGAGGGTGCCGTAATCCATGGAGTGCTCCACAACAATTTCCCGGGCCAGCTGCCCCAGGCCGGTGCCCAGGATGAGTCCGACCCTTGGAGCGGCGGAGGTTACCTGACGAACAGCGGTCACAGTCTCCGCTACGCACCGCTGTTGGGTGTCGGAGTCCGGAAAACTGTCGTTTATCCTCATTTCAGTATCGTGTGCGTGGTCCGAATATAGCCGATCCCACGCGGATGTGAGTGGCCCCCTCCGCTATTGCCAGCTCATAATCGCCGCTCATACCCATGGAAAGCGCGGTACCTCCCAGATGCTCGTAGCGGTCACGCAACTGACGCATTTGCCTGAACTGACCGCGTACATCCTGACCGCTCTGCCAATGAGCCGCCAGCGTCATCAGCCCGACCGGCTTCAGATTGTCCCATTGCCCGATGCTCATCAGGAAGCTACCTACATCTTCCGCAAGAAAGCCAGACTTAGTAGGCTCCCGGGATACATTGACCTGCACAAAGCAGGGCAGCACGCGGTCCTGGGCTTTCGCCTGGCGATCCAGCGCAGCAGCGAGCCGCCTTGAATCCAGCGCATGAAAGGTGTCCGCGCACCGCACCACCTGGCGCGCCTTGTTGCGCTGCAAATGCCCGATCATGTGCCATCGGCACTTCTCCGGGGGAATCGCCGCTGCCTTAGCTGTCAGTTCCTGGACTTTATTCTCGCCGAAGTCTCTGAGTCCGGCCGCTATGGCCTGTTCAACCACCGCTGCCGGAAACGTTTTGGTCACCGCAATCAGCGTCACACTGTCAACGCTGCGCCCGGCGCGTGCGCAAGCCGCCTCGATTTTCTCGCGAACTACGGTCAGTCGCTCCGCTATCGCCTCAACCATGCTGCACTAGACTTCAGTTCGCAGCACGGCCAAGGTAGGCCGCGCATAGTGGTGCCAAGTGCTCAGTTGTCCTACCGCCACCGTGAACAGTACTACCATGCTAACGACCAGTATGATGGGAACCGGCGCAACAACGTAGGCAAGGTCAAAGACAAATCTGGCCAGCAGCCAGCAGCCAGCCAGTGCCAGCACCAGCCCTACGATACTGGAAAGCAGCCCCAGCACCGTGTATTCAAACACCGTTATTGCGGCCACCTGGTGCCGGGCCGCGCCCAGCGTCTTGAGCAGAGCCTGCTCCCGGATTCGGCCCGATCGGCTGATCATTACGGCTGCCATCAGAACAATTAAGCCCGCCACAAGACAAAAATAGGCCATAAAGCTGATTACGGATCTGATCCGCCCGACCACTTCATCAAACACTTTGAGCAAGAGATCTAGACTTAGCACTGTAACGTTAGGATAGGCGGCAACTACGGCCGCCTGAATCTGCTCGTAGCGATTGAAGGTCCCTTCGCGCGTTGAGACAATGTACGTCTGGGGGGCCTCCTCCAGTACGCCGGCGGGAAACACCACATAGAAATTGGCCCGCACCTGCTCCCAGTCCACGCGGCGCAAGCTCCCGATTACGGTCGGAATCTGCACGCCCTGCACATCAAAGACGAGCGTGTCGCCAAGTGCAACGTCGAGTGCATTGCGCGCAAAGTCCTCCTCAATTGAGATAGGGATCGGTCCTGAACCGTGGTAGCTGCCGGTAAATTCCCCTTCCACGATCTCTTCGGCATCCGTTATGGCGGCGCGATAGGTATTGCGGTATTCGCGCGTGTACGCCCATAGGTTACTGCGCACGGAGTCATGCTGCATCGCGGCTACGGTCGAATCCCCGCGGGCATGAATGCGCATGTTAACCATAGGCGTGGACTCGATCATAGGTAGGGCTTCCGCTTCAAGAATATCGTGCACGCCGCTTAGCTGATCGGCCTGAATGTCAAATAGAATCATGTCCGGTCGATCCTCACCCGTAAAGGTGTCTATACGCTGAACGACCATGTGTTCGCCTATCAGCATCACCATTACGATGAAGGTTGCCAGTCCCAGGGCCAGCATCATGAGTGTTGTCTGGTTCCCGGGCCGATGCAGATTGGCCACCCCTTGGCGCAGCGAGTAGAGCCGGATTCGGCGGGTCAGCCGTTTAGCTGCGCTCATCAACACTTTCGCCAGGAGCGTGAGGACCCCGAATACGACGATTAGTGCCGCGGTGTAGGCCAGACCGGTCTGCCAGCTACCGGACTGCATGTACGCAACGGCCGCCAGCCCCAGAGCAATTATCACAAACACCACATATTGAAACCGCGTACGCGGCAGCGGTTCAACCACAAACCGAAGGGCCCGCAATGGCGACACCCGCTGCACATCCCGCAGCGGCATCAGTGCGAAGAGCAGTGTGACCACCAGACCGATCCCGAATCCGATTGCCAGTCCGTCCCACGAGACGATAAAGCGCACCGAAAAAGGCAGGAATACCTCCAGTACCCGCGGCAGCCCCAGTTGAATCATCATGCCCAGCAGACAGCCCAACAGGCCCGCCAGGCTTCCCAGGATCAGCGCCTGCACAAAGTACACACCGAGTGTTCGGCCTGAACTGGCTCCGAGGCAGCGCAGCACGGCAATGTTAGTGAGGCAGCGGTCAATATGGGCCCGAATTGCCCCACCAACCCCCAGTCCGCCCAGTACCAGTGCGGCGAACCCTGAGAGCCCCAGAAAACGGTGGAAGAACTTCAGCACCTCTCTCCAGGCCTCCTGCTCTTCCTCGGCCGTGTCCACATCCAGATCCAGCGTTGCCTCCAGGGAGTCCTTAAGCTCGGCGATTTCCTGATTTGTGCGACCATGAAGCCGCACATAGACATCATGCTCGGCCATGGAACCGCGTGCCAGCAGCGTACTGTCCAGGGCTCCGGCAGGGATATAGACCGGCGGCATTACGATCATGCCGATCGGGATTTCGCGCGGTGCCCGCCGGATCGCCCCGGCGATAGCCAGCCGGTTGCGTCCGATCTGGATAGAGTCTTCGGCAGCCAGCCCCATACCGCTCATCAGGCCGTGATCCACCAGGGCCTGCTGATCATCCAGGTAGCTGTCGGCGGCCTCCGGCGGATCAGTCTCCACCGATCCGTAAAGCGGATAGCCCCTTTCAATGACGCGGACCATAACCATCCGGGTCCGTTCCTGTTCGGGAAAGAGAGCCATGGAGAGGAACGACACGCGGTTTGCCTGGTCGCCGCCCAGCTGCCGAATGACCTTCTGCTGGTCCTCTGTAAAAGGTCTTGAGGACGCGATGCGCAGATCTGCACCCAACAGCTGGCGAGCCTCATCATGTACGGTTTTTTCCAGGCTGTCTCCGGTAGAAGTCAGCGCGGTAAGCAGGGCTACGCCTACCGTCATAGACGACAGAAACAGCACCAGACGGTGCCGGCTGCCCCGGCTTTCCCGCCAGGCCATTATCCAGAGCCAGCGGTCAAACAGGTTCATGCGGTCGGGTGCGCCGTGTCGCGGGTAATGCGGCCGCCATGCAGATGCAGCGCACGCCGGCAGTTTGAGGCCAGGGTCAGGTCATGGGTCACCACAATCAGTGCCGTGCCGGCATTCCGGTTCAGCTCAAACAGCAGTTCTTTGATCCGATCCCCCGTAGCCGCGTCAAGGTTGCCGGTCGGTTCATCGGCGAACAGAATGTCCGGCCTATTAATGAATGCGCGCGCGAGTCCCACCCGCTGCTGCTCTCCCCCGCTTAGCTGGGCCGGATAGTGATGCTCACGGCCTTCCAGACCGACCTGATGCAACAGGTCACGGGCCCGGTTACGGGCCTGACCCCGGCCGCTCAGTTCCGCCGGCACCATTACATTTTCCAATGCCGTGAGCGTGGCCAGAAGCCGGAACGTTTGAAAGACAAAGCCCACCGTTGCGCGACGCAGGGCGGTCCGAGTATTCTCTGAGCATTGGCTCAGATCCTGATTGCGAAGGATTACGCGCCCGGAAGAGGGTGTATCCAGTCCGGCGCACAGTCCCAGCAGGGTGGTTTTGCCGCTCCCGGATGGTCCCAGGATCGCGCAGGTTTCACCTGAGCTGATTTCAAACGACACATCCGCGAGTACGGTCAGGTCGCGGGACCCGCTTCGGTAGGTTTTCGTTAGCCGCTCTACTTGAAGAATTGAATCAGGCATCTGCTTTTGTTCAGGCACGCGCTTTACTTTGGACTGGCCTGTTGTGTTCATCAGATCGCACTTTGCCAGCCCCTGCATTCTGATCCGCTGCCGGCGGATTCCGGGATTACGGTAGTTTTTCTCGGCAACAGCCTCACGGCCGGACACGGGCTCAGGATCAGCCAGGCTTTCCCGGCAGTGCTCCAGCGCAGAGCTGACGAGTTAGGCTGGCCTGTCACCATGGTCAATGCCGGGGTCAGCGGCGAAACCACCGCCGGCGGACTCAGGCGGCTGCAGTGGCTGTCGCGGACGGACATAGACATACTGGTGGTTGCGTTGGGGGGCAATGATGGATTACGCGGCCTGCCCGTAGAAGATACACAGGCCAATCTGCTCAGTATCATACGTATGGCCAAGCGCGAGCAGCCCGGGATGCAGGTAATCCTGGCTGGCATGCAAGTGCCCCCGAATCTTGGCGCGATCTACACGCAGGCTTTCAGAGAAATATTCCCTGAAGTCGCTCGGCAGACCGGATCTTATCTGATTCCTTTTCTGCTGGAGGGAGTCGGTGGCGTAGCCGCCCTGAATCAGCCTGATGGCATTCACCCCACTGCGGAGGGTCAGGAGAGGCTGGCGGACAATGTTTGGGCCGTAATGCGCGGTCTGTTGGAGCTGTTGGTGGCCCGGTGATTCCGTGCCACGCCCAGCCGCGACCGGCAAATGGATTCGCGGTCCCACCGGCGTGCGCCAGCGTAAGAGGGTCACCGGTCGTTCTTTCGCCTGATTGCGGGGACACGCTGCTCGGCTGTAGCGATATGATGATGCCCCTTCAGCCGCCCCAAGCCCAACACCCCATTGTCTCCAGCAGCAGGTACGTCTTTCCTGCCGCGTTTACACGGTCTCTTGACTCAGGTGCCGGCCTTATCGGCTGACTCGAGTGGCACAGCCGGGCAATCCGGCTGGGAATCCAGGCTCAATGCGGAAAACTGCCTGACTCTTGTGCACTTTTCGTGGGTCCGACCTCAAGGGTTGACTCAACCCGGATTTCTTTCGTAAAATTCTCACCTGAACAAACAGTTACCTACTGAAGGAAAATCTTGCGAATCTGAATTTGGCGGCCGTTCGGGCCGTTTTCCTCGTCACCGCGCGGGTGCGTGGCTCACGAGCGTCCTGATCACCGCGGCCGCGACGGAGATTGAGAGTGCGGCGGCTCGTCCGTATGAGTATGATGCCTGCACTACGATATCAATTGAGCTGCCAGATGGCGGGGAAGTGAATATTAAGGACTGCATGTCCAGCCCGCTTGACGAGGATGGAAACCCCAAAATCGGGGCGAATTTTGATATGGAGGGGGATGAATGTAACATGAGTTCGTGTTGTCCATGGTGGAAATTCTGGTGTTGACCTTTTCCGTGCGTCTTCAACTCGAGCTCAAACATCTCGTGCTGATTGCTACGGTTTGGGGCCAGGTGGGCCTTCGGGTCTCAAGCGCGCACTCATCCGTCTGATAGATACTTGCCGGAGTTTTCCGCACCCGCAAGCTCAGTATCCCTACCCAGCGGCGCTATGGATGTGGGCCCGGATTATCTCGCCTCTCTGGGGCTGACCGACTCGGTAACGATCGGAGTCAGTGAGGGCGAAATGCATGAGATGCTGGGTGATATCGCGGATGTTCATGTGGGTCCTGATGGACATGTTTACATTCCGGACAGCGGACTCAGTGCCGTACTGATCTACGAACCTGATGGCACCTTCGTCGGATCCTTTGGCCGCGCAGGAAACGGTCCTGGCGAATTCACGTCTGCCCAATCATTTTGGTTCTCTGACGCAGGTAGGTACGCTGTGATTTTTGCGCTTCAAATTCATGTGTTTGAGCGGCAGCAGGAGGGGCAGTATACCGATCTTTTTCGGATACTCGGAGGATGGTGAGATTTTGCACCGCGTGAGATTTGAAGGCATTAAGCCAGCTCCGATTGAAGAGCGACGCGGCGGGAATACAGTGACTTTCAGACAAAGGTCGGTCGGGTATGCATTATGGCAGCGCAACGCAGCCACACTTGCAGGTCTGAGCGGGCTGCGCCCGCCTGCAGCAGACTCGAATGCTCCTTTTCTCCAGGTGAAAACACTGTTTTCGATCGCCCCGAACGAGGAATTGGGGCATGAACTGAGTCAGTTCGGGCACGCAGCAGGCCTATAGCCGATCAGCTATGCGGCCCTGCGAGGCTTCGTGTGTTTGGCGATAATTGAAATTAGGGGCAGCGATAATTAGATCTTAGAAACGGGGCAACAACGGCCCCATCACCATGTGACACCCCATTTACCCCGCAATCGCTTGTAGTTCCGTGAGTTACATCACCTGCCTCAACCAAGCGTAGCTGGCCATGATTCCCCCAACCAACAGGTAGAGTAATTGTCGCTGACCCCAGTTATAGTTGCCGTAGGACATTCGTGACCAGAACCGCGGCCCGCTGCCGCTGTACCAATGGCAGTCCCTATCCAATCAGATTCATGTCGTGCTGCCAGGCGGCCGATCGCTTTTTTGACGACACAATGGCGCGGCACGATCTGCGCCGCTACCGCCGACGCGGGCCGCTTAGATCGGCCAGGAAAATGCTGATGGCCTTAGGGCCGGTTGATGGCCGATCGATCCTTGATATAGGGGGCGGCGTGGGTGCCGTCACACATAGCGTGCTGGCTGCCGGTGCCCACAGGGTCACCGTTGTGGATGCATCGCGCGCCTATCTGCAGGCCTTGGTGCAGGAGGCTCAGCGCCAGGGACATGCCGAGCGGATTACGACGCGTTTCGGCGACTTTACAACGCTGGCGGCCGACCTGAGACCGGTAGATGTGGCCACGCTGGACCGCGTACTGTGCTGCTATCCGAACCTGGACCTACTGCTGACCACGGTGGCGCAACAGACCCGATGGCGCATCGGGATGGTGTATCCGAGAGGCACCTGGTGGTCATGCATGGGGATCCGGCTCTTCAACATCATCCAAATGGCCCGGCACCATGCTTTCAGGGTTTTCCATCATGATCCCTCGAATGTGGATGCGCTCCTGCAGGCAGCCGGTTTTCAATTGGCAGCTTCAGATCAAACCCTGATCTGGCAGATTGCCATCTACGAGCGCGCCTGATGTCCACACACGCCTGCCGCTCGGCGCTGGCCGTATTGGCGGCAACAGCTTTATTGACTGGCTGCAGCTCCCTGCGCCAAACGCTGCAGAACCGGCCGTGTGTCCTGGATGCCAACGCGCCCTATGATGTGGTTGCCATCGATCCGATGCGGCATGAAATCGCGCTCTACTGGCGCAATCCCGCTTCGGGAGAGCCGTTTGCCAGGATCGGCAGCCTGCTGGCCTACCTGGAGTCACAAGGGGATTCTGTGATTGCCATTACTAACGCAGGCATTTTTGAAAAGAACCTGACTCCGGCGGGTCTCTACATTGAGCGTAGCCTCACGCTGAATCCCATCAACCTGGCCGACGGGTACGGCAATTTCTACCTCAAACCCAACGGGATCTTCTATATCACACCCCATGGCGCAGCCATAATTGATGCCTCACAATTCTCGACGCAGGAAGGCTCCGCTACTTTTGCCATTCAGTCCGGCCCGCTGCTGCTATCAGACGGCCGTGTCCATCCCGCCTTTATGCGGGGCTCGATCAACTGTCGCCTGCGCAGCGGTATAGGTGTCGCCCCGGAAGGCAGGATCTTTGTGGCCATTTCCAACGGAGCTGTGAATTTCCACGACTTCGCGATGTACTTCCGGGAAAACCTGGGGGTGCAGAATGCCCTGTATCTGGATGGAGCCATCAGTACGCTCTATGCGCCCCCTCTGGGTCGGACCCGACAATCCGGCAAACGATATGGCGCGTTTTTGGTAGTCCGGCCCAAGCGGTAGGATAGTTGCCCCGCCAGGATTCGAACCTGGAACCTCCTGGTCCAGAGCCAGGCGCTCTGCCAATTGAGCTACAGGGCAGCAGCGGGATTATAGCACCGGGGCGGCTTACGGTTCCGCATTCAACAAACCGTCCACTCGGGTGTCAGGGACATTCCGCCACCTGGCCAACTGCCCGACCATCAACTGACGGATCCGATGGCTCAACGCTGCGGTATCTTCCGGTTTCAGTCCGGCGGTGTCTACCGGCGACAGGACCCTCAGGCGCACATGGGCGCGTCCGAACTGCCAGCCGCTGGGGGGAAGTGTATGCTGCGATCCGTCAATTACCAGCGGGAGCACCGGCACTTGTGCTTTGATAGCGAGGCTGAAGGCTCCGGTCTGAAACTCATACAGTTTCCCATCCGGCGAGCGCGTGCCCTCCGGGAAGAACATGACCGAGCACCGGTTCCTGATGTAATCACGCGCTCTGACCAGTGTTTTCATGCGGCTGAACCGACTGGACCGGTCCACCGGAATATCCCCGGCCAACCGCATGAGCGATCCAATGAGCGGTGTCCGTAGCAGTTCTTTTTTGGCAATCCATTTCATCTCCCAAGGCAATCCGCTGATAATGGGGATATCCGCAAGCGACAGATGATTACAAACGACCACATAGGGATTTCGAGGATTCTCCAATATCACACCATCCACATCAATCCGCCAGGCCCGATTGACGCGACTCATGCACCAGCCCAGTCTTCTAAGGAAACGTCCGGAATGGTAGTGGGCAGGGTCCCGGTCCAGTATTCGATACACCGCGCACATGGGAATCCACCCGACTATAAGCACAATCAGAGCGGCCCAGGTCAGTGCGGATTCGAATTTTGGGAGCAGGGTCTGCATGGAACACCAAGAAACGCCGCAGAATACCGGGGCGTTTCATCAGGGTTTTCCAACTGCGGAGTATGGCCGTTGCGGATGCTGAATACTGGATGGCTCGTTGCCTCACGCTGGCTGCTAAGGGTCAGAGCCGCACGAGCCCCAATCCCAGAGTGGGCGCGGTCCTGGTTGATCCGGCGGACCAGCTGCTGGGTGAAGGCTGGCACGCGGCATATGGTGAAGCCCATGCAGAGGTAGCCGCCATTACGGATGCAATCGACAGGCATCCCGCCGCAAAGCTGCGGGATGCCACACTATACGTGAACCTTGAGCCATGCAGTCATTACGGACGTACGCCTCCGTGTACGGAGACAATCCTCAAGCACGGAATCCCGCGCGTCATCTATGGAATGTCCGACCCCAATCCCCGCGCCGCGGGCGGGGCCGCACAGCTAACCTCGGCGGGTGTAAAAGTGACCGGAGGCATCCTCGGTCCGCAATGCTGGCGGTTTAATGAGGCCTTTGGCCGATTTGTCACAACCGGGTGCCCGCTTGTGACGCTGAAGCTGGCCCAATCGTTGGATGGATGTGTGGCTACCAGTACCGGGGACAGCCAGTGGATTACCGGAGAGCGCGCCAGGCACCGGGTACATCAGTGGCGCGCTGAGACCGATGCCGTGCTCACCGGAGCTGGAACAGCCCTCGCGGATAATCCTTCCTTAACCGTACGCCACGTATCAGGGCCCCAGCCCCGCCGCATTGTGGTTGACTCCCGGGGGCAGCTGCCGCCGCACCTTAAAGTATTCACCGATTCCTGGGCCGACCGCACCACGGCAATCATCTCAAAAGACAGCGCCCCCGCCTACGCCTCCGACCTATCTGCGAAAGGCGGCCGGATTCTGCGGTTTGACGCAGATCAGCAGGGACATCTGGACCTTGCGGCCGTTTTGCATGGGCTCGGAGAACAGACGGATTACGCTCCGGTGCAGTCCGTGCTGGTGGAAGCGGGTCCCGGCCTGGCTACCGCGCTGCTCAAGGCGGAACTTGTGGATCGGCTGTACCTGTTTGTGGCCCCCAGTATCATTGGGAAGGGTATCTGCTCTTTCAACGATGTCGGGGTGAAGAACCTGGTGGATAAGCACAAATTTAAGGAACACTCCTGGGAGGTCATGGAACCCGACATGCTGTTTCGGGGCTACCGCCACCAACCCGAAAACTGGTATGTTCACCGGAATCATTGAGGATGTCGGCCATGTGCTGGACTCAACACCCTGCGAAAAAGGCCTGCGGCTGCGTGTTCAGACCCGGCTGGCCTCAGAATTGGCCCAAGGCCAAAGCATCTCGGTTAACGGCGTATGCCAGACGGTAGTCCACACCACAGACATGCACTTTGAGGTGATCGCCATTGCCGAGACCCTACGCAAAACCAACCTTGGACTGCTGCGGCGCGGTGCGCCGGTCAACCTGGAACGAGCCCTTCAACTCGGCGCACGATTGGATGGTCACCTGGTCCAGGGGCATGTGGACGCTGCGTGTCCCGTTGTTGATGTATCCGCCAGGGAATCAGATCGATGGTACACGCTGGAATACCCGGATAGCTCGTCCGGATTGGTGATAGAGACCGGCTCGGTGGCCGTTGATGGCATCAGCCTGACCATTGCCCGGCAGCAGCAACAGCAGCTGACTGTGGCGATCGTGCCGCATACCTACGAAAACACCAATGTGCGGACTTGGCAACCCGGCACAACATGCAACATCGAATTCGACGTACTGGGCAAGTATGCGGCCCGACAACTGCGGCTTATTCCAGCGGCGTGACCGAAAAATCGGACACATGCACATTGAGTGCATGATTGATCCGCAGACCGGCCATACCCTCGGTGTGTACCTCTGCGCGCGGTGCCCGGGCCACCTCCACGCCATTGACGCTGAAAACAACCTCTTCCGCCATGACCGCGACGGAGAGGTGGTTTTCCACGGAGCCCTCCGTATCCGGTCCAAAATTCGCCACGGATTCCGCATCACTCCAGTCCTGAATTAGGGAGGTTTCTTCGCCGGTGCGGCGCTTGATCAAATACTGCCCGGTATTGCGGAGCAGGAAATAATCGTATGAGATGTTCTCGCCCTCCAGATCCGTGCCGCCCATAAACACCCCATAGGCCTCGCGGCGCTCTCCCGGATCAAACAGGTGAATGGTCGCCTCCAACCGGAAATTGCCGCTGGCGGTGCTTTCCGGGTGATAGAATATCGCCGCCGGACCGGTGGTAATGTGCCAGCCGGGTGTCATGTTCACGAACCAGATGTCCACCTCGCCCTGCGCTGAACCGATGGTGGCCTCAGGATTCGGGCGATCCAGACGGACTTTCCACGAAGGCGGCGTGGTCAGGTCGTCTCCCTCCGGTTCATTGGGGTCGGGCTGCGCGAACGTAAGCGTCGGCACAACCAGAAGCATCAGCACGGCAAGTAAGCGTTTCATCTGAGGCGGAATAAGTGAATGTGTCTCGCACTCAAATTAGTCAATTGTGTACTGAATTGCTGGTGTTGAACAAGCAGCGGGCATTAGTCGTTTTTACGGGTTCAAAACTGCTGAATCCGTGCAATCTACGATCCCCGTTCTGGAAGACATTGATGCCGCCCGCGTCACGCGCCAAGAGGCTTCGGGCCATCAGCGCGTATACTTGGAGACCTACGGGTGCCAGATGAATGTCTCTGACTCGGAAATCGTCGCATCTGTGCTGCAAAAGGCGGGCTATGGCCTGACCCGCGACCCTGAACAGGCGGATGTGGTGCTGCTCAATACGTGCGCGATTCGCGAAAACGCTGAGCAGCGCGTGCGCCGGCGTCTGGGGCATTTCCGGGCGCGCAAACGCAAGCGTGACCGGCATCTCAAGATCGGGGTATTAGGCTGTATGGCCGAGCGCCTGCGCTACAAGCTGCTGGAGCAGGAGCGCCTGGTGGATGTGGTAGCTGGCCCGGATGCCTATCGGGATCTGCCCAGACTGCTGGATGAATCTGCGGAAACCGGGCAAAGCGCGGTGAACATTCAGTTGTCGCGCGAGGAAACGTATGCCGACATTGCCCCGGTCCGATACGGGTCCAACGGGGTCAGTGCGTTTGTGTCCATCATGCGTGGATGCGACAATATGTGTGCATTCTGCGTGGTTCCCTTTACCCGAGGGCGCGAGCGAAGCCGTGAGGCCGACACGATTGTGGACGAATGTCAGGCACTGTTTGAGGACGGATACCGCGAGGTAACCCTGCTGGGGCAGAACGTGAATTCCTACCGGCATGGAACATGCAGCTTTCCCGACCTGCTTAACAGGATCAGCCTCACGGTTCCGGCTATGCGGGTCCGCTATTCGACCAGCCACCCAAAGGACTGCTCCCGGGAGCTGCTGGAAGTCCACCGGGAATGCCCAAACGTATGCAATTATATCCACCTGCCGGTCCAGCACGGTAACAGTGAGGTGCTGGAACGCATGCGACGCGGCTACACCGCCGAGCACTACCGTGCGCTCATAGCGCGTGCGCGTGAGATCTGTCCGGGCGTATCGTTTTCAACAGACATTATTGCGGGCTTCTGCGGGGAAACCGAAGCCGAGCACCAGGACACGCTTGATCTGATGCGGGAGATTCGGTATGACTACGCCTTCACGTTCATGTATTCGGAACGACCCGATACATATGCGGCCCGCAAGATGCGCGACGATGTGCCGGAAGCGGTCAAGAAGCACAGGCTGACCGAAATCATTGAATTGCAGAACAGCATCTCGCTCGAAAACAATCAGCAGGAAATCGGCCGGATTCATACGGTACTGGTGGAGGGCAACAGCAGGCGGAGTGACCGGCAGCTCTGCGGGCGGACCGATACCAACAAGATGGTCATTTTTGACCGGCATCACTATGTTCCCGGCCAGTATGTCCGGGTACGCGTGACCGGATGCACTTCTGCCACCCTCCTTGGGGTACCCGTCCAAGCCATCTAGCCGCCCGCCATGGACCGACAGGCTGTACAGGAGCGTTTCGGGATTCTTGGCAGCTCACCCGGCATTCACCATGTGATTGACCGGCTCAGGCAGGTGGCCCGAACGGATATCACCGTCCTGATTGAAGGCGAAAGCGGAACCGGCAAAGAGCTGGTGGCACACGCCATTCACGGCATCAGTATGCGCCGGCACCGTCCGATCAAGATCATCAATACCGGGGCCATCCCGGAAGGGCTTATTGAATCTGAACTCTTCGGCGCGGAAAAAGGGGCGTACACCGGGGCTACCGAGCGCAGAACCGGGCTGTTTGAAGAAGCAGATGGTGGCAGCGTATTTCTTGATGAAATCGGAGAAATGCCTGCCGCCGCCCAGGTCAGGCTGCTGCGCGTGCTGGAAAGTGGCATGTTCAATCGGGTGGGTTCCAGCAAACTGCAGCGAACTGATACGCGCGTCATAGCCGCCACCAACAAGAATCTCGGTCAGGAAGTGGCGGCGAGACGCTTTAGGGAAGACCTGTATTACCGGCTGAGCACCGTGCTTATCCGTATTCCCCCGCTAAGAGAACGCCAAGAGGATATACTGCCCATTCTGGACAGCTTCCTGTACACGCTTGCCCAGAAGTACAATTCGCCCAAGCGTCAGCTTTCTCCAGAGGCCCAACGGCTGATGCTGTCCTACAATTGGCCTGGCAATGTACGGGAGCTGCGCAATGTGGCGGAACAGGTGGTCGTGCTGCACCGGGGCAAAACCGTGGATGCCGACGCGGTTCGCCCCTTCATGCGCGGGGTGACTTCCGGCAGCTCCGCCTCAACGGCCCTGATGAAAGTGCCCGCAAAAGGTCCGACCGACTCGTCCCAGGAATTGGCGCTGATTTACGGTGCATTGCTGGATATCCGGCTCGGACTGCGGGATCTTCGCCGCGAAGTGCATGAGCTTGCCCATCGCCGCGAACGAGCCGATCTGTCCTACCCTTCAATCAGTTACAAAGACGAAACACCCGTGGCCTACCTGGGCAAGGGAAGTGATGACAACCAGGAGACCCCCGTGCCTCAGGTTTCGGTTGAGGTGGTACCACGCACCGGTAGTGCGCCTGACGATGAGGAGGAATTGCCGACGTTGGAAGCGGCCGAACGCAAACTTATCCTGCGTGCGCTGCGCAAGCACGGGGGCAACCGTAGAGCTACCGCGGCGGTTCTGGGGATCAGTCCGCGAACCCTGTATCGCAAACTGAGCGACATTGATGTGGACAAAAGCTGATTCTGCCATCGTCATGCTGCTTGTACTGCTCGCAGGATGCGGCTACTACAGCTTCAGTGGGGCCAGCATCCCGGCCCATTTGACCACCATTGCCATCCCGCTGGCTGAGGACCGCAGCCTGAGTCCAATAACTGTTTTGGACGAGTCTCTCACCGAAATGCTGGTTGACCGGTTTGTGCGACAGACGCGACTTGCCCTGGTGGAGGACGAAGATGAGGCCGACATTGTGCTGACCGCCCAGATCACCCAGTACAACAACGCACCCAGCTCCGTGACTGGCCAGGAGCGCGCACAGTTCAATCGGATCACGCTTTCGGTCGCTGCGCAATATCATAACCGCGTGGATGACGATATGCTGGAGCGGACATTCAGCAATTTTGACGACTACGACCCGCTTGAGGGCGGGCTGGAAGCTGAGGAGTCCGCGGCATTGAATGCGCTCGGTAATGTTGCCGATGATCTGTTTACCGCAGCTACGTCCAATTGGTAGGCGCGGCGGGCATGGTTGCAGTCCTTTACGCCGCGGCCATGTCGGTGCTGGTTCTGTACGGGATCAATCTGTTGTGGCTTTCGCTGCAGCGGGCCCGGCATGACTCGCTTAAGGATCGTAATCGTACCTGCCCGATTCCGGATAAGGAGTTACCATGGGTAACGGTGCAGATCCCGCTGTTCAATGAAGCTCTGGTTGCCCGACGCGTTATTGATGCCTGTGCAGCATTGGACTACCCTAATCTGGACATCCAGGTGTTGGATGACTCTAATGATCAGACCGCGGATGTGGTAGCTGATGCGGTCCTCCACTGGAAGGCGCGTGGGGTGGACATAGTTCACATTCGGCGGGCCCACCGAACCGGCTACAAGGCGGGTGCACTCCAGAACGGCCTCGCCCGGGCCCGCGGCTCGCTGATAGCGATTTTTGACGCGGACTTTGTACCGAATTCGGATTTCCTCCGTCGGTTGGTGCCCAAGTTTGAAGAGCCGGGGGTTGGCATGGTGCAGGCCCGCTGGGGCCATCTCAATGCAGGGCTATCCATGCTGACGCGTTTGCAGGCCTGGGCTTTGGATGCGCATTTCGCGCTGGAACAGGCGGCACGTCAGGCCGCGGGATATTTTGTCAATTTTAACGGTACAGCGGGCGTTTGGCGAACGCGTTGCATTCACGAGGCTGGCGGCTGGCACAGCGACACTCTTGCAGAGGATGTGGATCTGAGCTACCGTGCGCAGCTGAAGGGCTGGCGGTTCCTGTTTATGTCCAATGTGGAAGCGCCCGCGGAATTGCCAGCTACGCTGTCCGCGCTGCGCGCGCAGCAGTTCCGGTGGACCAAAGGGACTGCCGAAGCCGCACGCAAACTCCTCACTGCGCTGTGGCGCTCCAAGTCCTTGCCGGGGGTAAAGATCGAAGGCACGCTGCACCTTACCTCCCATATCGTATATCCGGCGCTGGTAGTAGTAGCGCTTCTGCACGCCCCCCTATCGTTGCTGGAGGCGCGCGGCAGCGGCCCGGGCCCGGTCTACTTTGCCATACTGAGCTTGGGACTGTGTGGGTTATTGGGTTTTTTTCTGGCCCAACTGTTTGCGCAGCGTGCTCTGTATCCGGACTGGCACCGTCGAATCTGGGGTTTTCCCGTATTCATGGCCGGATCCATGGCACTGGCCATCAGCAATTCTAAGGCGTTATGGCAAGCCCTACGCCGCCGTGTCACACCCTTTGAGCGCACACCTAAGGCGGCGCAACACGGCAGGTCCCCGTACGACAGCCAGCGCGCTCCGCTTAGGGCCGCACTGGAAGGACTGCTGGCCATATATTGCCTGGCCGGCCTTGTAGCGATGGGATTGGAGTATATTTGGCTGTCCATGGCCTTCCAAGCTGTTTTTGCATTTGCCTATATTGCGATGACCCTTTACAATATGCAGGAGTGGTTCCCCACCCGGACTGGCTTGCACACCCCATGACGATAACGACGAAGGAGCAGGCCATCGCAGCTATTCGCAAAGGTCAGGCCGCGCAGGTATTGCCGACGTTGCTGCAATGGCGGGTTTCTGATCCCCATGACAGGAGTGCCTCCTACCTGTATGCGTGGGCCTTGGAGGAGGCCGGATTCCATGCTGAGGCCGCCGGCGTGTGGGACACCTGCCGTGGCCCGGAGCCGGAAGCAGACCCCCCAATTGAGGCGGTCCCCATCAAATACACCTATGAGCTGGCGGCCAACCTGGTTGCGGTCTGGACACTGGACGGGGGCGACGATCCCATTGATCAGATGATTGCCCACCTGAACGCGGCCCCCGCATCGGATTCACCGGAAATTGATCCGTCCCTGATGCATGACCTGGTGGACCTGGATGACGAATCGACCATTGTTTCTCCTACATTCGGCCGAATTCTCGTCGCGCAGCACAAGTATGCCGAGGCTGCTGTCGTGTACCGCCGACTGGCCGAAGGCTCTCCAGACCAGCGGGACACCTATCTGGCTGAAGCTGAGCGGCTCACATTGCTGGCCCAAACCATGCCCGGCTCGTGAACAGCCGCACGGATACGCGGCTGGTGGCCGGGATAATGAGCGGCACTTCGCTCGATGGAGTAGATGTGTGCCTGGTCCGTCTCAGCGGGCACCAGACGGAAATCACAACTGATGTGCTCTTTCACAACAGCACAGGTTTCAACCCTGCCCTTGGAAAACAACTCCTTGAAGTCGCGACATCAGAATGGGTGGATCCGGGCGCGTTGTGCCGGCTCAATATCCGTCTTGCGCATACGTATGCCGATGCGATCCAGCGGGCTGTGCTTGCGGCAGGCCTGTCGATCGATGATCTCGATCTGATCGGCTGTCACGGGCAGACCGTGCGCCATGTACCTGAGCCGGAGAACTGTGCGGGCATGGATATCCGTTCAACGCTTCAGATTGGAGATCCCAGTGTGTTGGCACATCTGGTGGGGGTTGATGTGGTTGGAGATTTTCGGATGGCGGACATGGGGCTGGGCGGCCAGGGTGCCCCGCTGGTACCGTATTTGGATTATGTCCTGCTGAGCCATCCAACCGAAAACCGCGGCTGCCTGAATCTTGGCGGTATTGCCAATCTGACCCTACTTCCGGCAGGTCAGGACCGAAATTCGGTTTACGGATTTGATACGGGCCCGGCCAATTTGGTTATTGACGCGCTGGCCCGCGGCCTGTTCGGTATGCCTTATGACGATTGGGGCAGACTGGCCGCTCAGGGCGAGGTCTGCGACGAGCTTATGGAGGCCCTGTTCCTGGATGATTTTCTGGTGCAGAAACCGCCTAAATCCACCGGGCGTGAGCGCTTTGGTCATGCCTATGTGGCATCCTTGCAGAGTACGGCGATGGATCTGCCGCCACACGACATAATGGCTACCGCTACAATGTTCACGGCCAAGAGTATCTTTGCGGCGTACGAAAACTTTGTGGCAGAGCACCATCCGCTGGACCGCCTGATAGTGGCCGGAGGCGGGGTGCACAATCAGACTCTGATGGAAATGTTGCGGAACTGCTTCGCCCCTATTCCCGTCAATACGTCCGGCAAGTACGGTATTGATGAAGACGCAAAGGAGGCCTTGTGCTTTGCGGTGCTGGCCCATGAAACCGCCAGCGGCCACCCCACCGGTATGCCCTCGGTGACGGGGGCGAGCCGCAGCGCCGTTTTGGGCAAGTACTGCCCGGCGGGCAGGCAGGAATGAAGGGCCGGCATGTGGGTGGTGTGGGCGAATTCAAACTGATTCGCCGGTTGGCGGACATTATCGGCAAACCCCGGGGGAGCCGGATCGTCCGCGCTATCGGTGATGATGCAGCCGTTTATCGTACGGCTCCGGGTAGGGTCCATGTCGTCAGTACGGATGCCTTTGCGGATCAGTATCACTTTGACGCGAGGTTTTATTCCTGGGTAGATGTGGGCGGCAAGGCTATGGCCGCCAGCATCAGCGACATCGCCGCCATGAACGCTGTGCCGCGGTATGCCACGGTGGCCTTAGCTTTGCCGCCTAAGTTTCTGGTTGCTGATGCAGAGCGAATCTACGAGGGCTTGCGACTGTGCGCCGAGCAGCAGGATGTTGACATCATCGGCGGTGACACGACACGGTCGGATCGGGTCACACTCAGCATCACCATTATCGGCGAAGCCGCTGAGCAGGATGTGGTGTATCGCGACGGCGGGCTACCGGGCGATCTGCTTTGTGTAACCGGCCCGCTGGGAGCTGCGGATATCGGGCTTCAACTGTTGCGCTTTGAGGCCGAAAGCCAATCTCCGCCGATGGCAGGCCTCGATGAAGCCATCGTCAGGCAGGCCAAGGACCGCCATCTGCGCCCGATGCCTAGGACAGATATGGTCAACAGGTGGAAAAAGGCCGGCGTAAAGCCCCATGCGCTGATTGATATCTCTGACGGATTGACCGCCGAGGTGCATCACATATGCCGAGCCAGCGGATGCGGCGCTGCAATTGACCTGGCGGCTGTACCCGTTGCCCGTGCCGTTCGCATGCTGGAGAGTGATCCAGCCCGTGCGATGGAATTTGCGCTCAGCTGCGGTGATGAGTATGAACTTCTATTTGCGGCACCCGCGGAAGATTGTGCACGCATGGATGCCTGCCTGTTTACGGTCATTGGCCGTTTAACCGCGGATGCAGGGGCAGTCTTCCTGCGCAGGGAAGAAGGCGATGAGGTGGCCCTCGGCCCTGGCGGCCACGACCATTTTGCGGGACCGTGAAATGACCCGGCACCTGCCCCGAGAGTCACTGCCCGGCCTGTCCGCTGATCGACGCGCAGAGCTTCAGACGTATCCCGATTACACGGCCTTTTTGGCTTCCTCCACCCCGAAAAATTCAGGAAAATTCTACGAAATAGCCCACTTCAGCTAACCCTCTTCATCAACAGCAACCTGACAGTCTTTTCGGTTGCTTTACGGCTTGGCAGCACCGCCACCGGGTCATGACATTATGTCAAGAGGATATAGCACGCGTCAAACGCAAGCGTCCACCAACGGGCTTCCTCTGACCCGGCATCCGGCCATCGCGAAGGCCTATCCCTGATCCGGCCTGCCCTTCGCAATGCCTGTCCAATTAACGCCCAATTCACGCGTTATCCGCCGCGGGTGCAGCTGATCATTTTGGTCCCGGAACAGCCCCAAACCAGGGCCCGGTACCTAAACTGACACCGCAAAACGCTCACATTCTGCCTGAGGTTAGTTGATCGGTTGGGACCCGGCAGGGCTAATGGGCGAAGAGCCTGTGACTCGTACCGGAATCCGAAAATCGCCGGCAAATTTCGGCAAATGTCGCGTGCCTGTAAAAAAGTCGTAACTTTTTAGCCTGAAGCTCATACAATTGGTATGACTATGACAGGGTGATCCGTTGTATCTCACCATGAATGCAGCTGAGCAGGAACACAGGAAATGGGGCCGTGAGGAAATTGTAGCGGCTGCATTCGCTGCAGCTGGCCTTGGGGCATCACTTGATCCGATTCGGGTGCAAAAGCTCTTGTTCCTGATTGATCGTGTGGTCTCAGAACAGATCGGAGGTCCGTTCTTCCACTTCCAACCCTACCATTACGGACCCTTTGATTGTGCCGTCTACAGCGTTATCAGCGGAATGTCAGCAACGGGACATATCCGGATTGATGAATCGGGAGATTATAATCGCTATTTTCTCACCAAATCTGGGGTTCAGCTTGGCACATCAACTCTCGCCGCTCTTTCCGCCCCCGTAGCTGACTACTTCCGGCGCGCTGCTCAATGGATCCGGGTGATACCGTATCGTAGCATTCTCGCCGCAATCTATCGGGAATACCCCGAGATGGCGACGAAAAGCGTTGTAGGTCACCTGGGTATGGAGCGCAAGACGACGCGGGAGAATGCATTCATTCGCGGAATAACTCAGGCCTTCGATCTCACCGGCATGATGTACCGTACTCCAGATGCGGAAATTGGCCTCCAATCTGAAGCAGATGCGCTACATGGGGACTGGCGTGCCGTGGGCGAAGACATTGAGCAGGCAATGGTCCAGCTCGGCAAATCTGCGTGCATTTGGTGAGCAAGCAACATCAAAATCCGAAACGGACTGAAGAATTGGTTGGCCGGAGGGACAACTCGTCGTCTCCACAATCTGCTGGTCCCGGGGAGGTCACAGAAAACCCATTGAGCCGCCCCACCGACCAGCCATCGGCTGTGC
Organism: Bacteroidota bacterium; assembly: GCA_028873925.1. Taxonomy (GTDB): domain Bacteria; phylum Bacteroidota; class Rhodothermia; order Rhodothermales; family Bin80; genus JAPPNA01. The sequence goes on along the minus strand of JAPPNA010000033.1, from coordinate 14,510 downwards.
AGGTGGGTGCCGATTTCAATATACAGGTCACTACAGCCTCAGCGTTCTCTGGGCCGTTACCCCATCCCACATTATTCCAAGCCTACGAGCATACACTGCCAGGCGCAGCGAACCGTATTCTGGAAATGGCTGAAAAGCAGCAAATTCATCGCCACTTTCAGGCATCACAACGGCTGATGCTTGATGGTACGCGCGAACGCCGAGGCCAGTGGATGGGGTTTTTGATCGCGGTGTCGGCCATAGTCGGTGGAGTGACGCTGATCTGGTTAGATAAGCCGATCCTAGGATTCACGACTTTGTTCGGAGCCATTGCGAGCGTCGTGAGCCTGTTCGTGTGGTCACGGCGACCAAGATCAAGCATATTATCCTCGGATTCGCCTCAATCCTCGACCCAGCCGTCCGATCTTCCCGCACCCCCGGGATAATCCCGTGCCACCTCCATTTGTAGACTTGAACACCGGGATGGCCTCTGGTTCTCGGAAGCCTCCAGCGAGATACCGCGACAACCTTCTCGCCTTGTCGGAGGAAACTTCACTCGTACATGCTGCTTGCCCTAAAATTAGGTGCCGGGCCGAATAGGGCGGCAATTAGGGTCATTCCGGTCGGTTTCGGTTGCTGTGACAAGGATTTACGGCAGTCACCCCGTATAGGTCGCGCGGGCTGTTTCGGCCTGTGGAGTGGATCTTGGATCTGATTTTGTGTCGGTGCGACCGACATTCAGAAGATCATTTCGCAGAAGTCAACGAGACATCGGTGGCATTCCGCAGGATGATCTGTCTGTCAGTCCGCGCTCTCCCAGTCTGACTGCGTACGGATAGGTGGCCGCGATTCCCAACCGAATCAGCCGCCCCACCCTGCACATCCGAAGTGCATCGGGATCTGCTTGACGGAGCTGCAGAGTGACCTGTATCCGCGTGATAGCGCCAACAATTGCCCTGAAGATCAAACTTCCGATCCACAGGGTGGCCCGACACGCATAAGCGGCCCGTTGAATTTCCCAATATCAGAGTCATTCAGCCCCCGAACCCTGCTTAAAAATCCAGACCTACCCGCTGCGGCGGCGAATTCTGACCGCATAATCGTCCGATTACCGCTTCCCAGGACCGGTCTGGATGGCGATACTGCAGAACAACCGTTAGCAATGACACCGCTTTACCAACCCTGGGGAGCCATCAGAATCATATATTCTGCAAACCCGAAACCCCAGATGGCTCAAGGCCCGCAACCGACCTCACGGGTCGGCATCATTCATCTGTTTGCGACCGGACCCGGTATTGAGCAGAACGCCTTGGTTCAGATTTCGATCATCCGGTTCTCGGATTCAGCCGGACCCGAGGAAGAATCCTGGATTCTCAATCCCCGGCGGCGCATAACCAAACGCCTCCACGAAAAAACCGGCCTCAGCAATACAGACTGCTCATCTGACTCCGCGCATTCGTGGGGGCAGGCCCGCCACGAGGTGCAGGCCACGCTTCAACAGATTGATGTGCTCTTCTTTGTGGACACGGAATCGCGCAGACACTGGCTGGAAGATGTCGTTCTCGCCGGGATGGATGAAGCACCCTCGCTGGTCGATCTGGCGGCCCTGGCTCATTTCTTTTTGCCCGGCAAACAGCGAGCCTACACCGATGCCATCATTGATAGCCTGGCGACACAGTCAAAAGTGCCCAAATCCCAAAAATCCCGCCGCGTACTGGATGGCTCCCGCGTGCTCTTAATGGAGATCCTGAATGCGCTGCTCCAGGGACAACATACCGGCCAGACTTTTCATCCGGCGGCAATCTGTTTTTTTCATTACTGGACAATTGATCTACACCATCAGACCAGCCGGGCGGCCAGAGCGTTTGCGCCGCTGCTGCGGGTAGCATTGGGGGCCAGCCGGACTCAGTGGACAGCGCAGCGCATGCTGGAGAGCTTCCCTGCTGTCCCAACGCTGCCCTTGAAGCTAAGCTTGTCAACTCGAGCCCTGCTGGAGGCTACACTCAGGAATACCTCAAACGTCGCGGGATCTGCCTTTAACTTTGATGGATGCGAGGAGCCGGAAGAGATTGATCCTGATTCTGTGACCGAGATGCTGGATCGGACCATTAAATTTCAATCCGCCTCCTGGGAGCCGCGCAAAAGCCAGAAGGAATACCTCGGGTACTGCGCCAACGCGCTTAAAGATGGCGGCATCCACGCGATTGAAGCCGGCACAGGAACAGGCAAGACGCTGGGATATCTGCTCCCCGCCTGCCAGTTCGCCACAATTAATCCCGAATGTCAGGTATACATCGCTTCAAGTACCAAGAATCTGGCCGAACAGCTGCATGACCACGAATGGCCCAAACTTCCGGACGATATTCGGGCACCGATCAAGACGGCGATCCTGCTGGGCAAGCGCAATTATCTGTGCCGCTCTACGGTCATGTCCTACCTGGAGAGCAGCGAGTTTGGAGAAATGTCCCAGGACGAACGCATAGCCTGGCTCCATATGTTCATGGTGCTGCGCCATGCCGATGGCATCATTGAAGATATTCCCCGAGCTGTCAGTGATCTCGTTCCGGCAGTAACGCGCATGCGCGCGGAATTCAATTCCGATACCGCCTGTTCCAGAGATTCATGCAGCAACTATAACGCGTGCACCTATGCGGTCAGCCTGAAGCAGGCACACCAAGCCAACATCGTCTTTACCAATCACCACAAGCTCGTGCTGCAGTTCTCAATGCAGGACGCAAGTCAGGTCGCCGTGCTCATCATTGACGAAGCCGATCAGTTTGCCGAAAATTCCCGCACCGCACTCCGTGAATCGCTGTCCAAGACTGACTTGGATCGCCTAATGCGACGCCTCAGAGGAGGAAACAAGCGGCGGGGGTTCCTGAATCTGCTTGAAGGCGCTCTGCAGGGCGAGGATACCAAACTGCAGGATCATGTCCGGGCCGCCCGCAGGAGCTGCCGAAGAATTGATGGATTTTCGGCTTCCCTCGGTGAACTATGCCTGAATATTGCCGCCAAAGATGAGATCCCATGGCAACAGCTCCGCCCGCAGGACCAGAGCAGTCTGGAACAACAGTTAAGCGAAACAGGGCGGTATCTGGGCCAGATTGGCAGCCACTTGGATAATATCCGTGAATCTGATCGTTACAAATACGTCGGCGATGCCTCGCAGAAAACACCGCCGCAGGTGGAGCGCGAATATCGGCAATTAAGCCAATACTGCGAGCAGACCGAGAAATGGGCCAACCTCGCACAGCAATTCGCCGCTCCAGACACCGAGGACCAGGAGAGTTTCGTCCACACACTCTCCACCGATCCCAGCCAACGCAAGTTCATGGGCCAGGCGGTCCCCAGTTGGCTGCTCAACCAGTATGCGTTTGAAATCGGCCCGAAGATCAACGGCCTGCTGGAATCCCGTCACGCAACCATTTTCACCTCAGCCACGCTGAATGTCGATGGCAGCCTTCAATTGTTCAAACGTGACCTATTCGGCCAACTTGCGGATACGATCCCGTTGGAATCCGCACCTCCTGTGGCCTCGGAATTCAATCACCGCACCCAAGTGCTGGGTGGCCTGATTGATCTGTACGGACAGCCGTTCAATTTCAAGTGGCCTGATTACAAGAAACGACAATGGCATCAGGCCATGGCATCCGCCATTGGCATATTGAGCATTACCATGTACGGGCGATCCCTGGTACTGTTTACCAGCATTCGGGACATGAAGGATTACTACGAGTGGCTGCATCCGGTAATGGCTGAGTACGATGTGGAGCTGCTGATTCAGGATGGACCCAGCTATGCGGAAACCGAACTTTTCCGCACCACGGAGCACAGTGTCCTGTTCGGTGTCAACCGGTTCTGGGCGGGGGTGGATTTTCCCGGTCAGACCTGCTCCCAGATCATTGTGGTGCGAACACCCAATCTGCCGTTTTACGATCCGCTTGTAAAGCACCGCAAGCGCGTGATGGCACCGGACATGTTCTGGAGAGACTATTACCACCCCAAGGTACGGCTGCGGTTCATTCAGCAATTTGGCCGTCTCATGCGGCGCAAGTCAGACCGAGGCCTGTTCATCACCCTGGACACCCGCGCCAAAAAACACTTTGAGATCTTCCCTACGGCCATTGTGCAATACTCCGACTGGAGATCCCTGGTTGAACGGGGCCTCAAACACATGGGCCTAACACCGGAACTTGAAGCCCGCGGCATTAATCTGGATCAGGCCTGGCGCGACGTTACCGAGTGCGTATACGCACGCTCCTGAAGGGGCTCCTGCGACCGGTCCGGCACCTACTGACCGCTGCAGTATTCAATCTGAGTCACTTCAAGAAATGTTCGCCTCCTCAACCTTCGCTCCTCGTAGGCAGGCGAGCCGATAGGCGCGCCCGGCGGCAAAGTGACTGATGGCCGCTCCTCGTCCGGATCATAGTCACGCAGCAGGAATCGGTCAATGTCATCCAGCACCATACTGCGGTGCGCCCGTGTTTCCTCGTCGCGCGCGCTGCCCGGATTCTCCTGCAGCCACTCATGAAACTCCCGCAGTTTCTGCGAGGCCATCGCCCGTACCGCTCCGGCCGTCCGACCATTGGCCGCCAAGGTCATCAGCTCATCTATCCAAACCTGCTGAACCACGCGCTGCAGTTCCGCATCATAGGGATCACTGACCACCGGAACGCCCCAGGTTGCACTGCTTATTTCCTCCAGGACGCTTTCAAAATCCGGCAATGATGGATCATGGTCCGCCTGATAGGTAAGCCGCGCGGCGCGTTCCGGATTGAGGACCAGGCTGAAGACGAGGTCCGCCACGGAAGCTGCCGGCGTATAGGGATCAAATATCAGCCCGGTGTGGCGGTCAAAGAGCTCTCTGTGGGCCCCGTATCCCGGTGGTCTGGGCGGAATTCTTGTCCGAATGTTGGCGGGCAGACGCAGTGCTGGCGGCTGCACTGCCCGCACCAGGACATCCAATGCACTTTGCTGGGTGGTTCCGGGGACAGCTTCCGGCAGGGGCTGCGTTCCACCCCGCAGCGCATAGGTGTAGGTGGCACCTCCAAGGAGTTTGATGGTGGCTTCCAACTGGTAGCGATGGCGCAGATACAGCGGTACCAGGACTTCTTCAAGCATAGCCAGCGGCCGACCTGAACGTATCGCCTGCTCTCCGAATCTCTCAAGCGCCGCTTCACGAACAGCCATCTCATGCTCCAGTGCGAGTACCATGTTATCTCCATTGTCCCAGAGATTGGACTGAGGATGGGCTGCACCGGCGGGCCTGGCATCCGCGTCTGTAATGAACTGAAGCCCCCGCTGCGCCGCGCGGTCCAGTATGCCTGCCAGCATGGCTGTTTCTGACTCTCCCGGCGCTGCCTGCGCGTAGCCGTACTGTATGGCGACCTTATCCCAATCACCGATCCCGATCGCATAGGCCTGTTCCAGACTTACCTGGCCCTCTTCATCCAGCATCGCATACGGAGCCGGGTAATCCATCACGGAGGACCGGCTGTTAACCGATGCCACAAAGTTGTGGGTAAGACCGAGTGTATGTCCGACCTCATGGGCTGACAGCTGTCGGATACGCGCCAGCGCCATGGCCAGCATGGGATCCTCGGCCAGCAGCGAATCGCCGTAGGGCATCAGCAGCCCTTCCGCAATCAGATAGTCCTGACGCACCCGCAGCGAACCCAGTGATACATGGCCCTTGATGATTTCACCTGTTCGGGGATCTGTCACGGAAGAGCCGTAGCTCCAGCCCCGGGTGGCGCGATGGACCCATTGGATGGTGTTGTACCGGACATCCATGGCATCCGCGCTGTCGGGAAGCAGCTCAACACGGAAGGCGTTACTGAATCCGGCGGCCTCAAACGCCTCTTCCCACCAGCGTGCACCCTCCAGCAGGGCACCGCGAACCGGTTCCGGCGTACCCAGGTCAAGGTAGTACACTATGGGTTCAACCGGATCGCTGACCGCCGCCAGGGGGTCCGCCTTAACCAGCCGGTGACGCCGAATATACCGCTGCACCATGTCCTCGCCAATGGGTACGGCATAATCCCGATAGCTTTGGGCCATATAGCCCGATCCTGGATGAAAAACCCTGGGCGTATAGCCATCGTCCGGCAGCCGGATCAGCGAATGACGCACCCGCAGCGTGACGGAATTCGGATCCGCAGCCACATCCCGAACATACCGTCCGGGCGCATCCGTCGCGAACGTTACGCGTGCCTCCAGTTCCGTATTGTGCGGGAAAGCCTTCAGCAGATCAGGCACCGCAGTACTCCGGCTCCGATCCACCGTGAATCGGCCCTGCTGAGTATTCTGGAGCTGCCGGGCGATGCCGTGACCATCCCGAACGACAAAAGAGGTGGCATCAACCAGTGCAGCTGACCCGGACTCGGCCACCACATCGAACCCCCAGATGATCGCCTCTGCAAACGCATCCTGTACCGCGAGCCGCTCTGCCGCGTTGTCGGAGGTAGCCCGGTAGCGCAGGTTCGGCATAACCAGCAAGACCTTCGGCCCGATGCGCTCAAACTGGACCAGCCGCGTATTGCGCAGCTGGCTCCGGTCCAGACCTACATCATTGGACCCCAGACCGGCAGGCAGCGAGGTCACATACAAAAGCGGCTCATTGAATGACGATATTTCCAGGTAGATCTTACCGGCCTTTGCATCCCAATAGACGGGCACAAAGCCATCCCGCCTGTCGGTACCTTCGGTTTTGCCGGCAATGGTGGGCAGATCCTGTCCCCGCGCCGGAAAACTCAGCAGGCAAACAGTGATCACTAAGGCAGGCCAACGGAATCTCATATTACTTGAGCTTAGGTGCATCCACAAAGTACAAACCAGCCCGGTGCAGGATCAGCCTCAGAGCCGATCAGGTGCCCCTTGGAGGCCCAGCCACTCAACACCGTGGCTGCACGCCAGGGTGGCCGCTTCCATAACGGACCAGTACCGCGCGCCGACGGTGGCAACAGGGCTCCAGCCGCACCGAAACCCCGTGCATCCGCGACTTCTTACCGCAGTCAAGCGCCGGCGCGTAAACGTAAGTTCAATCCGATGGCTCAGCCGGACAATCCATGCCGCCCGAGCGGGCTCCAGCCCTATTAAGACCTCATTGGAGCTGCAGAATCAAGCCGCGGCAGCGAGATCTCCAGTTCTGCCCGTAACTGCGGCCAGACAGGGGCGATCTACCGATCCCTGCCGTTGGGCCAGCAGCCTTTGAGCCGCCGGATGCCTCCTCCAGATTACTCAATCTGCAGGAGCCGCCATGTCCGATCTGAATCACGCATGGCAACTCGAGCTATGGAGCGATATACCGGCCCAGATCAGGCAATTCGTAGTGCATGATCAGCGGTGCAGGCCTTGAGTGTATCGTATATAGGTGGTGGCCATCTCCCGATACGCCAATCTGCATCGCTCCATCATCAATGTTCAAGACAGCCACCGGCCGGTCCAGGTGAACACCACTATCTGACCGGCGGATGGACCCCGCCACTCCATCTCGTTCATCCAATCCAGCGTTCGACCCGAATAGAGGCCGAAAATCAGGTCATCGGTCACGGCCAGACCTACATATCCAAAAACTGATTCGCCATTAAGGCCCAGCCATACTTCACCATCACCTTCTCTGTTTACCGTGTAGTCCGGCTCATGCAGGCCGGGCCCTCGGACGCGGTGCAGCAGGCCGTTGGTATTGGAAATCTCAATTCGGTCACTATGCATGGCCCCCAGCACCATTCAAGTGCCGGCGGCATTCGTGCGCAACCGGCCGGATGACAGCTGTTGCCTAAAGGACACAGGCAGTGAGGGGTCACCCGGCGGGTCCGGCCCAACCATGCGGCTGAATTCACCGCCGGGGTCGTAAAGCGCCAGCCTGCCTTCTTCGTACATGCCCGCCGCGGCAACACTGTCTCGGGCAATCAGAACCGGTGTCATGCGTCGCACATCTCCGGTCAGGCGAATGGTCCGATCCGTCAGTGAGTTACCGTTGAAGAAATACATTGTGCCCGAATCGATGTCATACAGCCAGCCCGAATCGCTTCCCGGCTTGAAATCAATGTGCCAAAGCCGTGAAATTGCACGCTCACCGCGCCCGCGCCGGCCCGCGAATTGGGTAAGCTGACCATTCTTTCGATCAAAAGCCAGCAGCGCAAACCTCGCCCGGGTGTCCCCAACGTACACCTTAAGCTCTCCGACCGCCATGAAATAGGGACTCACCAGCGAGTCGGAGCCCGTGAAAATCCTGCCGAACAAGTCGTAGGTGGCAAGCGTATCTGCGGAAAAATGCGTCACCATCGATGCAGGCAACTCATCGCCCACCTCGTGCTCCGTACAGACACCAAGGAACGTATGGGCCAGCAGCAGGATTCGGGTCATCTCAGCGCCTACCGAATAGGATTGTGACCGGAGCCGATCACTCACGGTGCTTTGCTCCGGCTGTTCCCGCATCAAACGGAGGAAGGTGGAATTGTGGCATTTCAATGAGCATCGCGTTTCCGGCGGTCAGTCCGTCATTGAGTCAGTTCGCGTTGCGGGCGTGCTGATATGCGGAGCCCGCCCCGGGCAGGCCGCACACGCATCCCTGCAACGGGCAATAGCTCGGCCGCATTAATGCTCTGACGGACAGCCCGAATTTCGAATAATCGCCCCAAAAGCCGCCTATAGTGTGCGGAATTTGCAGATTCTTTAGGAAAGCAGCGCCGATGGCATGAATCCAGAAGCGCCGCAATCTGTATTTTCGGGTTGTTTTGATTTCACTTTGCTAGTTACTATGAACTCAACGGGTCAGGTAGTACAGGTGGTCGGACCTGTCGTGGATGTAGCCTTTGCCGCCGGTGAAGTCCCCGACATACTGGATGCACTGGAAATAGATCGCAGAGGCCAGGGGAAGCTGGTCCTGGAGGTACAGCAGCACCTCGGAGAAAACCGCGTGCGCACCGTTGCCATGGATTCAACCGATGGCCTCACCCGAGGAGATCAGGTGGCCAGCCTGGGACAACCCATTGCCATGCCGACGGGCCCTGATATTCGCGGGCGCCTGTTCAATGTGGTGGGCGACGCGATTGACGGACTGCCTCAGCCGGCGGTGGAATCGCGTCTGCCGATACACCGTGAACCGCCAAAATTCGCGGATCTTTCCACCAGTGTCGAAATGCTGGAAACCGGCATCAAGGTGGTAGATCTGATTCAGCCCTACGCGCGCGGAGGTAAGATTGGCCTGTTTGGCGGTGCCGGAGTCGGCAAGACCGTCCTTATCATGGAGCTTATCAACAACATCGCCAAAGCGCATGAAGGGCTCTCCGTGTTCGCCGGAGTGGGCGAACGGACGCGTGAGGGCAATGATCTGCTCCGGGAAATGATCGAAAGCGGTGTCATGCAGTACGGCGACGACTTTCTGGAGGCTATGGAAGAGGGCTCGTGGGACCTGTCCAAAGTTGACATGGACCGCATCAAGGACAGCAGCATCAGCCTGGTGTTCGGTCAGATGAATGAGCCGCCGGGAGCGCGGGCCCGCGTAGCCCTGTCCGGGCTGACCATTGCGGAGTATTTCCGGGATCTGGGCGGGCGTGATGTATTGCTCTTTATTGACAACATCTTCCGCTTTACGCAGGCGGGATCTGAAGTGTCCGCGCTGCTGGGGCGCATGCCCAGCGCGGTCGGTTACCAGCCCACGCTGGCCACGGAAATGGGTGAGCTGCAGGAACGCATCACGTCAACCAAAAACGGGTCCATCACTTCGGTACAGGCCATCTATGTGCCAGCGGACGACCTTACGGATCCGGCCCCGGCTACTGCGTTTGCCCACCTGGATGCGACCACTGTTCTCTCCCGACGGATCGCGTCTCTGGGACTGTATCCCGCGATTGATCCGCTGGATTCAAATTCAACCATCCTTACGCCGAGAGTTGTCGGCGATGAGCATTACAGCACCGCTCAGGAAGTCAAGCAGCTTCTTCAGCGCTACAAGGAGCTGCAGGACATTATCGCCATCCTGGGCATGGATGAGCTCTCGGATGAGGATAAACTGGTGGTCCAACGGGCACGGCGCGCGGAGCGCTATATGAGCCAACCGTTCTTTGTGGCCGAACAGTTCACCGGAGCTAAGGGCAAGTATGTCAGGATTGCGGACACCATCAAGGGCTTTCGTATGATTCTGGCGGGAGATCTGGATCATCTGCCGGAGTCCGCCTTTCTTTACAAGGGCACCATTGATGAGGTCATCAAGGATGGCGAGGCAAAGCTGACCGAAGCAGTCTGATTGGGTAGAGGCAGACTCACAGGAAAACACCGTGGAAAGCAACACAGATATTTCGGCGGCCCGATCAGAGGGTCGTACCCTGACGCTGGATATCGTAGCACCGGACAAGCGCGTATTCCAGGGCATAGTTGCCCGCATCCGTGCACCGGGAGCTGCGGGTGGCTTTGAAGTACGCTACAATCATGCCCCTATGATTGCTACGCTTGAGGTCGGACCTATCATCCTGACGCTCCCGGACGCTCAGAAACTGACCTTTGCCACCAGTGGCGGGTTCCTGGAGATCATCGGGAATGTGGGCACGGTGCTCGCGGAGACCGCCGAACCGGCCAGCCATATTGATGTGGACCGCGCGCGGGCGGCCGAACAGCGTGCGCTGGAAAGACTGCGAGCCGCTGATATGTCCCTGGACCGCGTTCGGGCAGAGCGTGCACTGGAGCGGGCCCGCAACCGTTTGCGGATCGGCATGGCCCGCGTCGGAGAGCGTGCCGGCTCGTAAGCACCGGGGTCGGTACGAATCTGGTGTATTTTCATTCAAGATGCTATGAAAGTCGTTTGGATTATCGGAGCAATTGCGTTTATGCTGCCCCTCAATATGCTGGGGCAGGTACCTGATACAGCATGGCAGACGGAAGCGTCCGGCAGGATTTCTTTCTCACAGGTCGGCTTTTACCGGTGGCACGATGGCGGAATCAATTCGCTCTCCCTGAGTACCGGCGTGACCGCTGAGGCCAGCCACAGGAGCCGATCCGTAGGGCAATCCCACGCGATGCGGCTTGCTTACGGGGTCGTCAAGCAAAATGACCTGGACTTGCGCAAGGCGGAAGATCTGATTCATTGGCGCACCGAGATTGAGCTTCTGCGTGACTCCTATGTCGGGTCATTCCACCCGATCCTGACTGTTGACATCCGGTCCCAGTTCGCGCGCGGGTTCAAGTATGATGCCAAAGACGAGCAGCCCCCGATGGTCATTTCTGATTTCCTGTCACCGGCCACGCTCCTGCAGTCACTGGGAGTCGATCATAAGCCTGCTCCCTGGGTCACCCTCCAAGCAGGGTTCGCCTCCAAACAGACGATGGTACTAAACGAGGATCTTCGAGATCGCTACAGGGTCAACAGCTCCAGTCTCCTGCGGGCTGAAGTAGGCATGTCCGGTCTGATCCAGATTGATGCCGAACCCTTCACCAATATTCACCTGACCCATTCCCTGTCGCTATTTGCCGCATTCAAGGCGGCTCAAAAGCCGGACTTTGTCTCAGAAACGCTCATCACAATGCGGGTAAACGGGTGGCTGCAGATCAACGCGGAGTACACGGCTCAAATGGACCGCGATGTGTCCAGGGCAGTCCAGATGAAAGAGGTCGTTTCACTGGGCCTGACGTTCAACCTGATGCCCCGGCGTTCTGATGCCGGCTGATGGCCCGGTCGTTACGGTGCCTCGTAGGTGATTCGATAAATGGCGTTGGCGAAGTCATCGCTTACTAGCATTGATCCGTCCGGCAACATTTCCAGATCCACCGGGCGACCCCAGGCTTCTTCGTTCTCCAGCCAGCCACGGGCAAACACTTCCTGAGACACGGCCAGTCCAGCCTCATCAAAATGAACCAATTTGACCCGGTAACCGATTTTTTCGCGCCGATTCCAGGACCCGTGCTCCGCTATGAAAGCCTGATGCGTGTAAGAGTCTGGAAACATTTCTCCGGTATAGAATTCGATACCCAGCGGAGCCACATGGGGGCCCAGCAGAATGGCCGGAGCCACAAATTCGTCCGCCGTTCGACTCTCTCCAAACTCTGGGTCAGGTGTATCCCCCTGGTGATAGTATGGGTATCCAAAATGCATTCCAGGCTCCGGCGCATGGTTGAGCTCACATGCGGGCAGATTGTCGGTGATGGCAGGATCATCGCTGATGTTGTCGCTCCCGTTGTCGGTGATCCACAAGTCACCTGTTACAGGATGCCAATCGAATCCGACAGAATTGCGTATGCCTCGGGCGTATACTTCGCGCCCGGATCCGTCAGGATTCATGCGGACCACGGTGGCATACGGATCCGGCCGTTCGCACACATTGCAGGGAGCGCCGACCGGCACATACAGCATGCCATCCGGCCCGAAAGCGATGAATTTCCAGCCGTGATGCCGGTCGGAGGGCAGGTCATCCACCACGACCACCGGCTCCGGGGGATCGTGCAGACGCGCTTCAATATCATCGTACCTCAGAATCTGATTCACGGCCGCCACCCACAGAGCGCCATTATGAAATGCCAGACCTGAGGGCATCGTAAGGCTGTCGGCGATGCGGATCATTTCGTCTGCAACGTTATCGCCATCATGATCCAGCAGGGCATGCACCTGACCTGCCCTTCGCGACCCCACAAACAGTACGCCGCCGGGCGACAGTGCCATCTGACGGGCATCAGGAACGCTGTCGGCGTACACCTCAATCTTGAATCCGTCTGGAAGCACAATCTTATCCAGCGGAAGATCCGGCGGGGGGTCAATCAGGGCCGCCGCGATCAACAGCACCCCAAGACTCACAGATAAGAATCCACGCATTTGAGTTTTGTCGGTTCAATTCACACCCGGTGCCGCCGGAGCAGTCACCGCCCCGGAATAATACGCAGTTGCGCCGAACAAAGCAGAATGGGCACCTGGAGGCGCGGGCCGTGCGGTCGCCGATGCGCAATGCAAACAAAGCGCACCCGTGCAGCGGCCATCCACACTGCCCTAATTCCGCCCGCGGAATCCGACATCCGCATGCTCGGGTTCAATGCCGCAGTCCCCGGTGAACCCTTGGCCGACAGCGGAGTAGCGGGCCGCTGAATGCGCTCGCATGGATAACCTGGGGTTTGGCAGGACAGTGAGTTGGAGAATTGCCTGGGAGCATCATGCACAACGCCCGGCATCCGGGCCGGAGCACACCGCAGGCATCGGCATGCCGGGGTCGGGCGAACCTTTGCGCTGGACACGGTTGGAATGAATCAGGGCCAAACAGCTTGGAATGAACCGTTGGATTGTTAGACTTTGTGCCGGGCCTGCGCGTACAATCTCTGCGATGCGGCTGCGCATTTTCGGGCAGGTGATTGTGCCGGCACCTGCCCGGCTGCTCAGTTTCACATCCAAGAGGCAAGATCAGGCGCATGGCAACGAGCCGGCGTAGTGAACGACATATGGGACTCTACGGAGCAACCGCTCTGGGAGTTGATGCCATTGTGGGTGGCGGCATTCTCGCCCTTGCAGGGGTTGCCTTTGCAACGGCGGGTCCCGGCGCAATTGCGGCATTTGCCCTCAACGGGGTGATCGCGGCTATCACAGTGGCCAGCTTCGCCCGTCTGGCCCGCCGGTTTCCGGAATCAGGCGGCATCTACACCTACGCGAAGCGCGTGCTGTCCATCCAGGTGGCCTTCATGGTGGGCTGGGGCGTCTGGTTTGCCTCCATCGTGGCGGTGTACTGTACGCGCTTAGCTTTGCGGCCTTCACTTTGGAAGGCATACTCAGACTGCTACCGTCCGCCGCCGAATCATATGCATTCCTGGCAGATGGAAGGGGCAATGTGATCCTGGCCCTAGGGGCCATCGGATTTTACACATGGAAGCTGTCGGCCAGAACATCAGGCGGCGGTAATGCGGCCACGATTGGCAAAGTCATTGTTTTCGTGGTGCTGATCGCTGGGGCCCCCTGTGTGCCCATAAAACGTGAGACACGGTTAGACACTAATTTGTGAAGCAGGGGTGGGGGAAGGATGGCGGTTTTTGGCATTGGAGAGAATCGGTCAATTTATTCACCAGACCCTGTGATACATGGACGACAAGAAATTTTCGTACACTGAAAGTGAGGGCGAGGCCCCGCCGACGGAAGTGATCCCGAGGGCAAAGCGTCGCCGGTTCAGTGCGAGCTACAAGCTGCGTATTCTGGAGGAGGCGGATGCGGCCACGGCATCAGGAGAGGTAGGAGCGTTGCTGCGGCGGGAGGGCTTGTATTCCTCGCATCTGACCCAGTGGTGCCGCCAGCGCGAGCAAGGCACCCTGTTGGGGTCAACCCAGATCGGTAAGGAGCTGCTGGCGAAGGTGGAGGAGAACAGAAAGCTGCGCCAGGAGCTCAACATGTACCCGACCCAAGTACCAACCGAGGGTCGCAACGCCCACCACGGCACTCTGTGCGGCTTGGTTGTTTGCGGCGCTTCCGGCAAATTGGCTGGATTTTACCCCGCGACGGGCGAAATGGGCAAAGAAATCGTCATCCGCTGTCCAAAATGGCAATCTTTTGAATTTCTTGTTGTACTTTG
>JAPPNA010000041.1:45652-46111 GCA_028873925.1 Bacteroidota bacterium | reverse complement strand
GGGCGGCCACGTCCCAGGTGGCCATCTTTGAAACCGCGCTGGCCGGGCCGGTGTTAAGGCCATCCGTGGCCGCGTCCGCGGCCACGGTCACGACCACATTGGCGGAGCCCGTCGGTGTGACCGCCAGCGTGTAGGTGGTGCCGCTGCCGGCGAACGCACCCTCGGTGCCGCCAGCGATGGTGATGTCGTCGTCGTCAAACCCGGTCACGGCCTCCGAAAAGACGAATTCCGCGTTGAAGGCGGTCGTGGAGTTGATCTTCGCCGGAACCCCTTGGATCGTTACAGTCAAAACCGTCGCGTCCCAAGTCGCCGTGGCCGATACGGCCAAAGCCGGGCCGGTATTAAGACCATCAGTCACCGAATTGGCCGCCACCTCCACGGTCACATCGGCCCCGCCGGTCGGAGTGACCGCCAGCGTGTAGGTGGTGCCGCTGCCGGCAAACGCGCCCCGGGTGCCGC
>JAPPNA010000041.1:0-45552 GCA_028873925.1 Bacteroidota bacterium | reverse complement strand
CTTGGCCGGTACATCGTTGATGCTCACCGTCGGGGCCGCCGCATCCCAGGTGGCCGTAGCCGAAACCTCGCTGGCCGGGCCGGTGTTGAGGCCATCGGTCGCGGCATCCGCCGCCACGGTAACGACCACATCGGCCCCGCCGGTCGGGGTGACCGCCAGCGTGTAGGTGGTGCCGCTGCCGGCAAACGCGCCCCGGGTGCCGCCGGTGACGGTCACGTCCCCGATGACGAACCCGGTCACGGCCTCTGAAAATTCAAACTCCGCGGTGAACGGGGTCTTAGAATTGATCTTGGCCGGTACATCGTTGATGCTCACCGTCGGGGCCGCCGCATCCCAGGTGGCCATAGCCGAAACCGCGCTGGATGGACCCGTATTACCTCCGCCGAGGGTCGCCGAGTTGGCCGCCACCTCAACGGTAACATTGGACCCGCTGGTCGGGGTGACCGCCAGCGTGTAGGTGGTGCCGCTGCCAGCAAACGCGCCCCGGGTGCCGCCGGAGATGTTGACATCGCCAGTCTCAAAGCCCGTCACGGCCTCCGAGAAAGTGAATCTCACGCTAAGGGCCGTGGTGGAATTGATCTTCGCGGGCACCCCGCCGATCGCAACCGCGAGTTCTTCGTCGTCGCGCACCGTCATAGATAGGGTGATATTTCCGTATTCCTGTGCGCCAATTCGAGATTGGTATTTCAAGCTAAGTCTGTCGTTGGAGGCATCGTCGTCCTCATCCGCGGTAATTGTCACCGTCTGCGGCTCAGACCAGTTCGATGTCGTAAATATCAGGGCCGCGTTGTCCACTGTTACGTCCGTTCCTTCCCAGCCTGTAACATCCACCGTCGTTGAAGCCGGGACCGGGCCCGACAGCGACACATTGTGCTCGGTACTCCCCCCTTCCAAAACTTCATTGCCACCCTGCACCCGCACCGTGAGGGAATGATCGATGTTGTAAATTGACACCTGAAAGCTGGCTGTTACTTGATTGTAGTTTCCCCCGGCCGCGCTATGCATCAACGTTTCCCTGCCCCATTCCCCTTGATGGATCGACCCGGCCGTCACCGTCACTGTCTGCGGCACTGACCAGTTCGAGGTCGTGAACATTAGGCTCGACCTGTTCAGCGTCAGGACCGTTCCTTGCGGGAGCGTGATTGTCACCGTTACGGTCGCCGATGGCAACGTCGCCAGTCGCACTGAATAACTCGCGGTGCCTCTCTCGGACAACTCCAGAGATGATGGCGACAGCACTATCCCGCGGGTTTGCGCCGCAGCAGGGGATGCCAGCACCGCTCCCAGCAAGAACAGTGGCAGCAATCCCCTGCGGAAGCCGCGGCTCAGCAGGACCTCCAAGGACCTTTGAACAAGGTGCACCAAGGTGTTCATCGCTTTCTCAAGGCCCGTGCATTCTAAGCGATTCAGCCGCTGCCATCAACATGGAAATTTACTCAGCCACAAAGCTGCAATCACCCGAGTATAATTTACTGCCGGACTTGAGTGGGGAGTCTGAAACGGTCGAGGCAGTCCGATCACCAAAAATAGGCGTGTTCCACCCCGGATGCAAGCTGTCTGATTGTGTTGACGGGCACAAAAAGCGGGCTGCACCCACATGGATGTAACTACCGCACCAGCGTACAAACGCCGCGCTCGAATCAGATTCATTCAGTTTCTCAAGCGGATCAGTAGATTGGGACCTCCGGTTCCGGTCCATGATGAAGAAAACTTCGTTTTTCGCACGGCAACTGCCGCTTTGTGAAAGGATGCGGCGGACTGTTGACGCGAAGTTCTGCTCGCTTAAACGCGACCTAGAGTATTTTGCTCACCACACGGCAGCCGGACGCTGTTTTCGCGCGAGATTGTGCGGAACTCCACACGCCTCGTACCCGGCCAGAAGATCGGAGTGATCCGCAGGAGAATGGGCTTCAGGGTGGCCATGAACGATTCCGCACGAGCATTTGGCCCCGCGGAACCTGTCCGCATCCCGGCCAGCGCAGCATTGACCCAGAAAATCTCACTATTGATGCACCATAGGGCCCAGTCCAAGCGGCGATACACCGTTTACCCTGCCGAGCCTCAGAGGCAACCCCCCATTGTCTCAGCCAAAATGCGGCCCGATCTGAGAGCGAGGGACTGCGGACTATCGTATTCGCACGAACCGGCCTACATCTGTCGTGCTGTGTTCGGGCGATGTGGCCTTCAATCGGTACAGATACACGCCGGATGGTAGTGCTGGGCCGCTTATTTTAATGTCGCGCGCCCATCCGGCATCGATTTCCCGCGGAGGCAGCGTTATTACACGCCTCCCGGCCAAGTCCATTACCTCAACGCGCACAACAGCCGGCCAAGGCAGGTCAAACACCAGGCGTGTTGATTCGGTGAATGGGTTGGGATAGTTACCGTGCATTTTGAACGACTCTGGAACAGTACCATCCTGGGCAGAGGCCGATCTAGGTACATTGATGATGAATCGCAAGCTGTCTCTGGAGCCGTTCGCACCGATGGCATGGTACCAAAAGGGCTGCGGACCTTCGGTCGCCGCAGTTGGTATCCCGGACAGCGTGAACAGGGTTGAGTCAAATACCAACCCGGCCGGCAGTTCTGGATTCAAGAAATAGGTAATGGGCCGTTTGCCTCCTGATGCCCGGAGCAGTGAAACTGAATTCATGGGTTGGCCAAGCCGAAGGCACAAGTCAGCAATGTCAATGTCGTGCTCAAATTCAACAGCAGGCACAACCTCAATCGTGAATATCAGCTGCTCACTGTTGCCGCCGGGCTCGCTCGCCGTATACGTATAAGGGGCGGTGGGGCCGGCCCTGACCGGTATTCCGCTGAGGATGCGCGAGTCGGGGTCAAATAAGAGTCCCGCCGGGAGTGCAGGACTGAGGAAGTAGGTCAAACTGCTGCCCAAAAATGATTCAGGAAGAACCAGGGTGTCTATGGGCTGATCTACCGTGAAGATCTGATTATTGAGTCCTTCGGTAAAGCTGGTTGAACAATAGCTGCCTTCAAAAGACGGAAGATCTGACACCCACTGCCGGAATTCTCTGTCCGGCGGCGCGCAGAGACCGGTACCTTCAATCCGTAGCAGCCTGAGCTTGTGCAGTTGCATGAGACTTCTGGGCAGCCTTCCGGCCATCCTCGGATTATCGCTCACGGAAAGGTGCTCCAAGGCCGCAAGGTTTCCGATTTCGCGCGGAAGTGGACCCGAGATGTTGTTGGAGTACAACCACAGATTTTCGAGACGCTTTAGATTGCCAATCCCGGATGGGATCGGACCCTCAAGTTCATTGCCCGCCAAATCAATACTTCGCAAGCTGACGAGTCGGGTGATCTCGGGCGGTATCGGGCCCGATAGTGAGTTCCCCAATAAATGGACGGATTCAAGACGCGCGAGCTGCCCGAGTTCGGGTGGGATTGGGCCTTCAAGAGAGTTGACGGCCATATCCATCAGCTCCAGGTTGGCGAGACTGCCAATTTCCGGGGGCAGCCTGCCGTGGAGCAAGTTGTCATACAGATCCAAGCCTGTAACACCCTCCCCGATTCTATATCCGTATCCGAATTCGGCAATTCGCCGCAGTCCGCACCAGTTCTGCAGCTGCTCTTCTGGAGGAAGGGATGAAAAATCCCAGTTGGTGCAACGCTAATTGTCCCCGTCCAGCGCCCGGTACAGGGCTCTCAAAGCCTCAAAGTCACGCTCAAACGGTCGTTGCAATCCCAGCAGGAACATCTCCGGCTCATCCACGAACGCCCCATCCTCTATCTGCAGGACAAATCGCACCCGGAAGTATTCCGGGGCATCGTCCGCCACCCTGAATGTGAAGGCAACATTGGCCGAATCGCCGCTGATCAGTTGGCCCACCATCACTTCGGACTGCATCATTTCCACTATACTGCTGTCCGATACGTCCAGGATCTTGGCGCTCAGCTGCCGGCTGTTCGCAAGATAGTTGATCAGCGTCGCAGAGATCTTGACCACATTCCCGGGATCCATCCGCCTGTTGCCATCGTCATCCGACCAAGACCAGCGTCGTACCCGGACAGCCGGCAGCTCAGGTGCCTGACCCGCTGCGAGCGCATTAACTAAACCGCGCCCCAACTGTCCTGCCAACAGCGGATTATCCTCATCCATATTTTCGCTGGTCAGCCGGATGTGCTCGCGCAACGCATCCGGAGATAGGTTTGGAAATCGCGTTTTCACCAGAGCTGCCACGCCCGCAACCAAGGGCGCGGCAAACGAGGTACCGCGTTGGGTCTTGTACCCGTCGTTAAGCCCGGTGGCCACCAGATCCACTCCCGGGGCATACACATTGATCAGCTTCCCGTAGTTCGAAAACCAGGCCAGTCTCCGACCGTCTTTTTCGGTTGCGCCCACCGACAACACGCGCGAGTGCCGGGCGGGGTACACCCGGTAGAATTCATCGTTGGCGGCCGCATTGCCCGCCGATACCACCACCAATGCCCCCATATCCGTGGCCAGCTCCAGCGTTTGATCCAGGTGCTTCAGACCTGCACCGCCGGCAAAGTAGCTGCTCCAGCTGGTATTGATTATGTCTGCCCCGTTGGCGGCAGCATAAAGGATCCCCTCGTAGGCAAAGCACAAATGGCCATCTTTTTCCTCGCCTGCACAGCTCGCGTTGACATGCATAAGGTGGGCATTCCAGGCGGCTCCGGCAATGCCGACCTGATTGTCGGTCGCGGCCCCGGCTATCCCGGCCACTGCCGTGCCGTGCTCCGCATTAATGGGGGTCTGCGGCAGGCCCATAGGATCGTTGTCCTGATCCGCGCCACTGCTGAAATTAACCCCGTGGATGTCATCCACAAAGCCGTTATGGTCGTCGTCACGGCCGTTTCCCGGCTACCTCGTTGGAATTGATCCAGATATTGAGCTGCAAATCCTCGTGATGCCACGACGCACCGCCATCCACGATCGCGATCACCACACGAGGCGAGCCTGATTCACTCTTAACGATATCCCAGGCTGCGGCCAACTGCAGATGCCGCAGGTAGGTCTGATCGCCGAAATGCGGATCGTTGGGGTCAATGCGAGATCCGGCCCCCGCGGCTTCGTGGCGATGTATCGGCACCGGCTCCGCGTAAGCGACACCCGAAACGCCAGCCAGATCCGTGCTGACCTGCATCGGAGAAGCGTCACCGCTGTAGCGCACATAGTAAGTACGCCGCAAGGCCAGCAGGTTGCGCCGCGTTTGGGGCGTGGGTGCTACATGGTCCAGAAACGGATACGCACGTTCGATCAGGTGAACACTGTATTGGGATGCTTTCCTGTCAAATTCCTGCAGACCGGTGGTGGCCTTAGAGGCAATAGACACCGGTGGCATGAACTGAACGACCACCATTTGGGGCATAAGCTCTGTGGCCAGCTGCGGTTGGCTGTTAACCTCCTGCGCCATCCCTTGAGCAACCTGGAGAAGAATTGCCGAAAAGAGAATCAGCAATCTTTGATTCAGCAGAGTCACGGCGTATCGTGAGGAATTATTTGTCGTCAGACGGCTCGGACACCCATTGGGAGCGCTCGAAGCGGAGCATTGGAGAGCGGATCAGCAAGGCACTCAGGAGACAGATCACATGACTGATCCTCCTTGACAACTCAGATTGCAACGGTTCCGATCCATCGCTTGGACTGGGCAGGGTCGACCCAGTGCCCGATTCGGCAGGATTCACGTCCGTAACTATCGCTGGAATTGAGCCACTGATCAATGTAAGGCACTCCTGACAGGCAGTGGATCCCGTACCCGCCGCATCAATGGATATAGCCGGAGTCGGCATACGGGTGTAGGCATTCGGGAGCCGCAATGGCGGTAGTGGCTCTTTGCCTGCTCAAACCGGCCCAGCCGCCCGGCCTCGCCGACGGTGCCGAATTCATCCTGCGCGAGGTGATTTCGCGTTCCAAAAAGTCAGCACTTCCGCAGCAGCCCAAACCAGGACCTCAGGCATCGCCCTTCTCCCGGCTGCAATCTGGGTGTTGTCCGACTATGTTAATTCATACGGGGCGCGGACCACGTCGCTGTCACTACCACGCCAGCGCATAGGCACCACCCGCGTATCGGATGCGCACAGTCCATCGAGCGAAGTATTAGATTGGGACATCCATGTCCGAGCCATGATGCTAAAATCGCCGTTTTTCCCGCGGCAACTGCCGCTGTGTGAAAGCATGCGGTGGACAATCTGGTCGGGCTACTATGCCGCGCAGTCCTATCTGCTTAAACACGACCTGGAGTACTTTGCTCTCCGCACGGCCGCCGGACTCATTGATGTCAGCCCTCTCTGCAAGTATCTAATCGTCGGGCCCGCAAGTCGGGAGTTCCTTTCGCGCGTGATGGTGCGGGACTTTGCCCGATTTGCTCCGGGCCAGGTGGCCTATACCTGCTGGTGCGATCAGGAAGGATTCGTCATTGGAGACGGTACGGTCATCTGTCAGGCAGATGACAGATTTCTTGTGACCAGCACTGATCCCAGCTACGCCTGGCTTATAAGGCAGCTCCGTGGACTCAATATGGAAGTCCGCGACATTTCGCACACCCGGGCCGCCCTGGCACTCCAAGGGCCCGCCTCCCGGGATGTACTGGATGTCGCATGCAGCAGCCCCATGGCCGCCCTGCCCTATTTTCATGCTGCTCGGGCCGAAATCGCCGGTGTTTCCGTCTGGATCTCCCGTACCGGCTATACGGGAGACCTTGGATACGAAATCTGGATGCCTGCAGCATCGGCCCTTGGCGTGTGGGATGCCATTGCAGAAGCCGGTACGCGATTTGCGATGCGACCGGCCGGGCTGAAGGCATTGGATGTATGCCGCGTTGAAGCCGGCCTGCTGCTGCAGCATGTGGATTACCACAATGCGCTCCACGCAGTGATCCGAAGCCGCAAGTCCACACCGTATGAACTCGGTCTTGGATGGATGGTGAACCTGGAGCGCACGCCATTCGTCGGCCAGTCAGCGCTGCACCGCCTCCAGGTCCCCAAGTGGAAGTTTGTCGGACTGGATATTGACTGGCCGGAGACACAGGCGCTCTATGAGCAGCACAATCTTCCGCCAGCATTGCCATCCGAAGCCTGGCGCACATCCGTGCCCGTATACCTGGATGCGGGCCGACAACACCAGATCGGGTATGCCACCAGCGGGACCTGGTCCCCGGTGCTGAAGAAAAATATTGCCCTCGCAACCCTTGCTTCGGACTGGGCACACGGCACCGTTCAGATGGAAACCACCGTTGAGCACCGGCGCTATACGGTTACCGCACATGTCGTATCGCCCAGGTTTTTCAACCCCGCACGCAAGACCCGGCGCTTCAAATGAGCACCGCTCCATATGATGCCATTGTGGTGGGTGCCGGACACAACGGTCTGGTATGTGCCGCCTATCTGGCCCGCGCTGGGCACCGGGTGCTGGTGCTTGAGCGGCGCGAGGTAGTCGGAGGTGCCGCCGTATCCGAAGAGGTGGTACCCGGATTCACCTATTCAGTGGCATCGTATGTCGTCAGCCTGTTCCGACCCCGCATTGTCCGTGAGCTGGAGCTTGCGAAGCATGGCTACCTGGTAATTCCGATGGACTGCGCTTTTCAGCCGCTGCAGGATGGCGAGGGACTGGCCCGATGGGGAGATCCCGATCGGACACGCTTTGAAATAGCCCGGTACAGCCCGCAGGATGCGGAAGTCTATCCGGAATTCAGCCGTACAATGACGCGCATGGGGCAAATCGCGGCCCGGATCATTGACCACCCTGCACCCACGGGCGTCGGCTGGCAGCATGCCCGCACGATGTGGAGTATCTGGAAGGCGTGGAAGCAGCTGGATCCAATTGAACAGGACCTGCTGGTCAAACTGCTTACGCTCAGTGCTGCCGATTTTCTGGACCTCTGGTTTGAGTCCGATATCCTTAAAGGGCCCCTGGCTGCCAGCGGCATAATCGGCACATTCAAGGGTGTGCGCTCCCCGGGTACCGCCTATGTGCTACTGCACCACTACATGGGAGAGATTGATGGGGCCTTCCGTTCCTGGGGGTTTTCCAGAGGCGGCACCGGGGCGGTCAGTCAGGCGTGTGCGCGGGCCGCCTGCGGTTTCGGGGCAACCGTCCGCACCCGGGCGGACGTAACCGGCATAACAGTAGAGAATAATCGAGCCACCGGAATCGTGCTGGACACCGGAGAGGAAATCACCGCCCGAACGGTGATTTCCAACCTGGACCCGCACCGCACGCTTATGAAGCTGGTAGGCGCTGAACACCTGCCTGATGCCACGGTCCAGGCACTGGGCCGCTACAAATACCGCGGCAGCAGCGGTAAGGTTAACCTCGCTCTCAGCGGACTGCCTGATTTTACCTGCCGGTCCGGCACCGGTGACCACCTCCGCGGTGACATTGCCATCGCACCGGATGTGCACTATCTGGAGCACGCCTATGACGAGGCTAAATACGGCACCTATTCCCGCCGGCCCTTCATCAACATGGTGATCCCATCGCTTACCGACCCGAGCTTAGCACCTCCCGGGTGCCATGTCATGTCCTGCTTCATTCAGTATGCGCCCTACGAACTGGCTACGGGCCCGAGCGACTGGACTAAGCAGCGCGATGCGTTCGGCCAGACGGTCGTGGATACCCTGGAGGAATACATCCCGGATCTGCGCAATCACATTCTGCACATGCAGGTGCTTACGCCTCTTGATCTGGAGCGCACTTTCGGACTTACGCAAGGAAATATTTTTCACGGCGAACTCAGTCTGGAACAGCTGCTCTTTCAGCGACCCGCCTGGGGACTTGCGAATTACCGCACACCCGTCAGGAATCTCTGGATGTGCGGGGCCGGGACACATCCGGGAGGCGGCATCATGGGGGCCAGTGGAGAACTCGCGGCTAAGACCTGGCTGCGTGCCTACCGATGAGTTTGTGGGATATCATAGTGATTGGAGGCGGCTGCAACGGCCTTGCCGCGGCTGCACTGATGGCGCAACACGGACGGCGGACCCTGCTTCTGGAGCAGCGATCGGTGGTCGGCGGACTTTCCGGGGCCTTTACATACCGGCGAGACCGCCGTATTGACGGAATGCGCCCCTTTGCAGGAGGCTGCCGCATTGAGCTGCTGAAGCCGTTGGGGATAACATCCGACACCCTGAAGAGCACATCTGACCGATGGACGTTTCGCGATGTGGAGGGCCGAACCTTTACGCCGGCTGACACACAAGGATATGACCGGTACCAGGCATTTCTGGACCATGCTGTCCCCGTGCTGCGCCAAATCTGCGGAGCCCATGCCCGGCCCTATCGGCTGAGCAGAATTACGCGCTCCCTTAGCGCAGCTTTGCGTTCCGGCCCCTCTGCCCTTCGATCTATCGCACGAACGGCTCCGCTGAGCGCCCAGGACTTTCTGGATGAATTCTTCACTTGTGATCGCATCAAGGGGGCCCTGGTGGCTCCGCTGCTGCTGCGTACCCAGGGCGGACCCTGGACACCCTTTGGCGCGCTTCAGTTGATGCTGCATCAGGCCGCCGGCGGAGGATTCGGTCCCTCCGGGCCAGAGCTGGCCCGCGCACTGTACGCAAGCGCCCAGGCGGCCGGGGTCATTATCCGGACCGGACGAAGAGCCGTGGGGCTGCAGTCTTCAAAGCGTCACTGGTCCGTTGCGCTGGAGGATGACTCAAGTGCAGCCGCACGAGACGTTATTCCGGCCTGCTCACCCCGACTGCTGTCAGAGTCTCTGTTGGATCCCGCGTTAACTGCGGGGCAGCCCGCCTTTCGGACGCGGGGTACCTGCGCCCTGCTGACTTTTGAGACGGACAGCCCAACAGCACCGCTTTCTTCAACGCGCATCCAGTGCTCCCTAGGCATGACCGCCATGGAACGGGCCTTTGACTGCGTCAAACACGGCCGAGTACCGCATCAGCAGGTGCTCCTGGTTACCGGCACGGCATTGGAGGCGGGCGGACAGTCGGTTCGGATACACGCCCTGCAGACACCGTCGCTGCCAGCCCAAGCATGGACCCGGCAGGCCCGGGAAACGCTTGTGCAGCGCATCCTCACGCAGCTTCGCGCGCACCTGCCGGAACTGGAAGGTGAGATCGGGTCAGCGCACTTATGGACACCCGCCGATCTGGCCGAAGAATTCCTGGTGCCGGGCGGGCATCTCTGGCACTTTGAGCGTGATCTGGACCAATTGACACACCCGCCATCAATACCGGCACTGGACGGACTCTATCCGGGAGAATCCCATATGGAGAGTGGCTATGTATGTGCCTCGGGCCTTGGGGCCGCCCGCCGGGTGCTCCGTGACCGAAACCGCATTTGATTGTTTTCGTAACAGCAGGCAGACATAATTGCGGGACCATGGTGCGCCTGTTGGCCGGAATTCTGCTGTTTACTTTGACTGGATGTCAGAGCCGTGCGCAACAGCAGCCTGCAAGCCCTACCCCTGCATTGCGGACCGAAGTCAATGAAGCGGTCTCCCAGAGCCGGCAGAATGCCATCACGCGGGCTGTGGAGCACGCCTCCCAAGCCGTTGTGAGCATAAATGTGATCAGCATCAATGTCATTGAGGTGCAGTCACGGGATCCGTTTGCCGGGTTCTTCAATGACCCGTTCTTCAGCCAGTTTTTTTCCGAACAGCGCACGCGCCGCGTTGAACAGGAGGTCCAGAATCTGGGGAGCGGATTTGTGATTTCGCCCGATGGGTATATCGTCACCAATCACCATGTCGCGGGCAATGCCACCAAGGTTACGGTGTCGCTGGCCAGCGGTCGCACCCTGCCGGCACGGCTGGTGGGTTCGGATAAGGCCAGTGATCTGGCGCTGATCAAGGTGGATCCCGACGAGCCGCTGCCCCATTTGAATTTTTCGTCTGAACCGGATCCCATTGTCGGTGAGTGGGCTATTGCACTCGGGAACCCGCTCAATCTCTTCCAAGCATCAGAGCCTACCGTAACCGTGGGGGTGGTCAGCGGTCTCAGGCGCGATCTCGGCAATCATGACGGACAGTTGTTCTACGATATGATTCAGACGGACGCGTCCATCAATCAGGGTAATTCCGGAGGACCGCTGCTGAATGCTCTGGGTGAAGTGATCGGAGTCAATACGGTCATCGTCAGTCAGTCCGGCGGCTCTATCGGCTTGGGCTTTGCCATTCCCGCTGCGCGGGCGCAGCGCATTATTGAAGAACTGCGCCTTAACGGAAGGGTGGACCGCGCCTATTATACCGGACTGAAAGCGGTAAACCTTACCGACCAGATCGTCGCAGCACTTAGGCTGGAGACCCGTCAGGGGATCCTGGTTGTTGAACTGGATGAGGATTCACCGGCGCTGCATGCCGGGCTGAGTCAGTATGATGTTATCACGGCGGTGGAGGACGAGCCGATTCGCGACACGGATGAGTATGTTGCGCGCCTTTATGATTTCCGGCCGGGCGACACGATTACCCATGATATCCTGCGCGAGGGACAGCCGCTTAGACTGGAGCTGAACATTGGCCGTCTCAGAAATTAGGCGGTCATTGCGCCCCGCAGGCCGCAGGCACGCGTGGATGTGGATGCTGGTAGCCGTTGTGTTTGCAGGCTGTTTTCCGTCCTCCTGTCACCGCGTTGAACCCCGCGACATTGCGCCGCAGGATTCTCTTTCCCGCCGCCTGGCGGATAGCCTGACCCCGGACACGATTGTGAGCCGCCGGGCCTATACCGGATCCGGCGATCAGATGCTTGAATGGCCGCGAACGGTCCTCCTGGATGCACTTGGACATGTTTATGTGGGAGACACCCGGCGTCACAGCATCTTTGCCTTTGATCGCGGCGGGGAACTCCTGCGTGAAACGACCTGGCCGGAGGCCCGATTCCCGTACCTCGCCGGCTGGCGCGGTGACACGCTGGTGGTGCTTGCGCCCGGCGAGTCGCAGGCCACCGTAAACTATTTTGCCGGTTCAGCGCGAGTGCGTACATTCAGCACGCCCCATGTGCCCGTCGGCACTCTTCAGTATGCAGCTGCGGCGGACTCATTTATTTTCCTGAAAGCCGTAACACAGGCAGACACACACTTTGTCTGGCAGCTGAATCACCACGGTGACATCGTGGCAGAGACGCACCTGCAGGGGACTTCATGGGATCACGCGGGCCTGCTGCGCGCAAGCAGCAACCGTTTGTTCAGTCTGACCGGATTCTTCCCGCACATTATCGTTTGGGAAGATGGCTTGGCAAAGGACCCCGTAACGTTGAGGCTGCACGGATTTGACTCGCCCATGCTGCGCCGCTCCTGGGCGTTTCTGCAGGGAAGCACGCGCAACGCGCCGCTTGTGACCAGTTCAGCCGTGCAGGCGGGTGATTACTGGTTTGTCCTTAATTTGCGGCCCGGCTGGTTACGGATTGATGTCTATGACACAGGGGGAAGTCTGGAGTATATTCTCATTGAACAGAATCCGGGCTATCGCAAACAGTTTTATCCGATGGATATAGCGGTCCGAACGGTGTCCGAAGACGAATACGATATGGCTGTAGCCCTGGTAACGGAAGTACCGGCGGTGCGCCGGTACACATGGACTGCGGCACCTCACTGATCCAAACTACGGCTGACCATCAAACGGTCTCATATCCGCACGCTCGGTGACCTGAAAAAGGCAGGCTACCAGCCCGTTGGCGTTAAAGAGGAGATCCGCAGCAACCTGCTGGCGCGGCTCCGGAAAAACGATGTGATGTTCCCGGGAATCCTGGGGTTTGACCGCACGGTGATTCCGCAGCTGCAGAACGCCCTGCTCGCCTGTCATGACGTACTGCTGCTGGGGTTGCGGGGGCAGGCTAAGAGTCGGATCATCCGGCTGATTCCCGAATTGCTCGACGAATATGTGCCGGTGGTGGCCGGAAGTGAGCTCAATGACAATCCGTTTGCCCCGCTGTCCAAGTATGCGCGTACGCTGATCGACAGGCAGCAGGAGGAGACCCCCATTGCGTGGCTGCACCGCAGCCAGCGCTATGCGGAAAAGCTCGCCACGCCCGATACCTCGATTGCGGACCTGATCGGGGATATTGACCCGATCAAGGCGGCGCAGCGACGACTGACCTACGCGGATGAAGAAGTGATTCACTTCGGCATCATTCCCCGCACCAACCGGGGCATATTCGCCATCAATGAGTTGCCGGATCTGCAGGCCCGCATCCAAGTGAGCCTTCTGAACATCCTGGAGGAACAGGACATCCAGATCCGCGGATTCAATATCCGATTCCCGCTCGATATCATGATGATCTTTTCCGCCAACCCGGAAGACTATACGAATCGGGGCAACATCATCACGCCGCTCAAGGACCGAATAGAAAGTCAGATCCTGACCCACTACCCGACCACCCTTGAGGTAGCCATGGCCATCACCAACCAAGAGGCTTACCAGCAGCGCAGCGGGCCGGCGGTGGAAATTCCGCGCTTCATGCGTGAAATCATTGAGCAGATTGCCTTTGAAGCCCGCAACAGTGAGTATGTGGACCAGCGGTCCGGCGTGTCAGCCCGGCTGACCCGAGCGGCCCTGGAGGCACTGATCTCCAATGCGGAGAGGCGGGCCACCCTCAATAAGGAGGCAAAGGTCCAGGTGCGCATCAGCGATCTGACCTGCGTGGAACAGGCCATTACCGGCAAGGTGGAGCTGGTCTATGAAGGTGAACAGGAAGGCGCACAGAATGTAGCGCGGCTGCTGACAGGGCAGGCGTTGCGGAAAGTGTTTGCGCGCTACTTTCCCGACCCGGACGACAAACAGAAAGGGCGCGAACAGTACAGCCGGATTCTGGCCTGGTTTGCCAACCGTCACACCGTTACGCTGGATCCAGACATGCCCACGCGAACCTACGCGGAAAAACTGCATGCTGTTGACGGACTGCGCGGATTTGTCGGTAAACATGTGCGGACCGGCCGCCGCGCCTTTATTCCCGGCTATATGGAGCTGGTGCTGGAGGCTCTGCACCAGTCATCCCGACTCGGCAAGGAAGTACATGAATCTGCCGAACATACCTACGCTGATTTGATGGGCAGCATGCTCAGCGTCCTGGACGATGAAAACGGCAACGACGCATGACCGAATCAGCGGGGCACAATGCGGCCGTCCGGCAGGATGCGTTCATTGGGACCGGGCGGACGCGTGGGAAACCTGCTCAGCGGCACATTCGGGTCCCGATCTTTAGGCACAAAGTGCGAATGGTTGCCATGCGGGATTTCCGCGTATTCCCGATCACCGAACGGATTGAGAACCTGCCGCATTACCAGCACCAGCAGCATACCCGCAAGAATCAGAATGACCCAGCGCAATTTTGTTCGCATGGCAACATTTTGCTCGTCCCTATGGAATCTTATTGCGACCATCGCTGTTCCACAGCCAGCTGACTTAGTTTGACCGCATGATCCCGCTGCGCTGTTTGTCTCTGCTGCTGATGGCCTTCCTGGCCGGCGAAGCGCTGGCTCAGAACGCCGTGCTGCGCGGATATGTGCGCGACCTGGACGACGGGCAGCCCATGCAGGGTGTCAATGTGATCCTCACCAACGAAGGAGACGCGTTCCTGGGGGCCGCCAGCGACCGGGATGGCTTTTTTGCGGTTAGCGGCATAGTTCCGGGCCGATACTTTCTGGAAGGCCGCTTTGTGGGCTATATCATTCACCGCGACACGCTTGATCTGGCCGCTGACGAAATCCGCACCTACAATTTTGATCTGATGGTTGGAGCGGGGCAGTTCCTGGAAGAAACGATCGTGGAGGCCGAGCGCGAAGGGGCCGGAGCGGCGGGTCTGACCGCGGGGCTGCAGTCGATTACCCCGCGAGATATCGCGCTTATTCCGTCACCGGACCTGTCTGGAGACTTGGCTACCTACTTGGCCGCCCTGCCCGGGGTGGTATCCACCGGGGATCAGGGAGGGCAGCTGTTTATTCGCGGGGGTGAACCTACGCAGAATCAGGTGCTGATGGATGGCATGGTCGTCTATCAGCCCTTCCATCTGATAGGGTTCTATTCCGCCTTTCCGGCCAGCATTCTGAATGTGACCGATGTGTATGCCGGCGGATTCGGTGCCGAGTATGGCGGACGACTGTCGTCGGTGATTGACATTTCCACCCGTAACGGAAATAAGCGCGAGCTGGCCGGCGAGTTTTCCGCGGCCCCGTTCATCAGTGCGGGCCTGATTGAAGGACCCATCGTTCCCGGCCGGATGTCCGCCTTGGTTTCGGGACGATTCTCCGTCATTGAACAGGGGGCCGCCCGCTTTATTGACACCCCCTTGCCGTACGACTTTAATGATCAGTTCGGCAAGCTGCATGTTGATCTATCCGAAAACAGCCAAGCCTCCATCACCGGCCTGCGCTCCTTTGACCGCGGCATTATCGGTGCCAGAAACGAAGCCGAAGCCGACAGTGTCAAGAACGAAGTGACCTGGGAGAATCAGGCCATCGGGGCCCGCTATGTGCTGCTGCCCACGCGGATTCCCGTGCAGGCGGAACTGCTGATGTCTCTGTCCAATATTGAAAACAGATTCGGCCCCGCGGAGGCACCGACGCGAACCTCCATGGCCCAGGAGATTAATGTTGCCTCCAATGTGACCCATTATGCCGGTTCGCTGGATCTTTCCTGGGGGCTTTATTTCAGATTCAGCGAGCTCACCAGTGAGTTGGGCGGGCTGTTCCAGGACGTTTCAGATGATACGGAATTCATCAGCGAAACCGGCGGTTATATACGTTTAGGTCTGCAGACGGGTGACGAGGCGAGTGGCATCCTGCGCTTTGAACCCGGTTTGCGGGTGGCCTCTTTCCCCAGTAAAGGCAATACATACCTGGAACCGCGGGCACGACTGACGGCGGATTTGGGCATACACCGGTTCAGTATTGCCGGTGGGCTTTACCACCAGGAGATTGTCGGGCTTACAGACCGCCGGGATGCGGGCGATGTATTCACCGCCTGGACCTCTTCTCCTATCGGGGATGTGCCCGAAGCGGTACATGCCATAGGCGGCTATCAGGTCCGTCCCACTGCATGGTTGCGGCTGGCTGTTGAGATTTTCTACAAGTCCATGTCCAATCTCTCCATCGCTGAATGGAGCGCCTTCCCCCGGTTCACCACGCGGCTGCAGCCCGCCGATGGCACGGTATACGGTTTGGACAGCCGCTTGGAAATCAATGCCGGTCCGTTCAACGGATTCATCAACTACGGCTATTCAGAGGTGGAATACAACGCCCGGCAAACGGAAATTCAGTACTGGTTCGGCAGCAGCGAGTACACTTTTGCCCCGCCCCATGACCGGCGCCACCAGTTGAATGCCGTCGGCAGTCTCAGTTTGGCCGGGTTCACGTTTAATGTTCGCTGGCAGTACGGCTCAGGGCTCCCGTTCAGCGAGGCCCTCGGCTTCGATGAGTTCCTGGTGCTTGAGGGTCCGACCGACCTGTTCGCACATCCAGGAGAAACGCGCGTGCTGTACACCTATCCCTACGGGGGGCGCCTGCCTTCATACCACCGCTTGGATCTATCGCTGGAAAAGTCCTTTGACCTGCCTGGCGGTGTGGCGATCTCCCTTTTGGCCAGCGGTACGAATGCGTATGACCGGACCAACCTGTTTTACATTGACCTGTTTACGCTGGACCGGCTGAACCAGCTGCCTTTAATCCCGGCCTTTGGCGTTAAGCTATCCTTCTGATGCGTTACCTGCTTACGGCGGTGCTCGTGCTTGGCTTGTTTGCGGCGTGCGAGGACTCGGTTTCACCCATTTTGGAGTCCGATCGTCAGTTCACCATTTTCGGTGCCCTGGATATGGACTTGGACACACAATACGTCCGCGTGATTCCGATACGCCCCCAACTGGAGTCCACGAGCGACTCGCTGAATGTGACCGTGCGGACGATTGAATCGGAGACCGGACATGTGCAGCTCTGGCGTGACTCTGTACATGTCTTTGACACCGGCCTGATCGGACACATTTTCCATGCACCCATGCGGATCCGGGCCGGATTTACCTACAGGCTGGAGGTAACACCGATCGGCGGTGATGTGGTTACCAGTGCTGAAACCACCGTACCGGCTGCACCCGGAGTTACGGTATTCCCGGAAACTGTGGAGTTGGTGTTCACCACACGCCTCCTGGCCCGGCAGCGCGTAGTCTGGGAGGGGCTTGAGCAGGCACCGTTTGACTTGGAGCAATGGTATCGGTTTGTGAGCCTCAGTGATTATTCCTATCGGGATATCCTGCTTTCCTACGATCCGGTCAATCGCGCGGTGCAGGACGAGCCCGGGCAGTGGGAGGTGGATATGGACCTGGTGCGCGACCGGGATTCCCTGGCCACCAAGACAGAGATCGGTCCCAGCGCCCCGCTGGCGGGCCTTGGCCTGCGTATTACGCTGCTGGACAGCGACTTTATCCCGCCTGGGGAAGATTTTGACCGGGACGTTCTGGCGCAGCCCGGTACGCTGTCCAATGTGGAGAACGGGTTTGGATTTTTCGGCTCTGTGGGACGGTTTTCAACGGAGTGGCTGCTTGCCGATACGACCGTTCGTGCGCTTGGCATGACACCGCTGGGCCGCGGCACTTTGCCCGGTTCGGTCCGGGAGCACTCGCCCGGTATGTCTGCCCCTGCCGACCAGTAGCGACCCGCGACATCCGGTGAAGGTACTGGTCATCATTCCGGCCTTTAATGAGGCGGCCGCGATAGGGAAAGTTATAGGAGATCTGCCTGACCACCTGATCTCTCAGGTGGTCGTGGTCAACAATGCCTCAACCGACCGGACCGCCCGCAATGCCGAAGCGGCCGGAGCTACGGTTCTCTTTGAGGCGAAACAGGGATACGGCCATGCATGCCTGTGCGGGCTGGCCTATGCGGCCGCGCACCCGCACGAAACAATTGTTTTTCTGGACGGGGATTACAGCGACCACCCCGACGAGCTCCCCAGCCTTCTGGAACCCATCATCACAGGTCGGTCTGACTTTGTGGTGGGCAGCCGAATCGCCGGCAGCAGCGAGCCGGGAGCCATGCTACTGCAGGCCCGCGTCGGCAATCGGCTGGCTTGTCTGCTGATGCGGTGGTTCTGGGGCGCGCGCTACACGGATCTGGGCCCTTTTCGGGCCATCCGTTATGCGGATCTGGTGCGACTGAACATACAGGACTGCACATTCGGATGGACCGTTGAAATGCAGATCAAGGCCCATCTGGCGGGTCTCAGGATTGCTGAAGTGCCCGTGTCCTACCGCAGGCGGATCGGTGTGTCCAAGATTACCGGCACGATTTCCGGGACTGTTCGGGCCTCCGCCAAGATTTTGTGGATGCTCTTCAGCATGGCGCTCAAGACCCGCAAGCTGCGGCGGCAGCTTCGTGTTTAACTGAAATTCATGCACCCGATGGCATCATTTGTCGTTTAATCCCACATGAATGAACAAGACTTGCCCTAAGTATGGGTGCTGATATCTGGTTTAACGGCAAACTGGTGCCCTTTGAGGATGCCAAGATCCATGTGCTCTCCCATGCGCTCCACTACGGGTCGTCGGTGTTTGAGGGCATTCGGTCCTACGACACGGATAAGGGCCACGCGGTATTTCGGCTGCCTGCGCATATGCGGCGGCTGATGGATTCCGCCAAGATCAACCGCATGGAGCCCAAGTACGACCAGGCTGCGCTGGAGAAAGCGGCCTTGGAGACGATCATCAACAGCGGGTTGGGCGCGTGCTACATCCGGCCGGTAATGTTTCGCGGCGTAGGCGGCATGGGGGTCAACCCGCTGAACAATCCGGTAGAGACCTTTATTGCGGTCTGGGAGTGGGGGGCTTACTTGGGACCCAAGGCTTTGGAAGAGGGGATTGACGTACAGGTCGCCTCCTGGTCGCGTATGGCCCCCAACACGCTGCCTTCAATGGCAAAAGCTGCCGGCAACTATGTCAACGCGAGTCTTGTGAAAATGGATGCGGTACTCAACGGGTATGTTGAGGGCATCATGCTCAGCATCAGCGGATATGTCGCCGAAGGCAGTGGCGAGAATCTCTTTCTGGTGCGGGACGGCGAGATTACCACCGCTCCGGCGAGTCTGTCCATTCTGCACGGCGTGACGCGTAACAGCGTGATGCGGTTGGCCCGTGACCGGGGCTACACGGTAAAGGAGGGCCTGATTCCGCGGGAGGCATTGTACCTCGCAGACGAGCTGTTCTTCACCGGCACCGCCGCAGAAATCACGCCGATTCGCACCGTGGACAAGCACATAATCGGCACCGGCCAGTGCGGGCCTGTCACGCGGGAGCTGCAGTCCGCTTTTTTTGACATCGTCCACCACGGCAACGACCCCTACGGCTGGCTGACCCCCGTTGCGGGGTGACTACCTGGCAGCCTGCCTCGCAACCACCGGCCATCCCGAGCGGCCGAATACTGCACATGCCTGCACGCCGATCAGCCCGCCGGCGAACGATTTACGGGTGTTCAGGGAGTTGCCGATACCTCACGCACATTGGTAGGCGTGGATTCATGGCAGGTTGAGTTATGGTTGACGGTGTCCCAATCACAGGTGTTAAGATGCCCAGTGACCGGATACTCGCTCCCGGTCCCTGTAACTATTACAAAGCTCCTATTGCGCAGTATTGTCACAGATGTACGCTAGCATTACCCCGGACCGCGCAGCTGCAGCAGCCACCATTACCGAACAATCTGCCGCGCCCGGCGCTATGCCGCGTTCATGACATCCCCGGCGTTTCCCCCTGCCAGATGTCAGAACTAGAATGGTATTCAAGAATGTCCGCGATCCGACCTCTTGAAAACCCCTAAGAGCGCTGCAGGACCCAGGCATGTCCGACCCGTCGGCACACATAGTCTGGTTGTCCGACTGAGAGCGAGTCCGGCAACCCTTAGCAGCTTGCTCTGATCATCAATTGCGGGAAATCGGACGAGAACGTTGGTGTCCATTGCAATCATTGGCTGGCAGCTACTGCGGCAATGCTCCGCTCCATCTTCGCTGACCGCCGGGCCATCGTACTCCAGTAACAGCCGACTGATCGGTCGAACAGGAATTATTCGCACGCTCCGTCACAGATTAAAGGCGAATCCGATCACCGGCCTTTAGGCCCAATGCCTCGCGGGCGGGCTTGGGCCGAGCGGTTTGTCCTGTCCCGGAAACCGCGGATTCCAGTATGGCTGCACCCTGCCCAAGGCAGCAGAATTTTCGTCACCTAACATATTGTACCCGGCTGTCTTCCCGCAGCTGCGGATCGTATCCGCAAGCCAGCGCGGGTGATCGTAAACTTACTCATTGCCGACCCGCAAACGCGAGCAGCACCAACTTTTGATCCGCATGGGTGCCCGGAACAAGGGCTGATCGGGTGCTTCCGCAATGCGGATACCTGTTGGGGAATGCCGTGAACCTGGTCAACCATCATGACTTCCGGTCTCAGGCCGAAAGGCGGGCCATCCCCGATGGACTCTACTACCTTCAGTCCAGCACCGGGGCGTTCAAGGTGAGGCTGTCGCAGGGTCCCCGCACCTGTTAACCAACTGAATTCGGAGCACCGCCCGTCGATTTGTCGGGTAGGTCTCAGCCACCCGGCCGGGGAAGAAGGCATTGTGACAAACTTAGTTGGATTTTGGGTGACTCTGACCGGCTCTGTGTCCGGTCCGCCGATAGCACACGAACCCGGCCCTGTGTCCGGTGCTGGGCGCACGGCTGTATCACCGCACGACAACCAGCGGCCGTGTGTGGATGTGGGTCTTATCACCGGCATTACCCGTCAGACGAACAAAGTAAACCCCAGACGGCAGTACTCGCCCGTCCTCTTGGTGCGCATCCCAAGTGGTGCTTCGCGCCATCGGCTGGCTCTCTGTCAGCGTGGCCACACGGCGTCCCAATACGTCAAAGACTTCAATGTTTGCCGTGCCTTGGAGCGGAGCCCCGTAGCTGATGGTCACTTCCCCGCGCGTCGGATTGGGGTACATCGCATTGATGGCCCATATCGGTGCCTCCTCCGGCGGTTCGGCCGATGTGGACGTATTGATCACATGATCCCAAAGCTCTTTAGCTTGGTCGGCGTTCTTCAGGAAATCTTCCGCGCTCGTACCGGCAATCAGGGCGAATGCCACTTCAATGGTCTCTCCTGAGGCCACACTGTGCGGACCGCTGGCCATCAGCTGAGACATATCCGTGCCCGCCAATTCCACTTGGGATATTCCGCCGGACATGGCCTGCCACTTTTCCGCGAACGTAAATCCGTCGTATATCTCGTTCGGGCTGTCAATGGCTCGGTAATTGATCAGATGGGGGTCGGTCAGCAGCCTGAGGCCGGCATGCAGACTGCCGGACTGATCGGCACCCCATCCAGACGAATGTGCGCCGGAAAATCCGGCCTGATCCCGGCTGACATCCTCCTGGTCAATATCCCAGTCAAAAAACAGTCCGATGTGCAGATTGGTAATGGGGTGCGCGGCCTCATTGCCCACCGTGTACTTGAAGATGGCAAAATCCTCGTTTCCTTCCCCGTGGTCCACATAGCTCTGCTGCAGGATTTGTACACCAATCGGAGATAGTGCTTTCTGATCCGTCAGTACGAGCCGCCCCTCCTGCGATGTGATCGGACCCGGGATGGTAATCTGCAGGCGCTCACCATCCGGTACTATGAAGTGGTCATCCTGGTCCGTCACCATCACACCCCGTACCGAATTGCTCACCCTGGTGGGACCGGTCGCCACCAGCAGTCCGGCTTCATACAACGGATCCCGCTCACGGCCATTCGCATCCAACACCCGAAACCCAACACCCTGACCCATGAAATCTCCCTTAAAATCCGTATAGCCGATATTGCCTTGGCGCGTTATGGACAGGCGCATGGCCGGGGTGTAATGCGTTCTGACCACGGTCTGATTGATCGGAATCCTGAACAAATCGGGCGTATCCGTCAACGAGCCCTGGCTGATTTCCGAATAGAACAGCACGTTGTGATTCCCCGGGACAGCACCGGTGAGCCTGAACGAGAATTCGTGCGTGACCGAATCACCATAGGCCAAACTGATGCCCGTCACCTCTTCTTTGATGAATTCCACAAACGCGGCCTCCGTCCGCAGAGCAATTGTTGCCCCGGACGCATCGCCCAGATAATTGGTGAACTGCGCCCGCACAGTTACGATATCACCCGAGGAAGCATCCTGAGATCCGTTCTGGTTGGTGAATTCCACGGCCGTAAGCCGAAGTGCCGGCCCGGCGGTTTCGGTAACCGCCCGAAAGGCATCCACTCTGCCACGCCCGAATTCACCCGGATTACCGACGGATTGAATCGCGTCTATATTGTGCGCAGTCAGTCGGACCTGCTCGCGAATCTGGCCCGGTGTGTAGTCTGGAAATGCCGTCCTGACCAGCGCGGCCACCGCGGAAGTCAGTGGGGCAGCCACTGAGGTGCCTGATGATATACCGTAACGATTCCCCGGAAGCGTTCCGTGGATACCGCTGCCGGGAGCGTATACGTTTACGGAGCGGCCATAATTGTATAGGTTCCGGTCCGATGTTTGCGCGGTCCCTCCAACGCTGAGTGTGATGGCAAACCCTGCAGGGTAATGCTGCTTTCTATCTACATTGATGCCGTTATTGCCCGCTGCGGCCACCGCCAGTGCACCTTCGGCAAACGCGGCCTGATATACGCGATGGCTGAACTCCGAAAATACAGTGCTGCCGAAGCTGCAGTTGATAATGTCCGCGCCCATCAGGGACGCATACACCACCCCATCAAGCGTGCGACACAGAGCCTCGCTGTCATCGCAGGCCGCATTAATGAGCATGATTTTCGCATTCCACCCCGCTCCGGCTATACCCAAGGCGTTGTGGGTCACCGCTCCCGCAACGCCGGCCACGAGCGTTCCGTGGGACGCATGCGTGCCATCACCGTAGACATCCGGTTGCCCGGTCCGAAAATTCCAACCGTGAATGTCATCAACGAAGCCGTTGTTATCATCGTCAATGCCGTTGCCCGGAACTTCGTTGGGATTCGTCCAGATATTGTCCCGCAGATCTTCGTGCTCCCAATGCACACCGCCATCAACAATCGCAATTATGACATCTGACTGTTCGCCTTTAGCCACATCCCACGCTTCGGGGAGTCGCAGGTGACCCAGATGCGCCTGGGCGGCGAACTCCGGGTCATTCGGGTTTTCTGAAGTTAGGCCGGTCACCTGACGGACCGGCTGCGGCTCGGCCAGGAGCACCGCCGGATCACGGGCCAGTTCCCGC
This sequence comes from Bacteroidota bacterium, assembly GCA_028873925.1. Lineage (GTDB taxonomy): Bacteria > Bacteroidota > Rhodothermia > Rhodothermales > Bin80 > JAPPNA01. Next base: position 22,390 of record JAPPNA010000041.1, on the reverse strand, counting down.
GCTACGACCTCCGGCGAATAGGGCGCACTGTACTCCACGGCATAGATGGAGCGCAACGACTCCATTGCCGGGGTGAGCGTTCTTTCCCGTGCGATCACATCCAAAAACGGGAAGGCCTTTACAATGGACTGTACGCCATAGCGTTCGGCGGCCCGATCAAAGACCGTGAGTCCTGTTTTGCCTTGAATCACCGTAACATCCCGATTCGCAAACTCCACGAACAGTTTCCCGGGCTGGACGGATGATGCAGCATCAACCTGGGCCATCCCGGGCCTTATCAGCAAGCACAGCAGTGCAGCAGAAATCAGCCAGCGTGCAGCTAAGCCGAATCTTTTTGCGGGCAATCCCGTGAGCTGTGCGCCCTTTGCGCTCGCCATTTTCCAGATCAACATTTGTGGTGTCGCAGCATGTATTAGTAAATAATGAGACATTTTGTTGTCAGCTATAGTGTGTCGGAATGGGGTCATTTCAACGGGTACTGATTATATCTAACGTCCTTATTTCTAGATGGTTCCGCACTCAGAATGGCAGCGTTTTCGGGCGTGTTGATCGATGCCCGGCGGCGGGGCTTCGGGACCTGAGGACGCGACCACTGAATCGATCGGGGTCGCGATCGTATGCTTCGTCCGTGACACGCTGCCGCGCCTCCCCGGCCTCATCCGTACTGCCGCGCGAAAGTGTGCCAGATATTTGAAGGTTTTGTGAAGATCCATACTTAATTCTGGCGTTTTTCGATCCATTTTGGCCGATTTCGGTCAAAATCCGTCGTATTTGGGCCAATTGTGCTCCGTTTTTGCGAAAAGTCCTATTTAGTGGATGTTTTGGATCTCACGTAATCTTCAACCTAATAAATTGGGTCGTACAGTACTTCGTTTACCATGTTTTAACGACCTGTAGTGTACATTCGGAAACGCGCGCACACGCTCAAAAACGGCGAAGTGCGTATTGGATACGGCCTGCTGGAATGCCGCCGGGTGCGCGGCAAGCCGACCCAGAAGACCATCCTCAATCTGGGTCGAGACTTCAAGGTCCCGGAGTCGGAATGGAACGACCTGACCGACCGCGTAGCCGCGATTTTGCGCGGGGAGCCGCTGCTGCCGTTGGGGAGCGAAGCTGTTCGGATATGTGCCGAAGACATTGCCCGGTGCCTGAAGGCGAAGGGCTACGACTGCCCTTTAGAAACAAAAGGTGCTTGACACCTTCACTCCGGTCGGTTACTTAACCGACAGGATTGGCAAAGTTAAGTAGGTCTATAAACTACGGTGCAGAGATAGCCATGGGCACTGTGGCTGAGGTATTTGACCTGAGCACCCGCAAAGATGGCCGTGCCCCGCGGATGCTCCTGATCCATGAACGTGTTCCAAATGGCCCAATCCTGAAGGCTCCTGACCCGGGTGATCTTGAGATCCTGCACTTCACGGGCCGTGTCAGGGACATCTTTGGCCTCGGGTACAGGGGCATCCAAACAAATGCGGCTTTAGTGTCGGGGTTCCGCTTGGCCAGCCGACAGTTTAATATGTTTCTCCGCATCCAATGTACGCAGGGCTTTCAGGCAGCCCGCCTGCCGCGGATGCCCACGCGCATCTACAAATCCGAACGCCTCACACACCCGCCGAGCGGTCGCATTACGGCCCAGGTCGTCCTGCTCCTTGAGCAACGCGACCAACCGCGGCAACTCGGCCCACGGCGTTATCAGTATCTGTGGCTGTCCGTCCATGTCGGTTAAGTAACCGACAGGATTGGCAAAGTCTAGCAGATTTATGAACTACGGGGCAGGGCTACCTACAACGAAGAAGCGGCCAACAGTCTGGCAGAGGGCATGGAGGAAACGCTGACGCTGCACAAGCTCGGCGTAGATGAGGAATTGAGAAAAAGCCTGCGGACCACCAACATCATTGAGAACCTGAACAGCACCATCGGTCGCCGTCTGAACCGGATCAAACGCTGGTGGAATTCAAGTCAGCGGCAACGATGGATCGTGATGGCGATCCTCAACGCCGAAGAGGGCTTCAAAGAGCTGCCAGGCAAGAAACACCTGCCAAATCTTCAGGCAGCCTTGCAAGAATGTGTCCCAACACCGTATAATGGGAAGTCCCAGAGCCGGTCAAAGTCACCCAATTCCAACTAACAATGTAACAATGCCCGAACGGGTGCGCACGATGGTTGCCTTCAGGTGGGATCTGAATCCGACAGCCGTGTCCACCCATGGGTGCCGGGCCATCCTGCTCGTTGAGGATGGGAGGCCTGCCTCCCCGGATCGCACAGACATAGGGATTTTGAAGTGTTGGGGTCCCGGGTGCTGGCATCGATTCCTTCGGGCCTATTGGCGCTTCCTAAGTATATTGGATGTGGCTGGCTGACCTGAATGACGGATATGGAGAAATTCCTCTCAAGCAAGCAGATTGGTCACGCGATTAAGGTCTACTGCCGGTCCATTGCCGAGGTCTATGCAACCGGACAGGCCACCGAGCACAGCTATCGCCGTGCGCTCATGGAGTTGCTTGACGCGGTGGCCACCAACTCCGTCGGATCCGTTACGATCGTCAACGAACCTGCCCGTGTCGCGGCCGGTGCTCCGGATCTCGCTATCGTGCAGTCAAAGGTTACTATCGGGCATATTGAATGCAAGACCCTGGGCTCAGACCTTGAGAAGGCATTCCACACATCACAACTGAAGCGGTACAGGGATGGACTGCCCAATCTGATGCTCGCGACTCCCCTGAACTTCAAGTGGTATGTGCGCGGACAACTCCAAAAGGATGTGCGCCTTGGCGGCATGACAGCCGTTGGCGATATTGAAATTGATCCCGCTGCAAAGCGACCCCTAGCCCGGCTGCTGATTCAGTTCCTCGCACAGTCCGTGCCGGTGGTTGACAGTTCATACGAGTTGGCCCGGCAACTGGCCATGAAGGCCAGACTGCTCAAAGAGGCTGTGGAGCGTATCCTCGGTAACGGGAATCAGTCCGATGCCATGCGGCAGCTTCTTGAAAGCTATCGGCGTGTTCTCATAGCAAATCTATCCCGGCAGGCATTCGCTGACATGCAGGCGCAGACTGCAACCTACGGGCTTTTCGCTGCGCGGTGCCTGCAGGACAACGGCCAGCCCTTTACAAGGCAAACAGCCACATTCATACCCACGACTCCGTTCCTGCAGGAGGTGATGTACACAACAGTCGGCCCGAAAGTCGATCCGCGTGTCTCCTGGATTGTGGACGATATCGCTTTGTTGCTGGAGCGAGCTGACATGGCCAAAATTTTACATAACTCTGGCAGCCGCACCGAACAACAGGATCCGATCATCCACTTCTATGAGGATTTCCTGGCAGCCTATGATCCTGAATTGCGGGAACAACGCGGTGTCTACTATACGCCTCGACCGGTGGTCACTTATATCGTCCGATGCGTAGATCAGATCCTGCAACAGCATTTTGATCTTCCCGACGGATTGGCAATCCAGATTGATGACGATAATGAGGTGGTTATCCTGGACCCCGCCGCGGGTACGGGTACTTTCCTGCGGGAAGCAATCCTGCTGATTCGCCAAACCGTACACAATCGGGGATTGGGCGGTGCCTGGCCTGAATACGTGCAGCGGCACCTCCTGCCGCGATTGCACGGCTTTGAACTGCTTATTGCGCCGTATGTCATCGGCCACCTCAAGATTGCCCTTGAGCTTGGTGATGGAGACCAATCGGACCGCCTGTCAGCCGGCGAACGGCTGAACATGTTCCTGACCAACACCTTGGAACCTGCCCGCGAGTCGTCCGATCATGGGCCGCTGTTTTTTGCGCATGAAATTGCTAAGGAGGCGGCCAGTGCCAACCGGGTCAAGATGGATACGCCGGTTATGGTAGTCATTGGCAATCCCCCCTATTCAGGCCATTCGGCCAATAAGGGAGAATGGATCCGGAACCTGCTCAGAGGCAAAGATGGCCTCTCCGTTACGGGATCTTACTTTCATGTCAATGGGGAGAAACTGAACGAGCGCAATCCTAAGTGGCTCAATGACGACTATGTAAAGTTCATCCGCTTTGCCCAGTGGCGCATTGAACGTACCGGACAGGGGATCATTGGGTTTGTGACCAACCACGCGTATCTGGATAACCCCACATTCAGAGGCATGCGCCACAGCCTCCTGGAGACGTTCGATGAGATCTATGTGCTGGATCTGCACGGCAATGCCCGAAAAAAGGAACGCTCGCCCGACGGAAGCAGGGATGACAACGTTTTTGATATTCAGCAGGGTATTGCTGTCGGGTTGTTCATCAAATACCCCGACAGACGACACCCTACAGCAAAACTCTATCACTGTGACCTTTGGGGATCCCGCCATCACAAGTACTCCTGGCTGTCAAATGCGACCTTTCAGCAGACCCAGTGGCAGCAAATCACTCCGCAGCCCCCGTTTTATCTGTTTGTGCCGCAGTCCGAAAGCAGATGGCATGAATACGAACAGGGCTGGCGTCTCACCGATATCTTCAGGCAGTACTCTGCAGGCATCGTAACTGCCCGCGACAGCTTCACCATCCGGTTCACGGCAAAGGACATCCGACGCATCGTCAGGGATTTTACCCGGCTTGATGTGGAAGAGGCCCGCCGCAAGTACCGATTGCGCAAAGATGTCCGGGATTGGAAAGTGCATCTGGCCCAAAAGGATGTCACCGATCACCCTGATCCTGATCAGCATGTGACCCCTATCTTGTATCGTCCGTTTGACACACGATACACCTACTATACGGGCCGGACCCGGGGATTCCATTGTATGCCCAGGCCAGCCATTATGCGCAGTATGGCAAACCGGCCCAATCGCGCCCTGATCAGTGTGCGTCAGGTGGCGGAGGGTGTCTTCAACCATGTGTTTGCTGCGGACGAACTGGTGGACTTCCGTGCTACCTTCAGCAGCAAGGGGGGCGCATACGTCATGCCGCTGCATGTAGCCGTGCCGTGGGACAGGAATGATCAGGAGGTGAATTTGCACCGTGAATTTATGGCCGCCTTAAGCGAAAAAACAGGCCTCACGTTTCTTGAACAGGAGAATTCCGGGGAGATCGGTCCCGCGGATGCATTTCACTACATCTACGCCATCCTGCACAGCCCCGAATATCGCAGGCGATACGCAGATCTGCTGAAAATGGACTTCCCGCGGATTCCAGTCACCTCCAGTGCCGAGTTGTTTTGGAGGATGGTCAGTCTTGGCAACCGCCTTGTCTCGCTGCACCTGATGGAAGCTGTCGGTTCTGAATTGCCACGGTTCCCCTGTACCGGCAGCAACCTGGTGGCGCATGTTCCCAGGCACGAGCCCACCCTGCTCGGAACCTCCGTGAACAGGGTCTGGATCAACGGCCAACAGTACTTTGAAGGCATTACGCCGGAAACCTGGGATTGCGTGATCGCAGGATACAGGCCTGCGCAGCTGTGGCTCAAATCCAGAAAGAACAGAACACTGTCCTTTGACGATATTCAGCATTACCAGCGGCTCTGCGCTGCACTCGCCGAAACCAATCGGATCATGACAGAGATTGACCCTGCGATCAGTGCACACGGCGGATGGCCTATCCGGTAGGTGCCCGACAATCGGAGCAGCCTGACCTTCCAGGGCCCCATAGTCAACCTGGCGGCCTGATGCACGCACCTGTACAAGTAACGCACCGGGTAAGACCTGCTATTGATAATGCCCGGATGCTCCCCGATACGACTCAAGTGCTTCACCCAACACACCATTGAGTACAATTCTGCCTGAGCAGGAAACGGCCGATCCAATCAACTCCGGCATAGACCTCGCCCAATGGCGCGCACTTGGTAGCCTACCTCGCAACCACCGGCCATCCCGAGTGGCCGAATACCGCACCCGTTGCCCATTACCCCTCCGGCGAACGATTTACGGGTGTTCAGGGAATTGCCGATACTTCACGCGCACATGCAAACACGGATTCATTTCAGGTTGAGCAGGGGTCAATCCATCAGTTCCCGCAGCGATACGGCGGCCGCTCAGGCTGTCACTGTGAACTGTAAGAGTGCCAAGAAGCCCGGTGATCGGATGCCCGCTTCCAGTCCCTGTAACATCGTTTCAAAGCTCCAATTACGCGGAATTGTCACAGATATGCACAGCAGTGCTCTGCAGTGCGGCGATCATCCCCCACTAAATCCGAATGCTAATGGCATCCGTTCAAAAGCACTCTGTCGCAAACAAGGCATCCGCGGCACTCTCTATTACCAGTTCCTCAGAGCTGGCAGGATCTTCAGGAATGTTCGCGATCCGACCTCTTGAAAACCCCTCAGAGCGCTTCAGGACCCAGTTAAGTCCGACACGGCGGCACACATAGTCCGGTTGTCCGGCTGAGAGCGAGTCCGGCAGCCCCCTAGCAGCTTATACCGATCATCATTTGCGGAAAACCGGACAAGAACATCGGTGTCCATTGCACTCACTGCCCGGCAGCTTCTGCGACAATGCCCCGCTCCATCTTATCCATGCTGACCGGCGGGCCATCGAACTTCGGTACCAGCCGACCGATCGGTCGAACGGGTGTTATTCGCACACTCCGTCACAGATGAAAGGCGGGCCTCCCCCGATGGGCTCTACTACCTTCAGTCCAGCACCGGGGCGTTCAAGGTGAGGCTGTCGCAGGGTTCCCGCAGATGGCATCGCGGCCCGAGGGCCCGAGCTGCCCCGCAGGTCGCCTCACCTGTTAACCAACTGAATCCGGGGCACCGCCCGAATGGCGCACGATGATTGCCTTCAGGTGGGATCTGCATCCTACAGCCGTGTCCACCCATGGGTGCCGGGCCATCCTGCTCGTTGAGGATGGGAGGCCTGCCTCCCCGGATCGCACAGACATAGGGATTTTGAAGTGTTGGGGTCCCGGGTGCTGGCATCGATTCCTTCGGGCCTATTGGCGCTTCCTAAGTATATTGGATGTGGCTGGCTGACCTGAATGACGGATATGGAGAAATTCCTCTCAAGCAAGCAGATTGGTCACGCGATTAAGGTCTACTGCCGGTCCATTGCCGAGGTCTATGCAACCGGACAGGCCACCGAGCACAGCTATCGCCGTGCGCTCATGGAGTTGCTTGACGCGGTGGCCACCAACTCCGTCGGATCCGTTACGATCGTCAACGAACCTGCCCGTGTCGCGGCCGGTGCTCCGGATCTCGCTATCGTGCAGTCAAAGGTTACTATCGGGCATATTGAATGCAAGACCCTGGGCTCAGACCTTGAGAAGGCATTCCACACATCACAACTGAAGCGGTACAGGGATGGACTGCCCAATCTGATGCTCGCGACTCCCCTGAACTTCAAGTGGTATGTGCGCGGACAACTCCAAAAGGATGTGCGCCTTGGCGGCATGACAGCCGTTGGCGATATTGAAATTGATCCCGCTGCAAAGCGACCCCTAGCCCGGCTGCTGATTCAGTTCCTCGCACAGTCCGTGCCGGTGGTTGACAGTTCATACGAGTTGGCCCGGCAACTGGCCATGAAGGCCAGACTGCTCAAAGAGGCTGTGGAGCGTATCCTCGGTAACGGGAATCAGTCCGATGCCATGCGGCAGCTTCTTGAAAGCTATCGGCGTGTTCTCATAGCAAATCTATCCCGGCAGGCATTCGCTGACATGCAGGCGCAGACTGCAACCTACGGGCTTTTCGCTGCGCGGTGCCTGCAGGACAACGGCCAGCCCTTTACAAGGCAAACAGCCACATTCATACCCACGACTCCGTTCCTGCAGGAGGTGATGTACACAACAGTCGGCCCGAAAGTCGATCCGCGTGTCTCCTGGATTGTGGACGATATCGCTTTGTTGCTGGAGCGAGCTGACATGGCCAAAATTTTACATAACTCTGGCAGCCGCACCGAACAACAGGATCCGATCATCCACTTCTATGAGGATTTCCTGGCAGCCTATGATCCTGAATTGCGGGAACAACGCGGTGTCTACTATACGCCTCGACCGGTGGTCACTTATATCGTCCGATGCGTAGATCAGATCCTGCAACAGCATTTTGATCTTCCCGACGGATTGGCAATCCAGATTGATGACGATAATGAGGTGGTTATCCTGGACCCCGCCGCGGGTACGGGTACTTTCCTGCGGGAAGCAATCCTGCTGATTCGCCAAACCGTACACAATCGGGGATTGGGCGGTGCCTGGCCTGAATACGTGCAGCGGCACCTCCTGCCGCGATTGCACGGCTTTGAACTGCTTATTGCGCCGTATGTCATCGGCCACCTCAAGATTGCCCTTGAGCTTGGTGATGGAGACCAATCGGACCGCCTGTCAGCCGGCGAACGGCTGAACATGTTCCTGACCAACACCTTGGAACCTGCCCGCGAGTCGTCCGATCATGGGCCGCTGTTTTTTGCGCATGAAATTGCTAAGGAGGCGGCCAGTGCCAACCGGGTCAAGATGGATACGCCGGTTATGGTAGTCATTGGCAATCCCCCCTATTCAGGCCATTCGGCCAATAAGGGAGAATGGATCCGGAACCTGCTCAGAGGCAAAGATGGCCTCTCCGTTACGGGATCTTACTTTCATGTCAATGGGGAGAAACTGAACGAGCGCAATCCTAAGTGGCTCAATGACGACTATGTAAAGTTCATCCGCTTTGCCCAGTGGCGCATTGAACGTACCGGACAGGGGATCATTGGGTTTGTGACCAACCACGCGTATCTGGATAACCCCACATTCAGAGGCATGCGCCACAGCCTCCTGGAGACGTTCGATGAGATCTATGTGCTGGATCTGCACGGCAATGCCCGAAAAAAGGAACGCTCGCCCGACGGAAGCAGGGATGACAACGTTTTTGATATTCAGCAGGGTATTGCTGTCGGGTTGTTCATCAAATACCCCGACAGACGACACCCTACAGCAAAACTCTATCACTGTGACCTTTGGGGATCCCGCCATCACAAGTACTCCTGGCTGTCAAATGCGACCTTTCAGCAGACCCAGTGGCAGCAAATCACTCCGCAGCCCCCGTTTTATCTGTTTGTGCCGCAGTCCGAAAGCAGATGGCATGAATACGAACAGGGCTGGCGTCTCACCGATATCTTCAGGCAGTACTCTGCAGGCATCGTAACTGCCCGCGACAGCTTCACCATCCGGTTCACGGCAAAGGACATCCGACGCATCGTCAGGGATTTTACCCGGCTTGATGTGGAAGAGGCCCGCCGCAAGTACCGATTGCGCAAAGATGTCCGGGATTGGAAAGTGCATCTGGCCCAAAAGGATGTCACCGATCACCCTGATCCTGATCAGCATGTGACCCCTATCTTGTATCGTCCGTTTGACACACGATACACCTACTATACGGGCCGGACCCGGGGATTCCATTGTATGCCCAGGCCAGCCATTATGCGCAGTATGGCAAACCGGCCCAATCGCGCCCTGATCAGTGTGCGTCAGGTGGCGGAGGGTGTCTTCAACCATGTGTTTGCTGCGGACGAACTGGTGGACTTCCGTGCTACCTTCAGCAGCAAGGGGGGCGCATACGTCATGCCGCTGCATGTAGCCGTGCCGTGGGACAGGAATGATCAGGAGGTGAATTTGCACCGTGAATTTATGGCCGCCTTAAGCGAAAAAACAGGCCTCACGTTTCTTGAACAGGAGAATTCCGGGGAGATCGGTCCCGCGGATGCATTTCACTACATCTACGCCATCCTGCACAGCCCCGAATATCGCAGGCGATACGCAGATCTGCTGAAAATGGACTTCCCGCGGATTCCAGTCACCTCCAGTGCCGAGTTGTTTTGGAGGATGGTCAGTCTTGGCAACCGCCTTGTCTCGCTGCACCTGATGGAAGCTGTCGGTTCTGAATTGCCACGGTTCCCCTGTACCGGCAGCAACCTGGTGGCGCATGTTCCCAGGCACGAGCCCACCCTGCTCGGAACCTCCGTGAACAGGGTCTGGATCAACGGCCAACAGTACTTTGAAGGCATTACGCCGGAAACCTGGGATTGCGTGATCGCAGGATACAGGCCTGCGCAGCTGTGGCTCAAATCCAGAAAGAACAGAACACTGTCCTTTGACGATATTCAGCATTACCAGCGGCTCTGCGCTGCACTCGCCGAAACCAATCGGATCATGACAGAGATTGACCCTGCGATCAGTGCACACGGCGGATGGCCTATCCGGTAGGTGCCCGACAATCGGAGCAGCCTGACCTTCCAGGGCCCCATAGTCAACCTGGCGGCCTGATGCACGCACCTGTACAAGTAACGCACCGGGTAAGACCTGCTGTCGCCAGTGCCCGGATGCTCCCCGATACGGCTCAAGTGCTTCACCCAACACACCATTGAGTACAATTCTGACTGAGCAGGAAACGGCCGATCCGATCAACTCCAGCACAGACATCATCCAATGGTGCGCACCCGGCTGTTTGCCGCTGTCAACTGCGGTGAGCATTTGATACAGAAGCCTTCCCGGATACGGGAACCGACCAGCCGTAATGCTGCATAGATTCCGCAACCGGGCGGCGCGGGACTCATAACGCCGTGCGCTGGCCCCTGTCAGGAGCCCGCGTGGCGGCCTGGAAGGTCGTCGCTCAATGGTTGTCCCAGCCGCGTGCGTTGGGGCTTGGTTGAAGCCTTTGGGGTAAATCTCTAAATTGCTCAGTTGAACCGTTATCACCGGTTGAGACGGAATTTGCGCGTTATGCAACAAGCACCTTGGCCCTTGGCCGCGCTGGGAATCCTCATATTGACGGGTTGCGGGCCCTCCGCCGCGGATGTGAGCCTGCCGGAGGTGGTAGACTATAACTGGCATGTAAAGCCGATTCTGTCCGACCGGTGCTACCAGTGCCACGGGCCCGATGAACGGGCCCGGCAGGCGGACCTGAGACTGGATACCCGCGAAGGGGCGTACGGCTACAGTCGGGACGATTCCACCCTGCAGATCATCACGCCGTACAACGCGGCAGCCAGCGTGCTGGTAGACCATATCTCATCGGAAGACCCGAACTGGGTCATGCCACCCCCGGACAGCAAGCTGACACTTACCCGTCACGAAATCGCCCTGATCCGCGCATGGATCGACCAGGGGGCCGAATGGAAGCCGCACTGGGCGTTCACCGCGCCTGCCCAGCCCTCGCTCCCGGAAGTCAGACGCGCAGACCAGGTACGCAATCCCATCGATCACTTTGTTCTGGCCCGGCTGGAATCGGAGAATCTCTCGTTTTCGTCCGAAGCCGCCAAAGCCAGGCTCCTGCGCCGCGTGTCCTTTGATCTGACCGGCCTGCCTCCAACTCCGGCTGCCATTGATGCGTTTGTCGCAGATTCAGACCCCCAGGCCTATGAACGGATCGTGGATCGGCTGCTGGCCAGTCCTGCGTACGGAGAGCGGATGGCCAGTATGTGGCTGGATATCGCGCGGTACGCAGACACGCACGGCTACCAGGATGACCGGCCGCGCACCATGTGGCCATGGCGCGACTGGGTCGTACGAGCCTACAACAACAATCTGCCCTACGACGAATTTATCACATGGCAGCTTGCGGGCGATCTGCTGCCGGAGGCCACCTATGATCAGAAACTGGCGACAGGATTCAATCGGAATCACGCCATAACGCAGGAAGGAGGCGTAGTCCCGTCCGAATATATCACCGAGTATGTGGCCGACCGCACCAACACGACAGCTACCGCGTTCCTTGGACTGACCATGGAATGTGCCCGCTGTCATGACCACAAGTATGATCCCGTTCTCCAGCGAGACTACTACTCCATGTTTGCCTTCTTCAACGGCATTGACGAGAAGGCCCCGATCAGTTATTTCGATCTGTCGCCGGTGCCCTCAATGCGTATGGAGGATCCGGCCTATGAAGAATCCTTGGAGAATACCATCAGAACGCTGGATTCTCTGGAAACCGTGGCCGATCAATGGTCCGTCCCCGAGCCGCCGGCCGACTGGCAGCCTGACCTGACCGCGGCACTCCAGCAGGGACTGTTTGTCCACCTGCCGCTGGATTCGCTCACCAACCTGAGAACGCCCGCCAGAACGGGGCTGCCCGCATTTGCGAACACGGGATTGGAAACAGACCTGCCATCTCCTGTTCTGGAGCCAGGATTTATGGGGCAGTCCATGGCATTTGATGGCGTGAACTTCATCAATCTCGGGGAAGAAGCCGATTTTGAATGGTACTCACGCTTCACTTTGAGCGGATGGGTGTGGGCACGCACCCAGGATAAAGATGCGGCTCTGCTGTCCAAGCGGATCGGAGAACAGCATCGGCGCGGATATGACTTGACCCGAACACAGGATGGCTACCTCCGACTCCGACTTGTTCAGGACAATGAGCACCGAATCGTAGTTACCTCCACTGTCCGTATCCCGCCTGAATCCTGGACGCATGTCGCCGCCACCTATGACGGATCCAGCCGTGCCGACGGGGTCACACTGTACATCAACGGCCAAAAGGTTCCGGTTCGGGCGGAAATGGATGAATTGAGCCGAATGAGCATCCTCAACGGCAACGGACTGCTGGCGGGCAACTTTACGCCGCGCAAGAAGACGCGGGGAGATCTGACCGGACTGGCTGGCGGCCGTTTGGATGAGCTGCGGATATACACGCGGGCGCTTACGGATCTCGAAGTCGCTCATCTGGCCGGGGCCGCACATCCGCCCGCAAGGCAATTCTACCGGGAGCACCAGGATGACCGCTACCGGACGCTCACGGCCCAATTGGACAGCGTCAGACAGCAGGTCAGGACAATTCCGTTTGTCATGATCATGGAGGAGATGGAAACACCCCGACCCACCTTCGTACTGGATCGCGGCGCATACGATGCTCCGGTGGATTCGGTAGGACCGGATACTCCGGCGGCAATTCTGTCCTTTCCGGATGATCTGCCGCGAAACCGGCTCGGCCTGGCAAGATGGCTTACCCATGAGAGCAATCCGCTGACCGCGCGCGTAGCCGCCAACCGGTATTGGCAGATGCTGTTTAGTGTGGGCCTGGTGCACACGCCTGAAGACTTCGGCAACCAGGGGGCCCTGCCCTCGCATCCGGCACTGCTGGACTATCTGGCCATCCGGTACATAGAGCTCGACTGGAACACCAAGGCACTCCTCAAGGAAATCGTAACCTCAGCCACCTATCGCCAGTCCAGTGCCGTCTCGGAAGAACTGCAGCTGCGCGATCCAGGCAACATGCTGCTGGCCCGCGGCCCGCGAAAACGCCTGTCCGCAGAGATGGTGCGCGACAATGCGCTGGCCGCCAGCGGACTGCTGGATCGTACCATGTACGGCGAGCCCGTCAGGCCCTATCAGCCCGCAGGCCTTTGGAAAGCCCTTGCCAACCAGGTTGGGGAAAACCGGTACCGCCCCGGTCCCAACGTATACCGGCGCAGCGTCTATACCTATTGGAAGCGTACTATTCCTCCGCCGGCCATGCTAATATTTGATGCTCCGGATCGAACCGTCTGCACGGTGGAACGGGAGCCGACCGCCACGCCGCTCCAGTCTCTGGTGCTGATGAATGATCCCCAGTATGTTGAGGCCGCTCGCGTTATGGCCTTCAGGCTGTCGGAAGTCCATAATGATGATGATGCACGCATCCGTGCAGGATTCCGCCTGCTGACCTCGCGCGATGCGAAACGAGCCGAATTGAAAATCCTCCAAGACCTGTTGGAAGAGCAGCAGCGGCACTTTGGTGAATTTCCCGAGCGGGCTGCGCAGCTGCTGACCGCCGGTAAATCTGCCACACCACAGGACCGCAATCCGACGGAACTGGCTGCGCTGACTATGGTGATCAGCACCGTTATGAATCTTGACGAAGCACAACACCGGTGACCGCAATGGAAGACCAGATGTATTCCCTGGGATGTGAGATGAACCGCCGGCACTTCTTTTCCAAATTGAGTGTCGGAATCGGCGGTGCCGCCCTTGCGTCGCTTCTGGGATGCGCGCAGTCAGATCGTCAACAAGCGGCCGGATCGGCATTCCGGGGCATACTGGCCGCCCCCCATATCGCTCCCAAAGCGCGGCGTATCATCTACCTGTTTCAGAGCGGCGGACCCTCACAGCTGGAGCTGTTCGATTATAAGCCCGACCTTACGCGCCGTAGGGGGGAAGACCTGCCCGAATCGGTGCGCATGGGCCAGCGGCTGACCGGCATGACGGCGTACCAGAAGGCATTCCCGCTCGCGCCATCCATCTATCCGTTTGCCCAGTGGGGAGGCAGCGGGGCCTGGATCAGCACCCTCCTGCCGCATACCGGAGCAATTGCCGACGAAATCTGTGTGGTCCGATCCATGTATACCCAGGCGATCAACCACGATCCTGCCATTACGTTTTTCCAGACCGGCTCACAACAGCCCGGACGACCCAGTATCGGAGCCTGGCTCAGCTACGGCCTGGGCAGCTCCAATGAGAATCTGCCCACATTCTGCGTACTGCTGTCTCGCGGACTCCAGCGGCCCCAGCCCATCTATTCCCGCCTGTGGGGGAGCGGATTTCTGGCCGCCCTGCACCAAGGCGTGCAGTTTCGCACCGGCGGAGATCCGGTACTGTTTCTCAACGATCCCCCGGGCCTGCATACCTCAAACCGGCACCGGATGCTGGAGCACCTCGCCCATCTCAACCGGCTTCACTTTGAAAGCAGCGGACACCCGGAAATCCAGTCCCGTATTGCGCAATACGAAATGGCCTATCGGATGCAGACCTCCGTACCCGAGGTTACCGATCTGTCAGACGAACCGGAATCCACCTTTGAGCTGTACGGCCAGGACGCGCGCACGCCCGGCACCTATGCGGCCAATTGCCTGCTCGCCCGGCGACTTGCCGAGCGTGATGTCCGATTCATCCAGCTCTACCACATGGGCTGGGATCAGCACACCGACCTGCCACACGACATTGAACTGCAGTGCAAAGACACCGACAAGGCATCGGCCGCCCTGGTTATCGATCTCAAGCGGCGGGGACTGCTGGAGGACACGCTGGTCATCTGGGGTGGCGAATTCGGGCGCACCAACTACTCCCAGGGAACCCTCACTGAAACCAATTACGGCCGCGACCACCATCCGCGCTGCTTTACCATTTGGATGGCGGGCGGCGGCATAAAGCCGGGCCTCACCTACGGGGCCACCGATGAGCTGGGCTACAACATTGCGGAAAACCCGGTCCATGTGCACGATCTTCAAGCTACGATCCTGCATCTGTTGGGGATTGACCATGAGCGCCTCACCTACCGACATCAGGGCCGCAGGTATCGCCTCACCGATGTGCACGGCCATGTAGTCAATGACCTGTTGGTTTAGCATTGAACGGCTGCTGGCCGGAGCAGTCCTGCTGGCAATGGCGGGATGTGCAGGCAACTCGGGTGATATGCTGCCCGAGGTCGTGGATTACAATTTTCATATCCGCCCCATACTGTCAGACCGCTGCTACGCCTGTCACGGCCCCGATAGCAATGCGCGCCAGGCGGAGCTTCGTCTGGACGAGGAGCACTACGCCAAGCACACGCCCCTGACCGGCGGCGGTTACGCTGTTGTGCCCGGCAGTGTGCGCAGAAGCGTCCTCTTCCAAAGGATAACAGCTTCCGATCTGGAGGTGCGCATGCCTCCTGCAGAATCCAACTTGGCGCTTACAGAACAGGAGATTGCGCTCATACGCCGATGGCTCATACAGGGTGCCGAGTGGAAGCCTCATTGGAGCTTTATTCCGGTGGGTAACCCCATCGTGCCTGAAGTGCAGGATTCGGCCTGGCCGCGCAATGAAGTGGACCGTTTTGTACTGGCACATCTGGAACAGGAGGGGTTGGCCCCATCACGACCGGCCGACCGGCCGACTATCCTGCGGCGTGTCACCTTGGATCTGACCGGCCTGCCGCCCACGCTTGATGAAATAGACCGCTTTTTGGCGGACACCACCGCGCTGGCCTATGAGCGCACCGTAGACCGGCTGCTGGATTCGCCGGCGTTCGGTGAACACATGGCCTCGGACTGGCTGGACATCGCCCGCTATGCCGACACCCACGGATATCAGAACGACCGCGAGCGGTACTCCTGGCCCTGGCGCGACTGGGTGGTAGAAGCCTATAATACCAACCTGCCATTTGATGCCTTTGGGACTTGGCAGCTGGCAGGTGATCTGCTGCCAGCGGCCACGCGTGAGCAGATTCTGGCCACCTCCTTCAACCGCAATCACCGCCAGACCAATGAAGGCGGCAGTATTGAAGAGGAATTCCGGACCGAGTATGTGGCTGACCGCACCAACACCCTGGGGACGGCGTTCCTGGGACTGACGCTGGAATGTGCACGCTGTCACGATCATAAGTATGATCCAATAACACAGGCCGACTATTACGGACTGTTCAACTTCTTCAATGACATTGACGAGTCCGGGCAGACTTCGCACTTCACGGACTCCGAGCCGGTACCGGCATTATCACTGCCCGACCCAGAAGATGAACGGACGATTAAGCAGCTGAACGTTCGGATGGCCGCAAGCGAACGAGCGCTGGATACGATCAGAGAAAGCGCACGCACCCGATTTGAAGCGTGGCGGCCAGGTCAAAGGCAGCTTCCCCATGAGCCGGAACGGGGGCTGGTGCTGGCGTGTGACTTCAATGCCATGGCCTCCGACCGGTTACCGTGCGCAACGGGTCCCGCAGGCAGGCTGGTGTTCAGGCCTGCGCTCGCCGCAGGCCGTGAACGTAACGGCCTCACTTTTGACGGGGAAAGCGGTGTGAACTTTGCGGGGGTCGGACATTTCAGGCGTACGGATCCCTTTTCCATCAGTCTGTGGATTCGGCCCGCAGAAGCCACCGGCGTGCTCATACATCGGACCCAAGCAGCTCTGGATGCCGGCAGTCGCGGCTATGAACTGGCGCTGCAAAACGGCCATCTGATCGCCCAACTGGCACACATGTGGCCGGAAAACGCCGTTCGGATCCGAACCCTCAATCCGGTCCCCATGAATAGGTGGAGCCATGTGACCGTTACGTATGATGGCTCCAGCCGCGCGGATGGGCTTGAGCTGTATGTCAATGGCCGACGGGCTCCGGTACGTATCGTACGGGATGGCCTGACGCGCAATATCACATACGAAAACTTGGAAACGCATCTCGCGCTCGCCTACCGGTTCCGGGATACCGGTTTTCGCGATGGCATTATCGATCAGCTTCTGATCCATAACCGTACGCTCGCTGGCTTTGAAATTGCCCGGCTGGCAGAGCAGCCTCAAACCGATGACGGTTTGTTTGAGTGGTATCTCCAGCGGCATGATACCGCTTGGAACGAGGCCCAAAATATGCTTCGTAGCCTGCGACAGGAGCGTAACGCGCTGCAGAGCAGCCTACCGGCCATCATGGTCATGCGGGATATGGCCACACCGCGCGATGCCAACATCCTTATGCGGGGCCAGTACGACGTGTTGGGTCCCGAGGTCGCCCCGTCCGCGCCGGCAGCGATCTTGGCCTTTTCCGACAGCCTGCCTCCCGACCGGTACGGGCTGGCGCAATGGCTGTTTGACGCGGATAATCCGCTTACCGCACGCGTGGCGGTCAACCGGTACTGGCAGCGGTACTTCGGGACCGGAATCGTATCAACGCCTGAAGACTTCGGGCGGCAGGGCGCGCTGCCTTCGCACCCGGACTTGCTTGACCACCTGGCATCTACTTTCATCACATCCGGTTGGGATGTTAAGGCCGTGCAGCGGCTGATTGTCACCAGCGCGACCTACCGCCAGAGCTCGTCCGGTACGGCCGGCTCCCTCCAGCGAGACCCTGACAACCGGCTGCTCGCGCGAGGCCCCCGTCTGCGCCTGACCGCTGAAATGATCCGAGACCAGGCGCTCGCGGCAGGGGGGCTGCTGGACCGAACTATGGGAGGCCCTCCGGTAAAGCCTTACCAGCCCGAAGGTCTCTGGCAGGAAAAAGCCGGAATCAGATACGTCCAGGGTACCGGATCCGACCTGTACCGGCGCACGCTCTATTCGTACTTCAAACGTACCTCGCCCCCTCCGGCCCTGCTCACGTTTGACATGCCCTCCCGCAGCCATTCCGTCATGCGGCGGCAGCGCACCGCCACACCACAACAGGCGCTTGTTCTGCTGAATGCCCCCCAATATGTTGAAGCTGCCCGTCATATTGCGCAGAGAATGCTCAGCGAGCCGGAGCTGGCGCAGCAGATCATTTTGGGATTCCGGCTGACGACCGGCCGGGAGCCTGCCTCGTCAGAATTGCGGATATTGCAACAGCTGTATCAGGATCAACTGCACTTTTTTGCGAATGACCCGCCTGCGGCCCGCGCACTGCTCACTACGGGAGCCAGTCCGGTATCAGCGGATCATGATCCGATTGCGTGGGCCGCACAGACCATGGTGGCAAAGACCCTGCTCTCCTTTGATGAATCGTTGACCCGGTACTGAGCCGATGCACGCGTGTCACAATTATGAACAGATCGCGACCCGGCGCGAATTCCTGGGTCGCCTGGGGTTGGGACTGGGCGGACTGGCCTTATCGTCGCTCGTCAACCCTGCGGTTGGGCTCGGACCACACTTTGTGCCCAAAGCGAGGCGGATTATCTTTCTGTTCCAGAGCGGCGGGCCTTCGCAGTTTGAGCTGTTTGACTATAAGCCCCGTGTAAATGCCATGCACGGCCGAGAGCTGCCGGACTCCGTTCGTCGCGGGCAACGGCTTACGGGCATGACGGGGTTCCAGAATGCGCTGCCGCTTGCCCGGTCTCATTTCGGGTTCAAACAATATGGCCAAAGCGGTGCCTGGGTGAGTGAACTAATGCCGCACACCGCAGCCATTGCGGATGAGTTGTGCTTCGTTAAGTCCATGTACACCGAAGCCATCAATCACGATCCGGCCATCACATTTTTCCTGACCGGGTCACAGATTGCGGGACGACCATCCTTTGGCTCCTGGCTCAGCTACGGACTCGGTACCGAGAATGAGGATCTGCCCGCTTTTTGTGTACTGATTACCAAGGATAAGGGCGGCCAGCCGCTCTATGCCCGACTCTGGGGCAACGGTTTTCTTCCGTCCAGCCACCAGGGCGTTCAATTCCGCAGCGGTCACGATCCTGTGCTGTACCTGAACGACCCTCAGGGACTCACCGGCACGCAGCGCCGTACCCAGTTGGACCGCCTGCGCGAGCTGCATGAACTGAAAGACGCTGAACCGGGATGGCAGCAGATTGAGTCACGCATCGCCCAGTATGAAATGGCCTATCGCATGCAGACCTCCGTACCTGAGGTCACCGACCTGGGCGACGAACCGGACTATATCTTTGACCTGTACGGCGAAGCCGCCCGGGACTCCGGAACCTATGCCGCCAACTGTCTGCTTGCGCGGCGACTTGCGGAGCGCGGGGTCAGATTCATTCAACTTTTCCATCAGGGCTGGGATCATCACGGCGGGCTGCCGGCCGGAATCCGGACTCAGGCCCGTGAAACCGATCAACCCTCAGCTGCCCTGGTGCAGGATCTGCGCCAGCGTGGCATGCTGGACGATACGCTGGTGATCTGGGGCGGAGAATTCGGACGTACCAATTACTGCCAAGGCCGCCTTACCGATGAAGACTACGGACGGGATCACCACCCGCGCTGTTTCACGCTCTGGATGGCGGGCGGAGGGGTTCGCCGAGGCCTCACCTATGGAGAGACTGACGAGCTCGGCTACAATATTGTGCGTGACCCGGTACATGTCCATGACCTGCAGGCGACCCTGCTGTACCTGCTGGGAATTAACCATGAGCGACTGACGTTCAAACACCAGGGGCGGCGCTTTCGCCTTACTGATGTCCACGGTGAGCTAATGTCTCCACTGATTGCCTGATGCAGCGCGCACTGATCCTCGCCTTTGCGGTCGCGGCAGGTGTGACCATCTGCACCGGGTGCTCCCCGGCCCCCGAAGTGTCGTTCAACGAAGACATCCGCCCCATTCTCAATGAACGCTGTGGGGGGTGCCATGGGGGGATCCGACGTCAGGGTAACCTCAGCCTGCTGTTTAGAAGTGAGGCCATCGCCGCCGCCGAATCTGGACACCCCGCCATCGTACCATATAAGCCCGCAGAAAGTGAGCTCCTCAGACGGGTAACGCATGCGGACCCTGACGAACGTATGCCGCAGGAGGATGCGCCCCTCAGCCCGGACGAGGTCACCAAACTGAGACAATGGATCCGGGAGGGTGCACCCTGGGAAGATCATTGGGCGTATGTGCGTCCGGTTCGGCCTGAGCTGCCTGAAGTGTCAAATCCAGACTGGCCGCAGCGGGATTTGGATTACTTCGTGCTGGCCCGGTTGGACGCAGAACAGCTCCTGCCTGCACCCGGGGCGGACTGTGCTGTGCTGGTACGGCGCGTGACCCTGGATCTGACCGGGCTCGCCCCCCGACCTGATGCCATCGCGCGAGTTTGTGCGGAAGACTCGGCGTATGGTGCCTATGTTGACACGTTGCTGGCATCACCAGCCTTTGGCGAGCACTGGGCAGCCATGTGGCTTGACCTGGCCCGGTATGCGGATTCCAAGGGGTACGAGAAAGACATAGGGCGCACAATCTGGCGCTACCGGGATTGGGTAATTCGCGCCTTCAACGCAGACATGCCGTTTGACCAGTTTACGATTGAGCAGATGGCGGGGGACCTGTTGCCGAGTCCGACGGAGGATCAGCTGATTGCAACGGCCTTCCACCGCAACTCCATGACCAATACGGAAGGCGGCACCGATGACGAAGAGTTTAGGGTGGCCGCGGTCGTCGACCGGGTCAACACCACCTGGGAGGTATGGCAGGGGACCTCCTTCGCATGCGTGCAGTGCCACGGGCATCCCTATGACCCGTTTGTTCATGAGGACTACTATAAGTCTTTTGCCTTCTTCAACAGCACGGCGGACCGGGATCAGGATGATGAATATCCCACGCTCCCGCTTTTTGCCGAGGAAGACCTGGAGCAGGGTCAGGGTCTGGTTCAGCAGTTGCGCGACATTGAAGTCGCCATACTGGCCCTGATGACTGAGGACCTACTGGTGCGCGAGCGGCAGGACTGGGAAACCCGGCTCAATGAGCCGGAGGTTATCGCGCGGGTGCGCGGCATGCTTCAGGCCGAGGTCCGACGCGTAGCGGCCACAGTCGAGCATCAACGGGATGATGCCCAGCGGTGGCTGTTGGATTACGTATATGCGGGTCTTACGGAAGATACCCGCCTGATCGCACTTCGCGAGGAACGGGCAAGACTGCGCAAGGCGATAGCGGACTTGAGTCAGGTTGAGACACCCATCATGCAGGAGTTGCCCTTCAGCCGCCGCACGCATGTGTTTGAGCGGGGCAATTTTCTGCTGAAAGGAGATGCAGTAGCGGCTGATGTGCCGGCTTCATTGCCAGCAATGCCGGAAGATGCCCCTAAAAACCGCCTGGGGCTGGCCCGATGGCTGATCAGTCCGGAAAACCCGCTGACCGCCCGTGTCACGGTAAACCGGTTCTGGGCACAGCTCTTTGGTCAGGGCATCGTTGAGTCACTGGAGGATTTCGGCACCCAGGGGTATTTGCCTTCACATCCGGATCTGCTGGATTTCCTGGCTGTGAGCTTTATGGAAGAACACAACTGGAGCATCAAGCGCCTGCTGCGCACCTTGGTGCATTCGGCAACGTATCAGCAGTCTTCGGGCGTTACGCCGGAACTCCTCAAGCGGGATCCCCGCAATGTTCTGCTGGCCCGCGGGGCCCGGTTCCGGCTCAGCGCGGAGCAGATTCGCGACCAGACGCTCTACGTCAGCGGACTGCTGAGTCCCAAGATGTATGGCCCGAGCGTTATGCCGCCCCAGCCTGCCGGCTTATGGAACAATCCGTATGATCCGGCGCTCTGGGTGCCCAGCGAGGGGGAAGACAGATATCGCCGGGGACTGTACACGTATTGGCGTCGCACGGTGCCCTACCCGTCCATGGCCACTTTTGACAGTCCGAGCCGGGAATTTTGCGTGTCGCGTCGGATGCGCACCAATACGCCGCTTCAGGCCCTGGTCAGCCTGAACGATCCTACCTCGGTGGAAGCCGCAGCGGCGCTGGCGCGGCGTGTCGGCGATTCCGAAGTCCCCGTGGAGGCCGCCTACACGCTGGCTATGGGCACTACGCCCAATGCGGAGGTCCGACGCATTCTGCAGAATCTCTATGCTGACGCGCTCAGCCATTACGCAGGCCCGGGCTCCGCGCAGCTTGAATCACCCGAACACGCCGCGCTGACCGTAGTTGCGAACGCCATATTGAATTTAGATACTTTCATTATGAAGGAATAGGGTCGGTAGCCACCCTGCATCCGGGAGCCGCCCGGTCACAGATCTGAAAACCGCGCTGATAACACAGCCCCATCGCAAAGCCGACGCAACTGCAGCTATCACCGGGAGCTGTCATCCCGGATTATTCATGACGATTCGGAATTTCCCGGAATCTGCGCTAAGGATTG
>JAPPNA010000015.1 GCA_028873925.1 Bacteroidota bacterium | reverse complement strand
AAAATGGCGAAGACACCCCGGAGGGGCGGACAAAGGTTGCAGTTAAATATATAATTCCCATTACGAGAGCTAGGCGTACGATCCACTTCCGGCCTGGCCCACAGTGCCGCCCCGCAATAGCGCTGCCACCCGGTGGTGGTGCCGGTTGCGTGACTGGCCCGGACAAACAACCGGGTGCGGATCCCGATTAAGGATGCCGATTCCGGAATTCGGTTGAATGCAGGGCCCTTACCCGTGCAGACAGTTCCTCTTGGAAATTGTGAGACCCGGCGGGCGGCTATCCGTCCCGCTGTGATTTACCAGCGTCACAGCCAGGCAAATGTACTTGGGGCATGAGGTCAGTTTGACCGGTGCCAAGCGAGAGTCCGTCCCATCACCAAGCGCTCACTGAGAAGGAAGTGAGCCCTAACAGTGCATCCGCAAAGGCAGCTGAGTATGCCTCGGGCCTAAGGTTCGGTCACGGTAAAGACCTGCATCGGGATTGTCTATGGCCCCTTGACATCCGCGGGCGGCCGCTGTTATGATCCGAAGGCAGCACCAGGCGTTTGACCCGAAACGCTGACCGTGGAAGCTGCCACGCAATGTCCGACCAGGCCGTAAACGCAGCAATCTTCACGGCCTCCAACGGCATATAAGTGTTCCAACACCAATCACTGCGCATATGCAGCGAACTGATCTGACACTTCAGAAAGCGACCTTTGGGGCTGGCTGTTTCTGGGGGGTGGAAGCCGCTTTCCGACGCACTCAGGGAGTCATGAGCACCGCTGTCGGCTATGCCGGCGGCACCACCCGGGATCCGACCTACCGGGACGTATGCACGGATCGCACCGGGCATGCGGAAGTCGTAGAGGTTGAATTCGATCCGGCTGTCATCAGCTATGCTGGTCTGCTGGAAGTATTCTGGGACAATCACAACCCGACCACGCGGAACCGGCAGGGACCGGACATCGGCTCACAGTATCGGTCTGTGATCTTCTGCCACAGCGTTGAGCAAACGACAGCCGCCAAAGCGTCGCGCGAACGGAGGCAGGCCTTGCTGCAACGGCCCATCGTAACCGAAATCCAACCCGCTGGCCCGTTCTACCGGGCGGAAGAATTCCATCAGCGCTACTTGGAAAAACGCGGCCTGGCTCACTGCCACATCAGCTGACCGCTACATGGAATAGCCGGTCACAAAGGCTTCGGCCGCGTAGAATTCCGGCAGGCCCAAGCGGTTGAGCGCTGCGGCCGTGCCGGTATTGCGGTCGTGCGCCCGCTGCCAGAACTCACGATCGTCGTGCGCACCGGGGAACATCGCCCGGTCTTTCTGGCTCTCATGCTTGAATATAGCCTCAATCTTCCGGGCCATCTCCGCCTTTGAGATTGGCGTGAATACGTCAGCCTGGTGGATTTCCCACTCCTGCCACGCCCCGCGATACAGCCACACTTTGGGAGGCTTACCGATGCCCGAGCCCTCCGCGTTATAACGCTCCAGTGCCTGTTGGATCGCGACGTAACATTTGCGATGCGTCCCGTGCGGGTCAGAGAGATCACCGGCTACAAAAATGTGATCCGGCTGGCGCTCTTCCATCAGATCCAGGATGATCCGCACATCGTCCGACCCGATCGGCTTTTTGCCGACACGCCCCGTCTGATAGAACGGCAGATCAATGAATCGGGCGTTTTCGCGCCCGAGTCCGAGCACCTCAATACCGGCCACAGCCTCAGAGTAGCGGATACTGGCCTTAATGTGCTGCACCTCGCCCATATCCACCTGTGCGGGCTGCTTTGTGGCCAGAAAATCCAGTATCTCCTGCCGACGGGCACGATACTCCGCAGCCGCACGACCGCTGATGCCCAGGTCCTCAAGACACATTTCCACGAAATCCAGATACCGCGTCACATCGGCATCAAACACCGCCACCGATCCGTTCGTCATGTAGGCCACAATGATCTCGTTATCATTGCGGACCAGTTTGTCCAGCATACCCCCCATGGAAATAACATCATCGTCCGGATGCGGGCTGAACAGAATAACCTGCTTACCAGCCGGTAGCTGGGCCCGATAGTATACCCGCTGAAGCAGGTCCTCAAACACACTCAGGCACAACTCGTCAATCTGCGGATGCGCGTAAACCAGGCTGTGCAGATGGCTGTTGTGGAAATCGGCCGCCTCCAGACGTGGTATGGCCTTGTTCAGCTTCTCGCTCAGCCAAATGATGGCCCGCTTAGCCATGGGCAGATCCCACTCCACATTTGCGGCAAGCCAGGGAGTCTGTTCGCGGGTGAGCCCGCCGGCCGCCCCCTTATCCAGATAAATGGCGCTGCTCGGGTGGTCCTGAAGATAGGAGGCCGTAACCTCGTCGCAGACCGGCTCTTCAACGGCACGTCTGATAATGTTGGACTTACCCTCCCCGGTCGCCATCAGCAGGACCTCCCGGGCATCCAGAATTGTGCCGACCCCCATGGTCAGTCCCCGGCGGGGCACGTTTTCTTCGCCAAAAAAACTGCTCGCCGCATCTTTGCGGGTGATCTCGTCCAGAATCACGGCACGCGTCCGCGCCCGTCGACCACTACCCGGCTCATTAAATCCTATATGGCCACTGCGCCCGATCCTTAGCAGCACCAGGTCCAGTCCGCCGGCCTCACCAATAGCGGTCTCATAGTCGGTGCACCAGTTGTCCACCTCCGCTGCAGATAACTCTCCGTTGGGCATGTGAATCTGACTCTCCGGCACATTGATGTGATCAAACAGGTGCTCCCGCATGAACCGGTGGTAGCTCTGCAGGCTGGACCGCTCCATCGGATAGTATTCGTTCAGGTTGAAGGTCACCACCCCGGAAAAATCCAGCCCGTCATGCCGGTGAAGACGAATCAGCTCCTTATATACACCCAGTGGCGTTGATCCCGTCGTCAGGCCCAACACCGTTCGCCAGCCCTCCGTATTCCGGTGCCGGATCACTTTAGCGATGTGATGCGCCACTTCGTGCGCGACCTGGCCGGGATCCTCAAAAATGTGAACAGGCACACGCTCCCGCCGGGATAAAGCCCAACTTTCAGAGGCCCTTGGACTAATCATGATTCACGCGCTTTGCCTGCTTTCACGTTTTACCGGCCGCGTAATCCCGCAGCCCTGATGGGCAGATTTACCCGGCTCCGACACCACTGCGTCACCCATGTACCTGAGAGTTGGATTGCCACCGCACCGGTGCCCTACGCGCCCCCATGCACGCGGGCATAGGCCCGAAGCAGACAACCGCCGCCAACAGCACGGGACGAGACGCTCGGATCCCCAGGGAGGCATCGCACACGCACCGCGGTATTGCAAGCGCCTGGCCGTTCATTTCAGTCTGTTCGCCGGGAAACAGCCAACCAAGGGTCCGACGGAAAACCGGACCGGAGACCTTTACTGTCTCGGATTCAGCAAGGCTCACCGCTTTCGGAGAATTCATCAAAACTGAACAGATTCCAGGGTTTGGATTCTTAAACCCAGTTTGTTATATTACGACAATGAGGCCTTGGAACTGCTTCCGGGCCCCTTGAACTGAATCAGCTGAACTAAGCCCGTGGCCGCTATGGTGCAACGCGTGAAGGTATTATTTGTGACCGGAGAAGTTGCACCGTTTACCAAAGCTGAAAGCAGCGCCATCGGACCCCTGGCGCGGCACCTGTCGGAAAGCCTGCATGTCAGCGGGCAATTTGAAACGCGGATCATGATGCCCCGGTACGGG
Source organism: Bacteroidota bacterium (assembly GCA_028873925.1). Classification (GTDB taxonomy): domain Bacteria; phylum Bacteroidota; class Rhodothermia; order Rhodothermales; family Bin80; genus JAPPNA01. The sequence goes on along the minus strand of JAPPNA010000015.1, from coordinate 42,533 downwards.
CTTATCAGCGAGCGCCGTAACCGCCTCCATGAGGTCATACGGCTCTGCGGGGCCTCGATCCCTATGGGCGGAGGTAAGGAAACGCTTAAGGTCAAGGTGGCCTCCATTCCCGGCATCCGCCTGCAGGTGTACTTCATGGACAATGCCCGCTTCTTCAAACGAAAAGGGCTGCATCAGGACAAGGAAGGCCGGCTGTATCAGGACAACCACGAGCGATCAATGTTCTTCTGCCGCTCCGTGCTTGAAACGGTCCGCCGACTGCGCTGGAAGCCTGATATTGTACACGCCTTCGGCTGGATCAGCGGCCTGCTGCCGGTGCTCCTGTCAACGAGCGAATACCGTGAGAAATCCGACCATTCGCTGTTTGCTGATACGCGTGTGATTTATACGCCCGACAATGTGGAACCCGATGCCAATCTCACGCCCGCGCTCGCATCGCAGCTCAGCCGGCTTCAGATGCTCAACGGATCGGCTCCATCTGATCTGACAGAGTTTATCGGGCAGCCCATTGCCGATGTCGGACTTAAGTATTCGGACCTCAGCGCGTTCCCTGATTCGGTGCCTCCCGCCAAGGAAGCTGTTCAGCTCTTGGGAAACGCCAGTGAGATTGCGGAGCAGACCATTAAGCTGTACGAATCCGCACTAGGGGACCCGGCAAAGTAGTGGCCCCTCTTGGCGCAGACGCGCGGCAGGTCCGGGGCCAGCACCGGCTTCAAGGCACACGCATCCTACCTGACCGGAAATTCCCGATCCTGGCGGATCTGCCGCAAAGTTGGAGTGGGCCGTTTTTGGGCATGCAACGCCATTGGGCTGCGAAGGCCGGTCTGTGGTAGTAAACATGTGATGGCTTAGGCTTGCACGCAAGATGTGGGCCGCCACATGCGGTGAGGGCACATCAGAAACAAGTCAGTGCCATGTTGAGTTTGTACGAATTCGCCTTTTTCGGACGTTAAGCGCGCATGAACACGGCATATCCCAGGTTTTCCGCCGCAATACTGCTTTTTGCCGCAGCTGCCTGTACGGATACTGTTTCTGATGTAGGGGTGGACCTGCTGGGAACCGAATTCGGACCCAGTGCCCGATCACTGGCCCTCACCGAAATCGCCCCCTCAGGCCTGGCGGACTATACCGGCGGCCTATCGCGCGTCCTGGCAGGACGCGTGGACGATCCGCTGGCCGGTACGATTGACGCTACCGCGTATATCGGTTTCTCTGGAGCTTTCACCGCCGGAGATACCAGCACGACGCGCAGCGCGGAACTCGTACTGTCACGCAGCTACCTGTATGGAGACACATTGGCCTCCCTAACCCTGGACATTTTCAATCTGGCCGATCTCTGGGATCCGACCGGCTATCAGGCTGACACTACACTGATGACCGGTGACCGGGTCACCAGCGTAACGTTTGCCGCCGCCGACACGCAAGTTACCGCCCCGCTACCGAGATCGTGGCTGGACCGATACGACACCGTCCTGCGTGGGGCCCGTGTGGACTCGCTGTTTAGAGGATTCAGCCTGTCAGCTTCCCAGGGCAATGCTGTGGTCGGTTTTCGGCTCACCGGCAGCAGACTCAGACTCAACACGACCGGCGGCACCGTGTCGTTTGACCTCAGCAGGACCTTCACGGGTGTTCAGCGCTCCGGGGCATCAATGATTCCCGACAACACCATCCTGTTTCAGGATGGCGCAGGACCGGTGATCAAGCTCAAATTCGGTCTGAAGGCATACGAGGACGTACCGATCAACGGGGCCGTAGTGACCGTAACGGCCGATACGCTGGAAGGGGCTATGGCACCGCCGGGCTTTCTTCGCCCTCAGATTCAGCAGCTCCAGCTGGTCGCCGTTCCCAGTGATACGACACAGTCTGCAACCTTTCTTGGCGAGGCCGAGCGCAACACCCAGGGTACCTACCGCTTTCAGAGTGCAGATCTGACGACATACCTGCAGCGGGTCCTGGTGGGCAGTGAAACCTTTGCTTATCTGGAAATCCGCGCTCCGGTGCCGGACAACTCCCTAGATGTCGCCCTGCTGCACACCCAGGGCCCGGCACCACAGGCCCACATAATCCTGTCGCAGTGAAAAAGCTACTTGCCATATTTGTGGTCTCAGGTATCGGCCTCGCAGATGCCCGTGCGCAGGGGCGTAATGACGGATCACTCTATTCACGCTACGGGGTGGGTGAGCTGCACACATTCGCATCCAGCCGCGCCCGTTCGCTCGGAGGAGATGGCATTGCGCTGTTCTCTCACGACTACATGAATTTTGCAAACCCAGGTGCATGGAGCCGACAGTCCCTGGTTAGGGTATCGGCAGGAATTCTCTTTGATCGGATCCGGGCGCAGGACAACAGCGGCAATTCCGAGCAGCTGATACGCGGAGCTTTCAATGCCTTCCAAGTGGGGGTTCCGCTTCTGCCCAACCGTCTCGGGCTTGGCCTTTCGCTTGAGCCCTACAGCCGTATGGACTATCGGGTAACGACACCTGGCTCCCTGGCGGTATCCGGCGGTGATCCGATGAGCTACACCGTTGAACACGGCGGCACCGGGGGCCTGCGACAGGTGCGGGTCGGCTTTGGTCTGCGTATACGGCCCTGGCTTAGCCTGGGGATGAGTTCCGACTTCCTGTTCGGGATCACCGAGGAGTCCCGAAGGACCAGCTTCAACACCACGGATTTTCTCTACACCAACGTCTCCACCAGTACCCGATACCGAGGGACCACAGCCACCGGCGGTGTGCTCATGGCGTTCCGTAACCCCGTAAGTGAGCTCACGCTGGGGGCGAGCGCTTCACTGCCCGCATCACTGAATGCCGAACGGGCCCTCACGCTGGGCGAGAGTCTGGATCGCGATACGCTGGGCGCGCAGGTGTACGGGGAGCTCGATCTGCCTGCCAGCCTGCGCGCAGGCGCGGGATTCAAGCTGCGCAACAACTGGCTCTTTGCCGCTAGCGTCCGCTACGAGCCCTGGTCCCAAGCCAGTGCCACACTGCCCGTGGTTGGGTTTTCCACCGCGCAACTGCATGATCGGCTGCGGTATTCAGGAGGAATTGAATGGATTCCGGCGGGCATCAGTCAACTGGATTCCTATGTGTCACGCATCGCCTACCGCCTGGGCTTCTATCGGGACAATCTATACGTGAGCCCGGCATCAGCGCTTGGCACGAAAATTGACGTAATGGCCATGACCGGTGGACTCGGATTGCCTACGCTATTTACCGGTACCCGCGTCGATCTGGTCCTGGAGGTGGGCACTCGGGGAACGCTGGACCGAAATCTTGTGCGCGACCGCTTTATCGGATTCTCTGTCACCGTCAATGTGGGCGAGCGCTGGTTCATCAAGCGCAGGTTGGGTTGAGCCCTTGGGGGCGCTCGGTTGAACCCTTCCATAGCCGCGGAAGCGCAATCCGTATGTGTGTCTGTTCCTGGAGTCCCGAAAATTGCAATGTTCAGATTGTATATTGGAGGTTTCGCGATGACCGACTCGGCGGGACATGCCCGCCGCGGCCGGATGATTTGCCGGAGCTGTTAGAATGCTGGGACCCATTTTGAAAGTGCTACAGTTTCATGTTGCGGTACGCGCAATGTCTCCGGCCCTCTTTGCTGTATGGCCCGAATCCTGCCAAAACTGACAGAACACCATGAGATCAGCTTCAATTCGTCTCTCCCTGGCGCTGGCCTGCCTGTATGCGGGCTCGCTTACGTTGCAGGTGCAGGCCCAAACCGATGCCGCAAACGCGGAGTACGAGGTCCGCATGCACTGGAGCCTCTACTACGAGAACTGGAAAAACAAGAACTGGCAGGATGCCGTGCAGGACCTCAATTGGATTCTCACGAATGCCCCGGGATTCCCGCGCGATTCCGACTCAAATTTTGAGCGGGCCATTGACATCTACGAGGCACTGGCCGATGCCGAGACCGATCCGGTCCGAAAGCGCGTATGGCTGGATTCCGCGCTGTCTGTTTTTGACCGGGTGATCCCCGTATTGCAGGGCGCTGGTGCGGAAGTCGATCCGTTTGTCTGGACGCGCGACAAAGGACGGTTCATTCAGACCCATATAGCGCATCTTGACGACATAAAGGAAGAGGCAATCGTCGCGTACCGGGAGGCCTATGACATGGCACCGGAACGCATCAACCCGTACTACCTGGATGTACTCATTAATGAACTCTACCAGGCCGGAGATATCGGTGGCGCTCTGGATTTTCTGCGGGAACTGCAACACCGGCGCGGAGAGGAGACCGAAATTGACAATCTGATCCGCAAGTACTTCGTGGTTATTCCGCCGGACGAGCAGATCGCTTTCCTGGAAGACCAGCACAATGCTAATCCCGACGACCCGGAAATTACCCTGCAGCTGTTTGAGCTCTATCAGCAGGAGGCATACCGCGACGAAATGCTCGGCCTGGCCCCGAAAGTGCTCGCTATGGAGCCGAGCGCGCCCACGCTCCGCCTGCTGATGAAAATGTATGTTGAGGATGGTGACAATGAGCAGGCCCTTGAGCTTTTTGAGCAGTTGTCGGCCCTGCCCGATATTGAGCTGCTCGCTCAGGACCATTACAATATCGGCCTCGCCTACCAGGACATGGAGGAGTACCGATCCGCGCGCGATTCCTACAATCAGGCCGTAAGCCTTGATGAGAACTTCACACCTGCCGCGCGGGCCGTACCCGACCTGTATTCTACCGTTGTAGCGCGCTGCGGCGTGGCCGACCGCGAACAGGCCGCCGTTTTCTGGCTCATTGCGGATGCCTATGCACGCATCGGTGACAATGACGGAGCCGCACGTATGGCCACGGCCTTCCCGACCGCCGAAGATGTCTTCTATGTGTCCCGGTGGAACAACGGTGAATCCACCCAGGTCAGCTACAGCTGCCGGGGGCTGACCATCAGCGGGACGACAACCGTGCGCCAGCGCTGATATCACGGTGCGGCAGCGCTCCGGTGAATCCGAGGCCGCTATTCACTAGCGCCGGCTGCATTGCGACCGGCAACCATCTCCTGTTCGCTTATGTCCGTAATTGAGAAGATCCGCGCCCGTCAGATTCTTGACAGCCGCGGCAATCCCACATTGGAAGTTGATGTGCACGCCCGGGGCGGTTTCGGCCGCGCCGCCGTGCCGAGCGGTGCCTCTACCGGTGAGCATGAAGCCGTGGAACTGAGAGACCATGACCCCGCTGTGTACCTCGGCAAGGGCGTTCAGCGCGCGGTACTGAATGTCGAAACCGAAATGGCTGATGCCGTATTGGGGCAGGATGTCTGCGACCAGGTAGGCATTGACCAGTGCCTGATTGCCCTTGACGGCACGCCCAACAAAGGGCGATTGGGAGCGAATGCCATGTTAGGGGTTTCCCTGGCGGTCGCCAAGGCGGCTGCCGCCGCCACCGGTCTGCCGCTCTATCGCTACATCGGCGGCAGCGGAGCCTGCACCCTGCCGGTACCGATGATGAATATCATCAACGGCGGATGCCATGCTGATAATCGGGTGGATATGCAGGAGTTCATGATCATGCCTGCCGGAGCGGATTCATTCTCCATGGCCCTCCGGATCGGAACTGAAGTGTTTCACCATCTCAAGACCGTGCTGAAACAAAAGGGGTACGGTACAGCGGTAGGGGATGAGGGCGGGTTTGCCCCGGACCTCGATTCCAATGAGGAGGCGCTGGAGGTCATTATGGAGGCCGTGACGGCGGCCGGTTATGAGCCGGGACGTGATGTGTTTGTGGCACTGGATCCCGCGGTAAGTGAGATGTTTGAAGATGGTGCGTACGTATTCTGGAAGAGCGACCCGAACCGAAAGCGCTCCAGTAAGGATATGGTGGACCTGTGGGCCAAGTGGATCGCGAAATACCCGATAGTGTCCATAGAGGATGGCCTCGATGAAAACGACTGGGCCGGATGGGAACTGCTGACCCGAACCGTTGGCCACCAGGTCCAACTCGTCGGGGATGACCTGTTTGTAACCAATACGGAGCGCCTGCGCCGGGGAATTCGCAACCGGGCCGCCAACAGCATCCTGATCAAGTTGAATCAAATCGGTACACTTACCGAGACACTTGATGCCATTGATATGGCGCACAAGGCAGGATTTACCGCTGTGATCAGTCACCGCTCAGGAGAAACGGAGGACACCACGATTGCGGACCTGGCCGTAGCGACGGGCAGCGGCCAGATCAAGACCGGATCCGCCAGCCGTAGCGATCGGCTGGCGAAATACAATCAGCTGCTGCGGATTGAAGAAGAGCTCGGCCCTACGGCCAGATTCCCCGGCACAGAAGCCTTCAGGAGGTGAACCTTCGATGCCCGACCAGACGGTACCAATGGCCCCCTACAAGGGCCTGCTACGCTTTGCCTTCGTGCTGCTGCTTATCCTCGGTGCACTCTGGTTCGTCTGGTTTGACAGCTACAGCCTGGTCCGGCGTGCGCAGTGGGAGCGCGAATTCATGGAACTGCGTGAAGAAAATATCCGGCTCAGAGCGGAAATCAAAGACCTTCAGATCCGTATGGCCTCCCCGGTGTCAGACGAAACCATTGAACGCATTGCCCGCGAACAGTACGGCATGCGTAAGCCTGACGAAACAGTCTATCGGGTGGAAGAGTAGCGGGCAATTGATGGCCTGATATTCGGCGGCACCGGACTGTGGGGTACCGGTTTGAGGCGCGCTTAATCACAGACATGCCCCGATTTTCACGCTGCAGCGCACCCCGAGGGTCGACCCGTCACCTGACAGTCCCCGATGGCTCAGCGATAAGCCCAGAGGCAACAGCGCCCCAACCTGGCGGCCTTGCGCGCCGGATGAGGCCGCTTGCTCAGACTTCGGCCGTACAAGGGCCGTATCCGACTGCGATCGGGCATTTCGGTACAGGATTTGCGGCGCAACCATCACAGATCCGGCCGAATCCAATGGCACTGCTTTTCGGACCATGGTCCGCCCGCCGGGGCGGGTTCCCACCGTTCGCCCTTCGCGAGCGCGGCAGTCCGCCTTTTGACCCGCCCGTCGCATGATTGGCTCCCGGCACATAACCGGCCCGCGGCAGGTCCGCTGTGCCTTGCCTAGGTGGCGGGCGCACCTGGTCTCCGGATGCGGCCGCGTCACATTGCCCGTGCTCCTGGCCGCCGCCCTTCCGCTTACCGCAGTCGCGCAAAAGCAGCCCGTAACGTTCGCGGCGGATGATTCGCTGGTGATTGACTTCCATGACACCGACGGGGATATCGGTCAGCTGTTCGGCAATGCCCGTGTAGCATACGACGACATGACGATAACCGCCTGGTCCATTGCCATTCTGTTTGATGAGGAAGAGCTGTCCGCCACCGGGCTGGCCACGGATTCCGGTATGGTGGGACGGCCGCAGTTTGTGCAGGGCGAAGAAATGCTGCAGGGTGCACGGATTTCCTACAACCTGTCCACCGAGCGAGGCCGCATTGTGGCGGCGCGCACACAGTTTGAGGAAGGCTTCATTCAGGCGGATGTCGCCAAAATGCGCGAAGACAGCACCATCTTCATTCGCGATGGCCTTTATACCACCTGCAACTGCGCCGAGGACGAAACCCCTTCCTACTCCCTGCGGTCCTCCCGTATGAAGGTGGTGGACCAGAAATGGGTCTATACCGGTCCGATTCAGCTGTACATCTTCAATATTCCCATGCCGGTATGGCTACCGTTCGGGTTCTTGCCCTACCAGGAGGGACGCAGAAGCGGGCTCCTGGCACCGGAGTACGGCGAGGATCAGCGCGGCTTCTACCTGCGCAACTGGGGGTGGTACTGGGCGCTCAATGAGTACACGGACCTGCAGCTTCGACTGGGGATCTGGACCAAGGGGAGCTGGCAGACCAGCCCCCTGTTCCGCTACAATCGCAGGGACCGCTTCAGCGGTATGCTGAGCGTGGACTATTTGCGCGAGCGCAGTGGTGAAAAGCATGATCCCGACCTGTTTGTCCGCAATAATCTCAGTTTCCGATGGACGCACAACCAGACCCTCAACCCCAGAGAGCGCCTGACGGCCAACGTCAACCTGACCTCCAGCAGCTACCTGAAGACGGTGTCAACGCAATACAATGATAATGTGCGGCAGTCGGTGGGCTCATCCATCCAGTATACCCGGCAGTTCAGAAGCCGCCGTTCCCTGTCGGTGAATGTGCGGCAGAATCAGATCCTATCTTCCGGCAGCGCCGACCTAGCGCTGCCGGAGCTCAGTTTCTCGCAAAGCACCCGTGCGCCATTCAAGCGTGGCGGAGGCAGCCGCGACGAGCGATGGTACGAGCGGCTCCAGTACAGTATTTCGTCCCGTGTAAGCAACCGGTTCAATTACCGTCCGCTGAGCGACGGGCAGCTCATTGCGCAAGGAGACACGCTGGCAGACGGGCACCCGATTGATTATGCCTGGTACGAAGCCGTCTTTGACGGTGACAAATACGCCGCCATTACCGGCCAGGAGGACAGCCGATTCGCCTTTACAGCCACCCACCGCGTGCCGGTGGCCGCTCCATTCTCCGTCAACCGGATCCCCCTGGTCGGACGTATACGGCTGAATCTCTCGCCCAACCTGAATTATTCCGAGGCATGGTTCGTCAATACGCAGCGGCAGGCGGTGGACACATCCGGCGTAGTGCAGCGTCAGACAGCTACAGGCTTTTTTGCCCTTCGCCAATTTGATACCGGTGTCAGTGCCAATACGACCATCTACGGGCTGTTTCCTGTGAAGATCGGTCGTTATGAGGGCCTGCGCCACACCTTGCGCCCGCGGGTTGGGTTTTCGTACCGGCCTGATTTCGGGAGCGATTCCTGGGGCTACACGCGTGCCGTGCGTCATGTCGATGGCACGCCGGTCGCGGACACACTGGCCTCCGGGGCCATCCACCCGCGCCGTTACAGTATCGTCACAGGCGTGCAGACCGGCCTGCAGCAGGCCATCAATTTCGGCCTTGACAACACGTTTGAGACCAAGGATGTGCGGACCGACTCGGTCGGCAATGTGGATCAGCGTGTACTGCGTCTGATCACCATCAATGTCAGCAGCAGCTACAACCTGGCCGCCGATTCGCTGCGGATGGCCCCGGTCCGGATTTCCGCACGCACCCATGTGTTGGGCCGCGTCAACGTTAACTTCAGCTCCACCTGGTCGCCGTACGGACTCAACACGGCTCGCTCCGGTATCGTAGACGATTATGTCTTTTCGCTGACCCGCTTCAGGTTTGCCCGTCTGACCCAGCTCAGTATTCGCGGAGACATGCGCCTGAGAGGCCGAATGCGCCTGGGGGCTGCTCCGGCGGAGCCTGGCCCGCCCCCGTTCGGTCAGACCCAGCCGCCCACCGGCTCAACCATGGGGATGGGGATGCCCTTTGCTCCGGGCAGCGGCGCAGGCGGGCTGGAAGAATGGTCCATGAACCTCAGTTTCAGCTATCAGATTTCGCGGCCGCTGGTCCGGCTGAACCGGTCCGCCACCGTTAATACAGGATTCAACTTCAGCCTCACGCCCACCTGGCGGGTGCGCGGCCAGACCGGGTATGATATTGAGCGCAGAAAACTGGTCACCACCACATTGAATCTCGCCAAAGAATTTGAGTGCTGGAACATGGCCTTCACATGGATCCCTTTCGGGAGCTACCAGTCCTGGGGATTTGACCTCCATGTCAAAAGCGGGCGGCTCAGTGAGTTCTTGCGCCTTCGTCAGCCCAAGGCCGAGCGTGACCGGCGGTACGGTCTATGACCGCTCCACGATCCAGGCATCGTCAAGCGGCTTGAGCCCCGCGTGCTCGTGAAAGCGACCCTGCGGGCTGCGCAGCATCACATCGGTGCCCGCACACCGGTCCAGCACGCTCCGGATCAGACGCTTACCAATGCCGAGCCCCTGAACATCAGGCTCCACCGCCAGATCGCAGATAAAGCTGTACATAACACCATCCGAGAGCACCCGCGCAATCCCGACCAGCCGAGTGCCCTTCCAGGCCGTCAGGACCAGGGAGGATTTCTCAAACATGGTCCACAGCCGCGTCTGATCCTGGACGGGACGAAACAGCGGGGCCCGGCGGTACAGCACACTGATCCGACCCGGAGTCAGGCCCTCCAGGCCTTCCCGGATTTCAATGTCCAGAGTGGATTCAAAGTGATCGGAATTCATCAGCCGTATATTTCGGCGGCCAGAGCAAGGCGTACTTTTACGGCCGCGTCCTCAAACAGCACGGCCGATTCCAACGTGATGCCGCTGTCGTTAAGGACCTGCTGTCCGCGCTCCGCATTGGTGCCCTGCAGGCGGACAATCAGCGGCACTGCAATCCCCACATTGGCCGCGGCCTCCACCACCCCGCGCGCGACACGGTCACAGCGGACAATGCCGCCGAAAATATTGACCAGTACGGTCTGTACATTCGGATCTTTGAGGATTATGCGGAAGCCGGCTTCCACCGTTTCCGCGCTGGCGGTGCCGCCGACATCCAGAAAATTCGCCGGATTGCCGCCGGCCAGCTTAATGATGTCCATCGTGGCCATCGCCAGTCCCGCACCGTTAACCATGCAGCCGACGTTGCCATCCAGTTTCACATAGTTGAGATGGGACTCGCCGGCTTCCACCTCCAGCGGATCCTCCTCATGCAAATCGCGCAAGGCGGCCAGATCGGGATGCCGAAACAGGGCGTTATCATCCAGATTCAGTTTGCAGTCAATAGCCAGCACCTCACCCTGTCGGGTGAGCACGAGCGGATTGATCTCCAGCAGGGAGGCATCCACCCGATGGCAGGCCCGATACAGCCCCATCACCAGGCCCGCCGCCTGCCGTGCCTGCGGGCCGGAAAACCCCAGCCCGTACGCAAGCTGCCGTGCCTGAAACGCCTGCAGTCCCAGTGCGGGATCCACCCACGCCTTCTGAATCTTCTCGGGGGTCTCCGCAGCCACCGTCTCAATCTCCACGCCCCCTTCCGTGGAGGCCATAATCACAAAACGGCCCTTTGACCGATCCAGCGTGATCCCCAGGTAGTATTCGTGCGCAATATCAACGGCCTTGGCCACCAGGACGCTTCGGACCCGCTGTCCGCCGGGGCCGGTCTGATGGGTGACCAGGTTCATGCCCAGAATCTGACCGGCCACCTGGGCGACTTCCTCCAGGCCCAGGGCCAGCCTGACACCGCCGCCCTTTCCGCGACCGCCGGCATGAATCTGCGCTTTAACTACAAACCGATCGGCGTTCAAGCGCCGGGCCGCTGCCACGGCCTCCTCAACGGTAGTGGCCACCTCGCCGGCCAGCATGGCGACCCCATGCTGCTCCAGGATGTCCTTGGCCTGATACTCGTGCACCTTCATCAATTGTTTGAACGTTCGTTAGAATTCGCAGTACACCGCCGGGCACCCAATTGTTGCGGCACAGCGATGGTTACCTTTGACTGGCACATCATCAAACGGGTGACAGGCAGTTATGTGCTGCTGGTGGCCGGCCTGATCCTGTTCTTCATTCTGCTCCATTACTTGGAGCATATTGATGATTTTCTGGACAGTAAAGCACCCCTGACCCGGATCTATACGGTCTACTACCCCAGCTATATCCCCGAAATCGTCCGGCTGATTTCACCGCTTGCCCTGTTTCTGGCTGCAATTTACGTAACGGGCAAATTAGCTCAGCGCCTGGAAATAATCGCCCTCCAGACTGGCGGCGTGGCGCTTTATCGGCTGCTGATTCCCTATTCGCTGGTCGGACTGGCTGCGAGCGCGCTGATGCTTACTGTCGGTGGCTGGCTGGCCCCGCGCACCAACCAGACCGTGTTGGATTATGACAGCCTGTACCTTAAGGATGCGCCAAAACAGGTGGATATCAGCGACATCCATCTGCAGAATGACCCGCTGAGTGTCATTACGGTCGGCTACTTCAACCGGCGTACGAGTACCGCGCACCGCGTGCTGCTGCAGCGGTTCAGTACCGATGGCCAGCTTACGGAACGCATTGATGCCCAGACCATGGTCTGGAGAGACTCCGTGTGGCACATCCCGTACGGCACCGTCCGCGCTTTTGATGGCGATAGGGAAACGCGTCGGGTAGCGGTTAGCATTGACACCATACTGCAGGTATTCCCGCGCGATCTGGCCCGTACGGAGCGGGACATCGAAACGATGACCATTCCCGTGGCCGCCGACTATGTGGATGCCCTCCGCAGAAGCGGCACCGCGGACATCGGTCATGCCGAAGTGGGGTATTACACCAAGTACACCTATCCGCTGGCGAACCTTATCGTGATGCTGATCGCACTGCCGCTGGCCTGTACCCGCCGGCGCGGGGGCCAGGCGGTGCAGATCGGATTGGGACTGCTGGTGGCATTCTCGTACCTGGCTGTCCAGAAGCTTACGGAGCCTTTCGGGTATTCCGGTGAGCTGGACCCTATGCTGACTGCGGCCCTGCCGCATGCGGTGTTTCTGATCGGCGCGCTGATGGCGCTGCGCTGGTCCAGAGCTTAGGCGCGTCCTACATTCCCGCCGCCAAATTCAATGGTTGCACCCGGGCCGGCCGGGACATGAATCTCGCCATGCGCCCTCTCGTAGCGCTCCACATTGTCGGCCAGCGCGCGCAGAAAACGCTTGGCATGGGCCGGAGTAACAATGATGCGACTCTTCACCCGGCCCGACGGGACACCGGGCATGACCCTGATGAAATCCATGATGAACTCTTCAGCGGAATGCGCGATCATGACCAGGTTGGCGTACTCACCTTCAGCCACTTTGTCCTGCAGCTCAATATTGAGCTGGTTTTCCTTGTTCGTGTCCTTTTTGTCAGCCATGCTTAATCCCGGAAATTTTGCGCCGCACCCGTCAGGTTGTCCGCCTTTTACCCGTAACAGCGCAATTTGGTCACGCAACAGGAACAGTTCTCAGGTGTCAAAATGGCAGTCCAGGGGGTTGGCCCAATTTTTGACCTGCTAACTGTCCAGCAAATTTGTACACTTTCCGGATGAACCTCCTGGCTCGGCCCGCACATCGGTCATTTGGAGCCAGCCGGGATCCGGCCATAACTTATGAGTAACGAAAAACTGCCCAGACGGCTGCCGATTCTGGCACTGCGCAACACGGTGCTGTTTCCGGGCATTATTCTGCCCATAACGGTCGGGCGCGATTCTTCCATCAGGCTAGTGCAGGATGCCTGCGAAGGCAACAAGCTCCTGGGGGTGGTATCCCAACGGCAGCATGATGAGGAAGACCCGGATGGCGATGATTTGTACAGCGTCGGCACCATGGCCACGATCCTGAAACGGATCCAGATGCCGGACGGGACCAAGAACATTGTGATCCAGGGCACGCAACGCTTCAGGGTCAGGAAGTACACCCAGGATGATCCCTACTTCAAGGCGAAAATCGGACCGTTTCCCGAAGAGGAACAGGAGGATGAGATTCAACTGGAAGCACTGTTGCATTCCATCAAGACGCTGGCCATCGAAATCGTAAGCCTATCCCCCCACATCCCGAATGAGGCGGCGGATGCGATTGAAAATTTTGATGCGCCCGATATTCTGATCAACTTCATTGCTTCAAACCTCCAGCTCAGCGTTGAGGAAAAACAGACGCTGCTGGAAAAGACATCCCTGTCGGACCAGGCCCGTCTGGTGCTGGAGCATCTCAATCGGGAGCGCCAGGTGATGACAATCTCCGAGGACCTGCGCAACCGGATGAAAGACGAGGTTGACCAGCAGCAGCGCGAGTTCTACCTGAGAAAGCAGATGCAGCTGATCCAGAAGGAGCTCGGAGAAGAGGACGAATCATCCGACCTGGACAGCCTGCGCGAGCGGGCCGCCGAAAAGGAAATGCCCGAGCATGTGCAGAAGTCCTTCAAAGAACAGCTCAAAAAACTCAACCGCACCAACCCGGCCGCACCGGACTACGCGGTAGTGCGGAATTATGTTGACTGGCTGCTGGATCTTCCCTGGGACAGCTGCAGCAAGGATCACCTGGACATCGGCAACGCGGAAACCGTGCTGGATGAGGACCACTACGGCCTGGACAAGGTCAAAAAGCGGATTGTAGAGTATCTGGCGGTGCTGAAGCTCAAGGGGGACATGAAAGCACCCATCCTGTGCTTCTACGGTCCGCCAGGGGTCGGCAAGACCAGCCTCGGCCAGAGTATCGCTCGGGCCATAGACCGCAAATTCGTACGGATCAGCCTGGGCGGCGTTCGTGATGAGGCCGAAATCCGCGGCCATCGGCGCACCTACATCGGAGCCCTGCCCGGGCGCATTCTGCAGGGCCTCAAGAAGGCAGGCACCTCCAATCCCGTATTCATGCTTGACGAGGTGGACAAACTTGCCAGCCATCACCTGGGCGACCCGTCCAGCGCACTTCTGGAGGTGCTGGACCCGGAGCAGAATTCAGCCTTCAATGACCACTACATTGAACTGGACTACGATTTGTCCAAGGTCCTCTTCATCGCGACGGCGAATTCGCTGCAGCAGATCCCGGCTCCCCTGCGCGACCGTATGGAGATGATCAATATCACCGGGTACACGCTGGAAGAGAAACTCTGTATTGCTAAAGGATATCTGGTACCCCGTCAGATTGATCGGAACGGCCTCACGCCTGAGCAATTCGAAATCAGTGATGATGCCCTCAGCCATATTATTGACGGATACACCCGTGAATCGGGGGTCCGGCAGCTGGAACGCACCATCGGCAGTGTGATTCGCGGTGTAGCCAAGAAGGTGGCCACCGACGAAGATGTTACCGGAGGCTCGATTGACCGGGATGACCTGAATGGATTCCTGGGAGCTAAGCAGTACTTCAGCGATGTGGCCGAGCGCACGGAAGTGCCGGGCGTGTCTACCGGACTGGCCTGGACACCTACCGGTGGAGACATCCTGTTCGTGGAGGCATCGGTGTCACGCGGCTCGGGCAAACTGATCCTCTCCGGCAGTCTGGGCGACATCATGAAGGAGTCCGCGCAGGCGGCCCTGAGCTACGTCAAATCTAAGGCGGAAGTTCTTCGGATCCCCGTCAACGCTTTCAGGAAGTGGGATCTGCACGTCCATGTGCCAGCAGGCGCGGTGTCCAAAGACGGACCATCCGCGGGCGTAGCCATGATTAGTGCACTGGCCTCAATCTTTACCCAGCGCCGCGTGCGGCACGATCTGGCAATGACCGGCGAAATCACCCTGCGCGGGCTGGTGCTGCCGGTCGGCGGCATCAAGGAAAAAGTGCTCGCGGCCAAACGCGCGGGCATCAAGACCGTGGTGCTGCCCCTGCGCAATGAAAAAGATGTCCTGGAAATCAACCAGGATGCCTTGGAAGGACTCCAGGTGTCCTACATCCGAAGGATGCAGGACGCGCTGGACCTGACACTGGAGACTGAAGCGGTTACGGATCCGCAATCTTTCTTCCAGACCCGATCATAGAGTCAGCCCGCCGGTGACTCCTCTTTGGGGGGCTGCTGAGATTGCGCGGTTTCAAAGAGACTCCCGCACTCTTCTGCCACAAAATCCACCAGAACCTGCGCTGCCTCACAGGCCGTGCTGACTGCCTCCTGCGCCAGGAATCGGACTTTCTGATCCAGTTCAAGTTGGCTGAAGGCCTCCTGAGCCTGACCAAAAATATCGGTTTGGGGATCCTGATTATCGGCCATTACGTACGCTGATTTGTACCGGTATGCGCTGGTTGTATAGACGTATTCCTGAGTATTAGGTTTCATGGGACTGGGAGTAGAGGCCGCCGAAGATTCCAATGAGGAAGCCACCGGCACCATCATACTGTCTGCCGGTAAACGGGTGGATGTGCGCACGGATGCCCGCGTGGTTCGCGCCCGACTCCGTGGACGCTTCCGACTTGATCACCAGCATGTCACGCAGCCCGTCGCGGTGGGCGACGAAGTATCCCTGCGGATTAATCCCGATGGCAGCGGACTGATCACCGCTGTCCATGAACGTCGGAACTGGCTGAGTCGCCGGGCTGCCGGCCGGCATGGCGGCAAGGTCCAGGTCATGGTCGCCAACATCAATCAGGTTTGGATCGTGCAGTCGGCAGCCCTGCCGCGCCCCAGTCCGGGATTTATTGACCGCATACTGGTTACTGCCGGTGTGCAGCGTATTCCGGTCGGCATCATTTTCAACAAGATGGACTTAACCACCGGATCCATTTTGGACCTCATCCATAAGCTCCGTAGCCGCTATATGCGCTTGGGCTACGATGTGCTGCTCACCAGTGCATTGATGAGCGAAGGGATCGAGTCGCTCCGATCCGCTCTTACGCAGCGTATGAGCGTAGTTACCGGCCCCTCGGGGGTAGGCAAGTCTTCGCTGCTGAACCGCGTCGATCCCTCCCTTAATCTGCGGGAGGGGAAAGTGAGCCTGAAGACGCGTCGGGGATGCCACACCACGGCGTATACCACACTGCTCCCCTTGAGTAGCGGAGGTTTCGTCGTGGACACCCCCGGCATTCGTGAGTTTGGGGTGCTGGATCTTGAGCCGTGGGAACTGGCCCATTATTTCCCGGAATTCAAGCTGTATGTCCATCAGTGCCACTATGCCGCCTGCACGCATTCCCATGAACCGGGCTGTACGGTCAAGGAGGCTGTCGCCAAAGACTCCATCACGCGGGCCCGGTATCGGAGCTATTTGAATATCCTGGATTCCATCACCCCAAAGGGTCAGTAAAACGGGCGACAGCCCAGGCGCATGCGGACTCGGGCGCTGGTATTGATGTGGGTCGGCCTGGTTCAGACAGCTGCGGCCCAGATCATTATCGAGTCACCTGACCCCTCTTTCGGGCACGCTTTGGAGTTGGATGGCCAGTTTCTGGCGGTTGGAGCACCC
The DNA here is from genome assembly GCA_028873925.1 of Bacteroidota bacterium. Lineage (GTDB taxonomy): Bacteria > Bacteroidota > Rhodothermia > Rhodothermales > Bin80 > JAPPNA01. The sequence goes on along the minus strand of JAPPNA010000015.1, from coordinate 25,770 downwards.
GCCTACAATCAGGGACAGGGGGGACTGTGGGTGTATGCTTGGACGGGTGACTACTGGCAGCTGCGGCATCATACCCGCGGGTCTGACGGAGACAGTCTTGGCTACAGCCTGGCGCTTGAGGGCGACCTGCTGCTGGCCGGTGCGCCCGGCGCGCGTCGCGTCTGCTGGTATGAATTGGACTCCGGGCTGCGCGAATTCTGTGTGCAGTCTTCCAGGTCGGGCTTTGGGCGCGCGGTCGCGCTTACGGGCATTTTTGCCGCAGTCGGAAGTCCCGCCAATGATCGTGCGCGTGGTGCGGTTGACCTTTACATCCACGCCCCTGCGGCAACCTGGCAACACCAGGCCGAATTGATCGGCGAAGCCGACCAGTCCGCGTTCGGTGCCGCGCTGGCGATGAATTCGGAGACCCTGCTGATCGGAGCCCCCCTGGCGGACGAGCCGCGGGGCCGGGAAGCAGGGCTGGCATACGTTTATAATCGAACTTCGGGATCGGATTGGGTGCTACGGGCGGTCCTTACCGCCGGCGATGCCGGCTTCGGGCACCATTTCGGCCATGCAGTCGCCCTATCGGTGCGCCAGGAAAACACCTATGCCGTCCTAGGGGCTCCAGAGGCTCAGACGACTTATCTCTTTGTCCACCGCGACACCATCTGGCAGCAGACGGATGTCTTCCGGCCCGTTCCTGCGATGGGGTTGCAACAATTCGGCCACAGCGTGGACCTTGACCGGACAACCGCTGTTATCGGCTCGCCTTCCGGGCTGTCCGACCGGCCCGGTGCCGTCTGGATACTGGACATCGATGAATTCCACAACTGGTATCCGGAGCACCGCCTCCAAGGCGGCCCCGCTTTTGGCCATGCCGTTCGGACAGATGGCAGCGCAATCGTGATTGCCGAGGCCGGGCGGGCAATCTACAGCTATCGGCAGACTGCCCTAGGCCGACCACGGTCACCGGCAAAGCCTCCGCCGCTCAGCGCGTTCCCCAACCCGTTCAGCGGGCCGCTGACCCTTGAATTGGCCCCGGACGTGTCATCTGTTCGGATTTGGGACCTGAGCGGGCGCCTGATTGCCACCCTGTCTGCCCAAGGTCGTTCGCAGGCGGTTTGGCATCCCGGCAACCTGCCGGCCGGGGTCTATTGGGCTGAATCCATGGGCAGCGCGATCCGGATCGTCTATCTGCCCTGAGCCCGGATCACCCGGGGGCGCGCATGCATTTTCCTGCGGCACTCCGCAGATGCTCACCCGCACCCTCTCATTAGCGGCCCTCACGGCGAAAGTGCCGGCACCTTTGGTCGGTCGGTACCTGGGAGTCTACAACGAATCAGCTTTGTGAAGTTGCCGGCTTCCGCATAAGAAAACGGCTCATCCTAGCTGACGCTCTGCAGTATCCCGGACCGGCAGATCATCCTGATTGCCGGAGGCTCGGCCAAGGCCGAAAGGGCGAACTCGGCGTGCATCCGCTTAGGTTCAACGCCGTTTGGTGCGTCGCTTCGGTTTCTTCCTGGCTTTCCTGGCCTCCAGCAGCTGGAGCGCCTGTTCCAGCGAAACAGCTGTTGCGTCCTGATTCTTCGGGATGGATGCGTTGGTACGTCCGTGTTTCACATACGGACCGTATCTACCCTCCAACAGCTCCACAGGCTTACCGTCCGGTGCCTCGCCCAGCGTACGCACCACCCCCGGCCGGGCACCCTTTTTCGCCAGAACGTCCAGTGCGGGCTCAAGGGTTACCATCAGCACATCGATGCCCTTGGGCAGGGTGGCATTAACGGACTTATGCCTGACATATGGGCCGTGCCGCCCCAGATGAGCCGTGACCGGCTCACCTGACTCAGGATGTGCCCCCAGCTCCCTCGGGAAGGACAGCAGCTGCAGCGCCAGATCCAGATCCATGTCCTCCGCGAGCATCCCATCCAGCAGTGAGGCGCGCGGCGGACGACCACGGCCGCCTTCGGGATTAACATGCTCCACATACCAGCCGTACGGCCCATTCTTCAGCACAATATTGCGTTCGGTTTCCGGATGCGTGCCCAATACTCTGGCCTCTTTCTTCAGCCTGAGCAGTGCCATCAGGGATTCCTCCGTTGCATCCGCCGGCAGCAGTGCGGCGGGGATGGATCCGCGGTAAACGATCCCGTTCATTTCAGCCTCTGCATAGGGACCAAACCGGCCGATCCGTACCACACACTGCCCCCATTTGGGGGCCGTGATCGTTGATATGGTTCTGGGATCCACATTCTCCATAGCCTTATCAACATCCTCGCGCAACCCGGTATTGCCTTGGTAAAAGTCCAGCAGAAACTCGGTATGATTCCGATGGCCGGCCGCAATGTCGTCAAGCACCTTTTCCATGTCGGCAGTGAATCCGTAGTCTACCAGCCGTTCAAAGTTGGCCTCCATCAATTGGTTGACGGCGAACGCAGTAAAGGTGGGAGCCAGCGCCCTGCCCTGTCGGACGACCAGCTCCTTTTTCTCGCGCTTGCGGGTGATCTTATCCATGATGGAGGCATAGGTGCTGGGCCGCCCGACCCCCTCCTGCTCCAGCTTTTTGATCAGCGAGGCCTCGGTGTAGCGGGCCGGAGGCTGGGTGGCGTGCTCCTTGGGCTCCACTCCGAGGCAGTTCAACCTCTGATCGGCAATGAGCATGGGCAGCGGGGCACGAGTGGAATCTTTTTCAGGATCGTCACGGCCCTCCACATACACCTTCAGAAACCCGTCAAAGAGAACTTCACGGCCGGACGCACGAAAGTGTGCCGTCTCCTGCTGGCGCATCACCGCTGCAATCCGGGCGGTCGTGTGCCTCAACAGGGCGGAGGCCATCTGACACGCCACGGTGCGCTTCCAGATCAGATCGTACAGTCTAGCCTCATCACCGGTTAGGCCGAGGGCCCTGACCGGCTTCATCTCCGTGCCGGCCGGCCGAATGGCCTCATGGGCCTCCTGGGCACCGGCGGATTTGCTCTTGTACTGACGAACATTCCGGCTCAGGTAGTCAGCACCGTACATGCGCTCAATTACCTGGCGGCTCGCCATGAGAGCTTCCTGCGAAAGCTGAACCGAGTCAGTACGCATATAGGTGATGTATCCTTCCTGATACAGTTTCTGCGCCACACCCATGGTTTTCTTCGCCCCCCAGCGGAATTTTCTGCTCGCCTCCTGCTGCAGGGTGGAGGTGATGAAGGGCGGCGCGGGGTACTTCTTGCGCTCCTTAGATTCAACGGACTCCACCTTCCAGGTCGCCGCGAGGAGAGCTTCCTTAAGGTCCGCCGCCTGCGCCTTGCCCAGCAGCAGCACCTCTTTCTGCACGGATGCCTTGAGCTCCCCGGTATCATCATCGAAATCCCGCCCCGTTGCAATCCGGCGATCCCCCAGCGCAGTCATGATGGCATCAAAGGCAGGGGGCGCGGGACCTTCGGGGACGCTTAACCTGGCCCGGATGTCCCAGTAACCTGCCCCCACAAACGCCAATCTTTTCTTCTCCCGTTCCACCAGCAGCCGCAGGGCGACACTCTGCACGCGGCCTGCACTCAACTTGGGGGCAATCTTGCGCCAGAGCACCGGCGACAACCGCCAGCCCACAAATCGGTCAAGCATCCTGCGCGCTTCCTGGGCCTGGACGAGTTGGGTGTTGATCTGACGCGTATTCCGAAGCGCACTTTGAATCGCACTCCGGGTAATCTCATGAAAAACCATACGCCGGATAGGCACTGTCGGCGATAACACCTGGGTCAGATGCCAACCGATCGCCTCCCCTTCCCGGTCCTCATCGGTGGCAATCAGCAGCTCATCGGCATCCTTCAGGTCAGCCTTGAGCTCAGCTACCGTCCGCCTCTTGTCGGCGGGGATCACATAAATGGGCTCAACGCCCTTGTCCAGCAGTATGCCGATGTCCGATTCCGGGCGCCCCTTGTATCGCGCCGGCACATCGCTGGCCTTGGCGGGCAGGTCCCGGATGTGTCCAATACTGGCTTTGATGGTGTACTCCCCTTTGGGCAGAAACCTGGCGATTGTTCTGGCCTTGGTGGGAGATTCTACAATGACTAGCTTCATGATTTGAATTGCTCGGTCCCGTGCAACGCCCGACAGCGGCCTGCGTTGCGCATCAGGACCCGGCCAAAAGGTGACTCATGCCTCCAATTCTGCGCCTGCAGGGGCCTTTTCACACAATCTGAAAATATTTTCGCCCTAAATTTCGCTGATTTTGGGAATATTTTTCACACGGATTATATAAATCTGAGGCTATGCCCGCAAAATATGTGTACCGCTTCGGACACGGCGCAACCGAAGGTAGGAAAGAGATGAAGGCCCTCCTGGGCGGCAAGGGTGCCAATCTGGCCGAAATGAGCAACATCGGCCTGCCGGTACCTCCCGGATTCACGATCACAACCGAGGCATGCCAGCATTATATCCGGCAGTCACACGCTTGGCCGGAAGGGCTCCGGGAGCAGGTCCAGACGGGCCTTGAGCATGTGGAACAGGCCCTGGGACGCACCCTCGGGGACCCGGACCGACCACTGCTGGTGTCGGTACGCAGCGGTGCCGCCCAGTCCATGCCCGGAATGATGGATACCGTACTCAACCTGGGGCTGAATGACACGGTCGTAGAAGGCCTGGCACGGGAGACCGGCAACATCCGTTTTGCCTACGATGCGTATCGCCGGTTCATTGATATGTTCAGCGATGTGGTCATGGGGGTCCACCATGAGTACTTTGAGGAGGCACTGGACCGTATGAAGAAGCGGAAGGGAGTAACTGAAGATCTGGAGCTGGACGCGGAGGATCTTAAGGAGCTGGTGGCCGAGTTCAAGGCGATTTACCAGTCCAAGATTGGTGACCCGTTCCCGACGGACCCGCAGCTTCAGCTGAGGCTGTCCATCAATGCCGTCTTCGGCTCCTGGGACAGTGCGCGGGCTGCAAAGTACCGCCAGATCAACAGGATCACCGGTCTGCTCGGAACGGCAGTGAATGTGCAGGCCATGGTCTACGGCAACCTGGGAGAAACCAGCGGTACCGGTGTCTGCTTTACGCGCAACCCGTCTACCGGTGAGCATGAGCTGTATGGCGAGTATCTGGTCAATGCTCAAGGTGAAGATGTGGTCGCCGGCATCCGTACGCCCCGGCCCATCATTGAAATGGCCAATGAGTTTCTGGAGCCGTATCAGCAGCTGCTGGAAATGACCACGGCGCTGGAGAAGCACTACCAGGACATGCAGGACATTGAGTTCACCATTCAGGAGGAAACCCTGTACATCCTGCAGACGCGCAGTGGAAAGCGTACCGGCCGCGCCGCCCTCCGAATCGCGGTGGATATGGTCGGTGAGGGCCTCACCAGCAGGGAGAAGGCTGTTAAGTATCTGGTGGAACCCAGACATCTGGACCAGCTGCTGCATCCGGGATTCAAAGACGAAGCCGCCTACCAGGACCGGGTGCTGGCCAAGGGCCTGCCCGCATCGCCTGGTGCAGCGGTCGGTCAGGTGGTCTTTACCGCCGATGACGCTGAGCAGTGGGCCAGAGCCGGCAAACAGGTCATGCTCGTCCGCACGGAGACCAGCCCGGAGGATGTGGGCGGAATGGATGCCGCGGAGGGTATTCTGACCTCAAGAGGCGGCATGACCAGCCACGCTGCGGTCGTGGCTCGTGGATGGGGCAAACCCTGCGTGGCCGGGTGCGGTGCCGTAGTGATTGACTATGCGACCAGATCATTTGCGGTGGATGGAACTACCGTTACCGAAGGCGACTGGATCAGCATCAACGGCTCCAGCGGTGAGGTCATTATCGGTCAGGAGGAGCTGGTTCCAGTCACCATGAGAGAAAATTTCGCGACATTCATGGCCTGGACGGATGAGTTTCGTCCGATCGGTGTCCGAACCAATGCCGACACACCTGAGGATGCCACCAAGGCGGTGGAATTCGGAGCTGAAGGAATCGGGCTCTGCCGAACCGAGCATATGTTCTTTGAAGGGGACCGTATTCAGGCGGTCCGGGAAATGATTCTGGCCGACTCTGAAGCAGCCCGCCAGTCCGCACTCGCCAAACTTCTCCCGTTCCAGAAGGAGGATTTCAAGGGCATCTTTACCGCCATGTCGGGCATGCCCATCACGATCAGGCTGCTGGATCCGCCGCTGCATGAATTCCTGCCACATGATGCGCAGGGAGAGCAGGACATGGCCGATCGCATGGGTGTCCCCCTGGCGGATGTACAGGCTAAGGTGGCTGAATTGCATGAATTCAACCCCATGTTGGGCCACCGCGGATGCCGGCTCGGCGTAACGTACCCGGAAATCACTGCCATGCAGGCGCGCGCGATAATTGAAGCAGCCCTGGAATGCAAGAGTGAAGGCATCGACGCGGTACCCGAAATCATGGTGCCGCTGATCGGCACGGTCAATGAGTTTGTCAATCAGAAGGCCATCATTCACGAGACCGCTGATCAGGTGTTTGCCGAGAAAGACGATCGGATTGATTACCTGGTCGGCACAATGATTGAAGTGCCCCGGGCTGCGCTCACGGCCGATGAGGTCGCCAGGGAGGCCGAGTTTTTCTCCTTCGGCACCAACGATCTGACCCAGATGTGTTTCGGGTACAGCCGTGATGATGCGGGCAAGTTCCTGCCCGACTATGTGGATCACAAGATCCTTCGGGACGATCCGTTTCAGGTGTTGGACCGGCAGGGTGTCGGGCAGCTCGTCCGAATGGGGACCGAACTCGGGCGCGAGTCCAATCCCGAGTTGAAGGTCGGCATTTGCGGAGAGCATGGTGGCGAGCCTTCTTCGGTTGCATTTTGCTACCAGGTCGGTATGGACTACGTCTCCTGTTCGCCGTTCCGTGTTCCGATCGCCCGTTTGGCAGCCGCGCAGGCGCATCTTGCTTCACCGTGATATTCCCGTGGGCCTCGGTGAGCGTGGCGCTGCTCGCCTGAGCGGACTGTATTCGGTCGATGCCCTCACTGAACGCCCGTGTGGATCGGATCCAGCCGGAATTATCGGGGCCGAGTGTGCTGATTGAACGCAGATCAGGTCTGTGTTGCCACCTCGAACTCCAATTCTGACCGGGTAGACACGATGCCGCGTACCGCTTCTGCTGTGCCTTAACAATCTTGTCCCAACTGCAGGATGTCGCGCACGGCGGCCTCAAGGTCGGGCCAAGACGCGAAGTTTTCGTATCCAAAAGGCAACGACTAAATCATTGCTGAATCGGCAATCTTGTCGGACCGGGCCGGATAGAGAGGGTGAATTAGTCTCGGCCGACACTTTAGATGCCGGTCCGATGTTCGGTCATTCAAGCGCGGGAAGGCGTAACGCTACATCGGGCGGTCATGCCGGCACCCGGGTACTGAAGCCGTTTTCCACCTAGACTCCTTCGGGGTCCGAAGGCCTAGTCCTCGTGGACTCAGACCGGCATCGGTAGAAACCATGTATGGAAACGTCGCCTGACTAACCCGCCGCAGGGGCTATGACACGTAAACCGCAGCTGACTCCGTCATCAGTGTATCAGCACAGACCGTCAGTTTGCGTTGGACACAACGCACTACTTTGTCCTTTTATGATGTGCCTCCCGGATATGTCTTGTAGGGGGACTCCCTACCTTTTATGCAAGGGAATTCAACAGAATGGGGCGGCATTTTCGCGAGCTGAACAGTCATTCGGTGCCCGGATTTTGGTGACGCGTGCGGTGGCATTCAGGCAGCATTGTTAGCATTGATTTTTTGGCGGCTGATCCATTGATTTGGGCCGGATTGAGGGTATCTGGTGCTGCGATTGGCTGGATTATATGGCCCGCGGCGGCGGCCGTGTACCGTTTGATGATTGTTTGGCCTGGATTTGGCCCTTCACAGGCGCTCAGAGCATGAGTTTTGGGCGCTGGACGGGTGAAGATGCAGTAAGCGTGTCGGGTAGCCCGGGGGAATTGCACCCCCAGGCCCCCTCAGAACCGTACGTGAGACTCTCACCTCATACGGCTCTTCTCGGTCCGCCCAGTCAGGCACTTGCCTCTTGAACGCAGTCCTCTCGCTCGGGCGATTGCCGCGTCCTGTCAGCCAACCGAGTCGGCCCCTTCGCTCCACGCCCATTACAGACGCTTCAACACTACTACGAGCCGATCCGCCAGCGTGGAGGGTATTGGTACTCAGTAACTTGTGGGGCTTCCCCACTTGCTACGCTCCCTTAACACCCCTCCGACACCTTCCCACGTTCCGCGCTGGAGCCAAGACTATGTTCCTGCCGCCTATATGCCGGTGGCCGATCAGCCAGTAATCAGGTCCCCGCTGACCCTTGTCCCGGAGTAGGTACGCTTACCCCGGTTTTGACCACACTTAAAGGCGTAACGACACGTCAACAGCGGTTCACTTACGTTCAGCTCCATAGTCCACACCTGACGGGATCGTAGCCCCGCCTTTTCCAGACTCGCTCACCACCGGACCCTTAGGGCCAAGCAGCAGCCAGCGGTTTGCAGCCTCCCCCTGAAGGGCGACTGCGGAGGACCTACCTCCATCTCCAACGCAGTTGCGCTACACTTCCCTAATGTTAAAGAACACTAATTCTGTGCCGCTCGTGGCACACCGTACCCCCGCCTTTTCCAGACTTGCTCAGTACCGGGCCCTTAAAGCCAAGCACCAGCCGGTGGTTTGCAGCCTCCCCCTGAAAGGCGGCTGCGGAGGACCTACCTCCATCTCCAACGCAGTTGCGTTACACTTCAGCCCTGTAAAAGAACAACACTTCAGTGCCACTCGTGGCACACCGCCAGATGGCTTTCCAGTCTCTCCGCATACGCTGTCCATGTCACGCCATCCACCCCCGGGAGCCGCATCGCACCTCAGCGCGAAGCGTACGCAAGGTCGGACTGGGGTTAAAAAATCGAATACATTCACAACCTATTCATGGTACTTACCTTATTGATCGTCCGAACTGGTTCAAACGGGCCTTCGCGAGCCGAATTCAGCCTCAATGGGCCGCTCAGCCACCACAAAAATGGAGATTGGCTTGGAAAACGGGGGAGGATCGCACCGATCAGGCCAAGGAAACGTATTCAAAAGCCGGGAATTCGCACCGGCTCTGGCAGATATGGCAAACTTGTGCTTAGAGTGGACCATGAGCAAACCGGGTCTGAAGCCGTAGGCTCAGACAAAGTTCCGTACACTTGAGCAGGCATTGAGTGCGCCCGTAAATTCAGCGCGAAGAATCCAAAAGCGCGCGGTAAACCGGTACCCGATTCCCACAAGACCAGTGACGTGCCGGGTGATGTCAAGTGAAATCAAACTCATTGGCGCTGGATGTCCTAACTCTCCAGTCAGCACCACCCTGTTTGCCACTGTCTGAAAATGCTCCAGTCTATGCTCACCATTGGCAGGCTCGTTTCTCCATGGGAATCGGCATCTAATGCTGGGCCCGAACTTAGCATCGGTCTTGGACCCCAGAGATCTTCCAGACTCCTGACTCTCGCGATCGCGGCCACGATCGCTTGCTTGAGCTGCGATGGCTTAAGTAGCGGTGTAAAGCAAGACCATGACTTACTTATTGCGGCGGCTAAGGCATTCTATACTGATCGGCATTTATCCGTGCCTGAGCCAACTCAGGCAGACCCGCCCGTTGGCCACCAGATCGCGCGCATACGGCCCCCCAAGTGGTCCGAGGCACATGTGCTCAGGCAGCTTGATGGCAGCCGCGTGTGGTTGCGCGGTTGAGCGGCGAGCCTCTGCGGTTAAGCAGCGACAATCGTGAATCAATGGGAGTAGCCGTATTTGGGATAGAAAGTGGTGGACAAACGTTCTCGGACAGGATCTTGGAAATCGTTACACCCGCCCCAGTCACGGAGCTATCAGAAATCCTGAACAGCTACTGGCAGGAGTACTTTCCAGATTCACTCACAATTGTGGCGGAATTCGATCTGGATTATGAGCCCCGCCAGGCGCGTGTTTTTCGTCTTGGCGAGCAACCGCGCGAATTTACGCTACAGATGCAGGGCTCAATGGAAGCCAAAGTGCAGGCGCGCTCTGTTTCTATTGGGTCATGTGCTACCATGATCCTGAGACCGGTGCTCTCCTCTATTGCGATGGACGTTCGATCTCTTTGATGTATTGCATCCCAAGCGAAGGGGAGTGCTCGCATGATGACGATTGTAACACTGGAGGCGATGATGAAGAAGTGGACGACTGTAGCTGTGACGACGAGACAGTTTGCGAACTGATCACGGAGTACAAGGACATTGGAGTGGATTGGATTCCCGGCTGTCATGATTTCAGTACAGGCGGCTCTACGGCGAATTTTTCCTGGGACGAATTCATGGGATGGTGGAGTGATGGCAACGAAAATGGCAAGCATCGCCCATATGGCATCATGAGCATTATGGCGGATGTTCAGGAACTCCGAGACTTGTACGGCGGTCCCATCTCGCTCTCTTCAGGCTACAGGTGTCCCCAGGGGAATACGGATGTGAGAAGTGAAGCACCCAAGACCAGCCGCCATATGCACGGGGACGCGGTAGATATCAGCACCGGTTGTAACCAACCCTACTTCACAAAGTTGGCGGAATTAGCGAAGGCCGAATTGAATTTTGACGCGTTGCCGTGGGGCAAATACGAGGACTGTCTCTTAAATTTAGACAAATAAGGTGGATTCGGACCATGTACACCCGACACGCTTGCGCCTATCTCATTGGCCTCCTCCCGATCTTCAATGCCAGTGCCCAGCACCCGTGGCCGACAGCGCCTGACGAAATAGTGAGGCATTTGACCAGTGCCGATCAGTCCACGAGTTTTCTCGGTTTGGAGGGCTACATTCGGCTGCCGGAGGATCAGCGTACATCAGATGTAAAGGCCGCACTCATTGAGGCTCTGGCAAACGAAAACGAACGGGCCCGACAGTGGCTCTTGGGCGGGGCCCTGTTTGCCCATCAAACTCACGGGAGCGCCGAGTATGCAATGCATATGGCCCGGCAGGTACGGCAATTGAACGATCCGGCCACGGTTGAGGTGCTGCTGCCGTGGCTTTGCTGCGGAAACCGATGGCGGGAACTCATGATTAACTTTGGCCGAGCGACCGTTAAGCCTGTCATGGCTTTTGCCACAACCCCGCAATCGGGCATTACGGCAGATGCACTCGCAGGTGCCTTGAAGACGTTCCGCATGATGGTGGACTATTGGGGGCTGAGTTCATTCAGCAAATCAGAGATAGAGCAACTGAAGCAAGTGGCTGCTAAGTACATCCAGGGAATTGAGCTGGAACCCTCGCACGAATCAGCACGCACAATGAAAGCAGCCATAGAGCTGGCCGCGTCGCTCCACGATGCGGAACTGCTCCAGATGGCGCAGGAATTTGTCGGAAACGAAGAAAAGCTAACCAGGCGGGATCTAGCGTATGGCCAGAGCTGGCTGCAGGACATCCTGGCTGATGCGCTGGCGGGTACGCTGGACACATATCAATATGTGCCTCCTGAGCATCGGGAGAGACAGCGGTGAGCTGGCGTGACAGGATCGTGAGTCCATGCGGGTGTCATCTGCGGCAGTTTGACTACGCCACTGCTGCCGTGCGGGGTTCAAGAGGCAGGCAAGATGTCGTGATTCCACGATAATCTGAACCGTGTAGACTTAATCACGCCCGGATTTCGTCAAGACTGCATCCTGCTCAGAAGCCACCCCACAATCCGAATCGGATGTGGGCCTTTGATAGCTCACAGCTGACAGAATCTTCGCCGAAGCCTGTCCCCCGCCCGGGATGATCTCCCCCCAGGCCCCTCACCTTAACCAACTGAATCTGGGACACCGCCTCGGCGGCGCGACCTCCCAACTCATTATTCAGCCCGAATCGGGCGTAGTGGTTACCGTGATGGTAAACCTGAGCGGTGCCGACCTATCGGTAGCGGATAAGCTGGCACAATTGTTTGTAGCCGCTGCCCACCTCTATTGACCCCGAGACACGCCGCCTATCCTTCAGTTGGCGGCCCGGCATGTGACGGCGGCAATCAGACCCATGGCCAGCCCAAATCCGGGCAGTGTCACCTCCGATGCACCGAATCCGGTGATACCCGCCAATTGCTGACTCGTACAAACCGTACCTGTGTGTCCAGAGGTTGGCCCGACCATTCAGCGCCGAACTTCAGTTCATGTAATACATTAAGTGAAGTGCACTCTACCCCTTTCATTGCAGTAAGTTAGGCCCGGCACTTGAAACCCGACTACGCCTGATGGCCCAAAGAATCCGCGTATTCGTCCAACCTGTCGCCATCTACGCTCGCGGTCAGACGCCGGTACACGCGTGCTGCCTGCCTGGATTCTTTGGAAGCGGCAAGTGCAGCCAGGGCAATCACAAGCAGCTCCGCCTCGGTGCTCAATTCATCCGCCAGATCGTCCAGCTCACAGGCTAACTCTTGAATCATCATCTGAATGTCGGAGGGTAGACCATGCAACTCTCCCTTTGCCAATCCCGCAGCGTTAGCGTTCCAGTCAATCATCGCGCCCAACCACTCCAGGTTTTCCCAGTCAAGCCAGCGGGGTTCCCTCAGATAGCACGCGCCCGGCGTGTACGAGCTAAGTGGCATAACGGGATCCAGAGGTGCCCCCAGCGGCATTGCCCTGGCGCTCCGCAATCCGGGGTCTGAGGGCAGTGCCGCGTAAACCCTGCCTTGATTACCCGTAACGGCGCGTCTGGGAGCTGCAATCGGCTGTTTGATGGTCCGCGGCAGATCCTTCTGCGCGGGCCCTTCGGTGGCAATCAGGATTAAACTGGTCAAATGGGTCACGAGGCCCTCCGCGATGGCAATCGCTTCCGCCTGTTCTTCACCTGCCCCGGCAAAGGCAAGACTTGCCGCATAGGCCGCCACCGCCCTGGCAAAGCCGGAACCGGTCTCCTCTGATCCGGTACCCGAAGACCATAAAGCCTTGATAGCCGCGTTACTGCGGCTGGTACGTACCTTTACCGGCTGATTGTTTTCATCCATCCGGCAAAGCGGCTCCGTTGCCCGCTGCTGACGCATCCCCTGGATGCAGGCCCGCAACGCCATGCCTACATCAGTACCATAGCTGAATTGTACATCCCCACCGGTCAATGCGGCCAGATGCCCGACCTTTGCTTCCAGGCTGTCTTCGCCAACCAGGACTACAAATACGCGATGACCGCAGCGCGCAAGCGCCTGTACGTCCAACTGGTAACTCTGGCCATCCGTGATCAGGAGAATATCCGCGCCAGCATGCGCCTGCATCACCGTACGAAGCGAATGACCGATGGCAGTGCCCCCGCTCGGTTGTCTGAGCTGAGACACTGATCGGGCAAACGCCGCGAGATGCTCCAAGCCCTCAGAGCGCCCCACCCGATCGCAGGAAGTATCAAATTCCCAAAGCGCCAGACGATCCTGGCTGTGCAAATGAGGCAAGACTTCCCGCAGGCCGCGAACTACGGCGGCGTGCTTGGATTCCTGTGATGCCCCCGACCTCTCACAACCCGAATACATGGAACCGGACCGATCCACCAGAATGGCGGCGTTCAGCCGCTCTGTGGCCGCTGCCTCCGGTACAATTTGCAGCTCCACCTGGCGTGCATCGGCCGTATGGCCGGTCAGGGCGGCAACCTTCGGCTTTAGCATTCTGATCTCTATGGGCGCGTTACTCGGCACCTGGGCAAACAGGCCCCCTCCGTCCTCGGGCTGCAAGATGCCACTGGTCAGCTCAATACCCCCCGCATCATGATCTATCCGCAGCGTGGCCTGGGGTACCGGCCCACCGGTTTCCAGCGTATCCACATCTTCCAGCGGAGAAATGCCATACACATCCCCTACGGTCAGCGGAATCCGCAGCTGCCCAATCCCCTCAAAAAACCGTAAGGGTTCAGCCCAATGCGAGGTGACTTCCGCCACTTGTCCCGCACCAAGATTGCCGACCGACAATGAGTGAATGCCCCGCAACAACTCCTCGTGCAACACAGCCGCCTTACCCTCATCAATGGCCTCCTCATAGTCATCACGCGCCTGCCGCTTGGACTTGGCCTGCGCTTCGTACCGCTTGCCGCCGATCACCGCACTCAGATTGAAGAATGCGGCCTGCACCGGTACGGGAATGCTCATGATGGCCTCGATCGGTTCATCCAGCTTATTGACGTAGGTGCGCGTCATGGCTACCATTGCCAGCCCGCTCCGGATTGTGACCCTGAAGTCCATCTTCACCATTGGCGCATAGGATTCGTCCGTCCGGCTGCCCGCGTAAATCAGCCGGGTAATGGGGTCATTAGCCGCTCGCTCATCCGGGAAGGGTGATAAGGCAAGCCAGTTTTCGGCCGCGGTGGAAGAAGTATCACTTTTCATTTGAATCCTCAGATATCTTGACAGAAAGAACTTGCTCCAGCGCTGTACTGATTCGTGCACTCAGGCCCGTTACAGGCGTGTTGGAGGCTATGAGCTTGGGATCTACAACGAGGGTAACCCCCGGAATGACTTCAACGGGAACCCCGGTCCGGGTCTTGAGCAGCAGCCGTATGGAGGCCGGCGCAAATCCCGCCGCCCTCAACCGCTGATATCGCCAGATTGCCGACAAATGGGCCTCCCCGTACTTAGCATGCGCCCGTCCCCCGGTGGGGGCAGGCATAAAGCCTTCAGCAATCAGGTAACGTGCCTGACGTGCCGTGATACCGGTTAGATGGGTAAGTTCCTGCATCGTCATATTCCTTTTGACAGAAGACTTGTCAAAAGGTTTCACTTTGAGCGATTTTTTTGCGGGCTGCAATGGGCGGCCCACCGAGAGTGGTTTCGGTGCGGACCCACTGCGTTGTGGGATCATTGGCACTGGCTGTCCCGCCGGAGTATCTGTTCCGCATTGCAGGCCGATACGCCTCCCGACTTTCCGGCGCGCGTCCAATCGGCGCGTCGGCATCCGATACCGGAGACCATCCACCTGAGTGTTCATGCGCCGCATTCTGACTGCCTGGAGGGAGTCCCGGGCAAACCGGTAGGCGTAATCGGGTAGGCATCCCCCAATGGTGCGGTGGGGAAGAGTTCCCGGCGATCGTTGTCTGGCCATGCGCTCAATCCGGCCCCGTGGCACCCACCGTTCGCGGCCCGTAACGGTCGTTTCTCAAGCACCCGGGGCACCGCCGGGCACGAATAGGATCGCACCGCCGAGGGTACTGGTAACCGTTGGGGACTGCCCGCTCCTGCATGATGGGCAATACTGCGGCATGGTTATGGAGTTGCAGCCTCGGAATCGATCCTGATCGGGCGGATGGGCCATCGGATTGCGAGCATCAGCCTCGCGATCTGGAAGAGTGCGTTGTCCCCGCGCAGGCCACCGGATTATCGGGGCCCTACTGCAATCGCTCCAACGTAATGATCTCCACGGGCCGCCCCCACATCACGGTGGTCATCACGCCCGTTAGCTCACGAAGCACAAAACGGACACGTAAACCGTCCACCCGCAGATCTTCTTCCAAGGTACCCGCATAATACCGCTGTCCGCCATCAGCCACGATTCCGTAAAAGCCTCCCTCAAAATCATTGAATACAATGGTGCCAACACCGCGAATAGCAGTGGTATCTTCTGCCTGAGCCATTTCTGATTCCGTCAGTTTCTGTTCTCGGGGCATGGACTGACATGCCGCCGCCACCAGCACGAGTAGTAACACCGTACGCATCATGCTGTCGCCGTGGAAGCCGTGGCATGAACATCACTTCGCTCGGCTACCGAATGAATCCAACCGCCTCCCAGCACATCAGCGCCCTCATACAGCACCATTGACTGCCCGGGGGTGATTGCGCTTCTGGGACGCGTAAAATCAACCACCAGTTCGTCATCCGGAGTCTGCCGCACCAGACATGGCGCGCCAGGGTCCTTGTAACGGATCTTGCCGAAGGCTGGACGCTCCTCGCAGAGGTCCGGGTACTTGATCAGGTTGATCTCTCGGGCCATCAGTGTCTGCTGCATCAGGTCCGACCGCGGCCCTACGGTTATCGTATTGGTGCCGGGATCAATGGCGGTTACGTAGGCCGGATATCCGAGCGCAATCCTAAGTCCCCTTCGCTGCCCGATCGTGTAAAACGGATATCCTTCATGCCGCCCCACTTCCGTCCCGTCGCTAAGCACCATCGGCCCGCCAGCCACCTGCGCTGACAGACCCTCCACCCTGTCTGACAAGAACCGCCGATAGTCGTTGTCTGGAATAAAGCAGATTTCGTAGGAATCGGGCTTAGCTGCCACCGCCTCCAGACCGTACTGATGGGCCATTTGGCGAATGGCAGGTTTTTCGTAATGGCCCAACGGAAACAGCGTTCGGGCCAGATGCGCCTGGGGCAGTCCCCACAGGGCGTAACTCTGGTCCTTGTTTAAATCCCGCCCACTGGAAAGCACCCAGCGTCCGTTTTCCTGCCGCACCCGTGCATAATGGCCGGTGGCCATGAAGGCGCACCCCAAATCATCCGCCCGTCTCAGCAGTGCGTCCCACTTGATGTGCGTATTGCACAACACACATGGATTCGGCGTTCGGCCCGCCAGATACTCGTCGGTAAACCGCTCAATGACCCAGTCACCGAACTCCTTGCGGATATCAACCACAAAATGTGCGAATCCGTACCGCAGCGCCACCTGCCGGGCATCATTCATTGATTCCAGCGTGCAGCAGCCCACTTCCTTACCTGCACGGCGCGGTGCACTGTGGGCATAATCCCAGGTCTTCATCGTAAGTCCGATGACCTCATACCCCTCCTTGTGGAGGAGTACGGCCGCAACCGACGAATCCACTCCACCGCTCATTGCCACCAGTACCCGGGGCTTCATATTTCACAGCATGTGTTTACTATAGCCGCCATCGATAGGAAGTGCGATACCCGTGATGAACCCGGCCGGCCGGCCGGCCAGAAATGTGGCCGCAGCAGCAAATTCCTCGGGATCTCCCAGTCGTCGCAGCGCCGCACCCGATGCCCAGCCAGCCTCCACCTCATCAGCCGTCTTCCCGTGACGCTCCATCAGATCCTCCACCAAATGCTGAAGGCGATCAGTGCGCGTAAAGCCGGGCATCAGAGTGTTAACCGTGATCCCCTCCGGGCCGACCTCTTCGGAAAGCGTCTTGGCAAATCCCTGCACCCCGGCTCTTGAAGTATTGGACAAATATAAGGTCCCAATGGGCTGCTTAGCCGCAATGGAGGTAACCATGAGGATGCGTGCATGGCCATCGTCCCGGGCCGCCCTGCGCAAATGCGGCAGAGCATGGCGGCAAAGATTGATAGTGCTCACCAGATTAAGCTCCAACCCATCACGCCAGCCATCCGCGTCAAAATCATCAATGAGGCCTGTTGGAGGACCACCCGCGTTGGTGATGAGAATGTTCAGCCGCCCAAATTCAACGGCCACACGATCAAGCGCATTGCGAATCTGTGCTTCATCGGTAACATCGCACGCCAGCGGCAACACCTGACTGGATGCCAGCTGTTGCCGGACAGCGGCGGCAGCCGCCTCAATCCGCGACTGATCCCGAGAGCAGAGAGCCACATGGCAACCCTCCCGCGCCAAAGCCACAGCCGCGGCCAATCCGAGCCCGCTGCTGGCACCGGCCACAAACGCTGCACGTCCGTTAAGTCCCAAGTCCATCAGAATATATTGCTTTGGTCATCCAGTCGTGATACGAACGAACACTCACGTGGGTTTGCCCGCCACCCAACGGTCATTCTTTGAGATAAATTCATACAGAAAATGAGCGGCGTTTTGGATATTGTATGCGCCAGGCAGAGGCATCTCTGTTCACCAGTCCAGTACCGCAAGTTTTTATGGCACGCAAACTGCTTAACAGCGCGCCCGTACGTACGGTGATAAGGACCACTATGGCACCTGCGGCCATCGGCCCTTACAGTCAGGGGGTTCTGGTAGGCGACACCCTTTACTGCTCCGGTCAGATTGCGATAGATCCGAAGAGCGGACACATGATCGGCGGCACTATCGTGAAGCAGACGGAACGGGTGCTCAATAATGTGGGCGCGATCCTTGGCGCGGCCGGCATGGATTATGAAAATGTAGTCCAATGCACCATTTATCTGGCTGACATCAGTGACTATCCGACCATAAACGAAGTCTACGCCCGCTACTTCAACGAGATTCCACCCGCACGCGCAGCCGTGGCGGTGTCCGGCCTGCCGCGCGGTGCCCTGATCGAAATATCCTGCGTAGCGGTGCGCTAGGTCGTAATCGCAGCGTGGAACGGAATATGCCCGCTGAGTGCGCGACTCCCCTGAAGGGCACCAATCTCCACCAGAAACGAAAACCCCGCGATATCCGCCCCGCTGCGCGTCACCAGGCGCTCCGTCGCCGAGGCCGTGCCGCCGGTGGCCAGTACATCGTCATGAATCAGCACGCGGTCGCTGGGTTTGACCGCGTCAATGTGCATTTCGATGATGTCCTTGCCGTATTCCAGATTGTACTCTACAGCAAACGTCTCATACGGCAGCTTTCCCTGTTTGCGCACCGGTACAAATCCGGCCTCCAGATGCAGCGCCAGTTGAGGCCCCAGAATAAAGCCACGCGATTCCACCCCCACCACCTTGGTGATGCCCAGATTCCGGTACGGCTTCGCCAGGACCATGATCGCATCGTGCAGCAGTTCGGAGTTGCCCATAATGGGCGTAATGTCCTGAAACATGACCCCGGGCTTGGGGAAGTCCGGGATCTCTCTAAGGGCACTGCGCAGTCGTTGTACGGCAGTCATTGCAGGCAGCGGCTGAATTGATGGCAATATACCACTACCAGCGGTACACGGAGCCGCGGCCCAACAGCTGATTCAAGCGGTCGTCAATAATCCGGTCGCGATTGGCCCGGCGATCGGACAGCGTGGTTTCCTGCTGTCCCAAACGCTCGCGTTCACGTTCCACCCTGCGCTCTTCCATGCGCAGCTTCAGATCAAAGAGTTCGGCAAGATGTGCTCTCAGCGCAGCCTCATTCTCGGCGCGATCATCATCGCTCGCCGTACGGGCCGCCTCAGCCAGTGTGCGCGCTCGGGCTTCCATCCGCGCAATCTCTGCGGCCTCAGCGCTGGGCTGATGGCGAGGCCACCTTTGAATCCGTACATGGGGCCGTGTCCCATCCTGCGCGCGGCGGATCCGCACCTCCGGGCGGCCCCTGCGCCGATCCCTGTCCACGCCGGATATACGGCCCCGCGAAGGCTCGCCGATAACCACAATCATTGAATCGCCCTGGTTCTCCACACGCACATCACGGCTGTACGGCTCGCGATACGGCAGGACCCGGATTTTCTGCACACCCGTGCTATCATTGTTCAAGGCCACAAGGGAATCGCCCTCAAACTCAAATATCCGACCGGACACTCGATACGCACTGCGTCCGTCCTGCGCGCGGCGAATCCGCACTTCCGTGCGGCCTCGGTGCCGGTCCCTGTCCACGCCGGACTTGCGGCCCCGCGAAGGCTCTCCGACAATCACAATCATCGAATCACCCCGGTGCTCCACTCGCACATCACGGCGGTCCGGCTCCCGATACGGCATGACCCAGACTTTCTGTACATCCGTGCTGTCATTTTTCAAGATCACAAGGGAATCGCCCTCAAGTTCAAATATCCGGCTGAGCACGCCGTACGCACCGCGTCCATCCCGACGAAGCATAATCGCAGGCCAGTTTGGCCGATGCCGTCCGCGTTCATTGAGGTGCCTTTCGATGTACCTGACCCGTCGGTCTCCACCTTCGCGCCGTCCGGTGACGACAATGGTACTGCCATCGCGTTCAATATGTACATCCCCTCCCACCATCAGGCTGTCCAATACCGGGGCCGTAATTACGAGGGTCTCCGCAGCCTCTTCGTTCAGCTCAATGACCACTTCCTCCTCGGTTTCCTCCTCTTGGGCGATTGCTGGCAGAGGCAACAGGCCCAAGGCCAGCGTGCAGGTCAGCAGCGTTTGGAATTTCATCTTCAATCTTGCCTGGTTATAAGCGTTCGTGCGCCAT
Source organism: Bacteroidota bacterium (assembly GCA_028873925.1). GTDB lineage: Bacteria > Bacteroidota > Rhodothermia > Rhodothermales > Bin80 > JAPPNA01. Next base: position 5,858 of record JAPPNA010000015.1, on the reverse strand, counting down.
CAGGCGCATATCTGTTAGACGTTGGAAACAGGCGTTACGCTCCATCGCACTTCCAAGTTCAGCCTTAGCAATTCCACCTCTCCAACCCCGGACTTTCGGGCGGACATGAGGGATATCGGTGGTCAATACCGCGCGATTGCGTATCGGCCGTAAATTCCTGCAAGACCTCAGCGTCCACTCCCTTAACCGCTGGGCCATAGTCCGCATCCGGCTGGTGTGAGGTCTTTGCGGGGCCAGCGAGCTGCAAATCCTTACGCATGACGACCTTGCAGTTGCCGACGGAGTGCCCAGCCGACACCCAAGACCCAACGGCCAAGGCATATGGCATAACCGAACAGCATGGCGTAAAATAACTCGCTACGGCATGTGCTCACTGCCGAGCAATTCCCTCAGGCGCGCTTCAATCAGGCGTTCGCGCGCCTGGTCCCTCTCTTCGGTCCGTTCCTTGAGGCGCGCCAGCTCTTCCTCAAGCTGGCGGATTTCGCGGCGCCGGTTGTCCTGTTTCTTCTTAAAGGTTTCCTGGAGCTGTGCACGCAGCTTCTCCACTTGGGCGCGGCGTTCATCTGAGGCTTCCATGGCCCGGATGCGGGCCGCCAAGGCGACCATTTCGGCCTCCAGCAACCACTCCGCCTGCACTTCGGCAAAGAGTTCCTGATCCGCAGCGTGCACTTGCGACAGGTAGCTTGACACTTCTGCCATCCGACTCAGGCGAGGCATGATCGTGATGTCAAGCGTGTCAGTCCTGTCCGCCAAACGGGTCAACGATACGGTTAACCGATCGACATTCCTGTTGACGTTACGACTGTATGATTCAAAAGCCTTATCAAGAGATCCCGTAGTCGCAGCGAAGGCTTCCGCCGCAAGCCTCATCGCTTCCGCCATGTCCACCGGCTTGGGCAGCGTCCACAGGGAGCCGTTTCCTCTTAACTCATAGTCGCCTTCTCCGACACGGATGTGCCATTTGCGGGTCCGCCAGGCTTTTGGTTCAATGGTGCGACGGGTAATGTCGTACTGCCGGCCGTTGATTTCCACCACGATACTGCGCGCATCTCTCAGCCGCGCTCTGAACCGAACGCCATCCAGCTTGAGACTGGCGGGCAGATCGTTTTCGGACAGAATCCGATCATTGAGCGTTACGACCCCGTCGGCGATCTTAAGGTCAATGGTCTGGGCAACGGCCGTGCCTCCGTAGGCGAAGAGGACGGCCGCCACCAATACGGTAGTACGGAGTATTTCCTTCATAGCTCTTAAGGAACTCTTGGGTTGATGCTTACTGAATGGATACCCGGCAATGCAGCCGCCGGGTTGGCCGGAATGGAATCCAGGGACATCACCGCGGATTCATCCCACAGTTGAGGACTGGTGCGCTGGCGCACCACCGAGAGCGTCTGGCGCACCTGAATAAAGTCATCCGTATCGTCCCATTTGAGCACCGTATCGGGATCGGCCTGATGTTCAACTTCTGCCACCTCGGGCACCTCATCACGCGGCTGACTGCCCAGAATCAGCAGTGCCACAATGGCCGCTGCTGCAGACAATGCGCCAGCCAGGATGACGATGCGTCGGGGCCGCAGCCTGCGCCCCATATACACCCTGCGGGGCCGCGGCAGCGCCGCCTGCATTACCCGGTCCACCGCGGCCTTTGGCGCGTGCGGCAGTGTGCGCCCCATACCGGACGCGAGCACATCACGCACCTCCTCAAGATGGCCGAATTCTTCCCGCAGTTCAGGATCCGCCAGAAGCGCCTTCAGCGCTTGCGGGTCCGATACCTCCCCATACAGATGTTCAAGCAGTTGAAGTCTTTTATCCATGACCAAATCACACGGGTGCGGTTTCCGCCAGGCCGGTGCGCGACAATGCCGCGTTGGGCTGAGGCATTTGTTTTTTTATCAGCGCCCTAAGATTAATCAGAGCATAGCGCATACGCCCCAAGGCGGTGTTGATGGACACATCGGTAAGGTCCGCAATCTCTTTGAACGTCAGGTCCGTGTCCTGTCGGAGGATGAGCACTTCCCGCTGAGCATCAGGCAGCTGCGAGATGCATCCGGTGAGCCAACTGCGCTGCTCATGGCCGTGGAGCACTTCATCCGGCAACGGCTCCGGATCCGCGAGCCGGTCAAAATAGGTTTCGTCACCATCCGCAATATCGTACCACTTGGAACGACTCCGCAAGTGGTCCAGCACAATATTGCGTGCAATGCGCGTGACCCAACCCGCAAAACGACTCTGGGGCGTATAGGAGCCGCGCCTGTTCTGCAGCACATCAATCACGCGCAGAAACGTGTCCTGAAACAGATCGCTGGCCAGCTCTGGATCCCGCACCATGGAAAGAATGTAGCGATAGACATGATCTTTATGCCGCCGAACCAACTGGTTGAAGGCCTGCCGGTCACCGCGTTCCGCATACGCGGCCAACAGCGCGTCATCGCTGATTCGTTCAGCCATTCCGGATGGCATCAACCGATTGTGATCTGGCGTGCGACCTGAAAACGATGCCGGGGTTGCCATTATTGCCCGGAGTCATCCGAGCAGCCCCAGCAGCTCGCTGACACTTTCTATGGCATGGATTTTGATGCCGGGTACCGGGACGAGGCCCTGCAGGCTGATCTTGGGTACGATTGCCCGGGTAAACCCCATTTTCTCGGATTCCCGCAACCGCAGTTCCAGTTTGCTGACCCCTCGAACCTCTCCGCCGAGGCCGATTTCACCGATCAGCACATTTTCGGCGGCCATTGCCAGATCATGCAGCGATGACGCGATGGACGCAGCCACGCCGAGATCAGCCGCCGGCTCATCCAATCGCACGCCACCCGCCACATTGAGAAATACATCATGGCCGCCCAGACTCAGGCCCTCCCGTTTTTCCAGGACCGCCAGGAGCAGCTGAAGACGTCTCGGGTCAATTCCTGTTGCGGCCCGCTGGGGCGTTCCGTAGGAGGTTGGTGTAACCAAGGCCTGAACCTCCACCAGCACCGGCCGTGTGCCTTCCACCGAACAGATGACCGACGAACCGCTGAGTCCGGCCTGCCGCTCCGCCAGGAAGATCTCGCTGGGATTGGATACCTCCCTCAGACCGGTACCGGTCATTTCAAAGACCCCGATCTCGTTGGTGGAGCCGAACCGGTTCTTAACCGCCCGCAACACCCGATAGCCATGATGCCGGTCCCCCTCAAAGTACAGAACGGTGTCAACCAGATGCTCAAGTACGCGCGGCCCGGCAATGGAACCGGTTTTGGTTACATGTCCCACCAGGAATACCGCCGCATTCATGGCTTTGGCCGCCCGCATCAGTACGGCGGCACACTCTCTGATCTGACTCACACTCCCGGCGGCCCCTTGAACATCCGGGTGATACATGGTTTGGATGGAATCAATAATAACCACATCCGGTGCCGTATCTTCGGCGGCATCCAGAATGTGGGCCGTATCAGTCTCGGCCAGCAGCAGCACATTTGCGGTAGCCGCGCCGAGTCGCTGCGCCCTGAGTTTGACCTGCCGGGGGGATTCTTCGCCGGTCACATAGAGCACCGTCAGCGGGTCCACATAGCGCCCCAGTTCCGTCATGAGGGTGCTCTTGCCGATTCCGGGATCGCCGGCGACCAGGGCTATGGAACCCCGCATGATGCCGCCGCCCATGAGTCGGTCCAGTTCCGCACCGCCGGTGACAATGCGGGGCATTTCACCGATTTCCACCACATCCATGGGCTGCGGCTGTGCGCGCCGCAGGGAAGGTCGCTTTGCTTCTTTGCCCGTCTCTTCCACCATGGTGTCCCAGAAGCTGCAACTCGGGCATCTGCCCAGCCATTTTGGGGAAGAGTGGCCGCACTCCTGACAGACGTAACGCGTTCTGGTCTTACCCATGCCGTTATCCGATTATCCTGATTGTACGCACGCAGCGGCGCTGCGGGTCAGAAACATGAATCGGGCCGCGTCATAAACGCACCCATACATCCATTCACGCCATGCAGGCCCTAGCACTGAGACTCTTTCAGCCTTTTTACAGCATCGGACGTTTTGCCCTGCTGCTGAAGCGGGCCGGAGCCTCGCTGGATGACATTGCCATCTACCGCAAGAATATCGTCATCCAGATGGGGCGGATCGGCTTGGATTCCATTCCGATTGTTGCCCTAGCGGCCGCGTTTTCAGGGGCGGTAACCACCGTGCAGACCGCCTATCAACTCGTATCCCCTGTGATTCCAGCCAGCATCATCGGCGCGGTGGTCGTGCCCTCTTTGACAATGGAACTGGCGGCGGTCGTCACGGCATTTATTCTGTCGGGCCGTGTCGGGGCCCGGATTGCAGCGGAGCTCGGTACCATGCGTGTGACTGAGCAGATTGACGCACTGGAGGTCATGGGCCTCAATTCGGTCGGCTATCTGATTGTGCCGCGCGTGGTGGCCGGCGTACTGATGTTTCCGATCCTGTACGTCGCGGCGTGCTTTGTTGGGGTCATGGGGGCCTTTGGCGCAGCAATGCTGACCGATGTCGTTTCTGTAGGGGAATTCATCAGCGGTGCCCAGGCGCACTATGACGACTTCGGTCCCTGGTTCGGGCTCATTAAGTCGCTCGTGTTCGGATTCTTCATTACATCCATTTCCTGCTACATGGGCTACTACACTGAAGGCGGCGCTGAGGGCGTGGGCAAGAGCACGACCCGTGCGGCGGTCACCAGCTGCGTAGTCGTGCTGATTGCTGACCTGGTGCTGGCTATCCTGCTGCTGTAAGCATCCGTACCCTTCCACCCATGATCTCCATCAGGAATCTGCACAAGTCATTCTCCGGCAATCTGGTGCTGGAGGATATTTCCCTTGACCTGTACGATGGGGAAACGATAGCCATCATCGGGCGAAGCGGTGCCGGCAAGAGCGTGCTGATGAAGCATGCGATCGGGCTGATTCGCCCCGACCGGGGCCGGGTGACTGTCGATGGTATTGATCTCTCCAACATCTCCTACCGACAACTGCGTCAGATCCGGCGCCAGTTCGGGGTACTTTTTCAGGGGGGAGCCCTGTTTGACTCCATGGATGCGTTTGAGAATGTCGCTTTCCCGCTGCGCACTCTCACCCGGAAGACCGAGACCGAGATCCACCATGAGGTGCAGGAATGCCTCAATCTCGTGCAGTTGCCCGAAGTGGGGGCCACATGCCCATCGGAATTGTCCGGTGGCATGCGCAAACGTGTCGCGCTGGCGCGTGCGATTGCACTCAGGCCCCGCTACATCATATATGACGAGCCTACCAGCGGCCTTGATCCGGAAACCTCCAACACCATTGATGAGCTCATCAAGGGCCTGGCTGATCAGTTGGACATTACCAGCATTGTAGTGACGCATGACATGCACTCGGTGTTGCGGATTGCCGACCGCGTAGCCTACCTGCATCAGGCCCGACTGCACTGGCTGGGCACGGTGGATGAGCTCCACGCCAGTTCTGATTCCACCCTTCGGTCTTTCGTCAAAGCCAACGAATACAGCATCGGCCGTTGATTCCTGGGGTGCCAGTACCTCTGAGTAATTCGCAGGCACTCGGCACCCTGTTGCGGCGGATGTATGCGCCGTTGACTACAGGTTCCACCGGCAAACCCACATTGCCCACTTGGATTGGCAGCGGTGTGGCACCTGTGGCGGTCAGATTCCGGTGTGATCCGTGCCGGCAGTCAGCTTCTGCGGGGGGGGGGGCAATTCCGCGCAGCCGGTATGGGGTTTGACACTCGTTCGGAGCATTCTGCCGGACCCTGCAGCGCGTCACTGCACGATTTTCTTGAAGTGAAGTGGGATAAGGACAAATATTGACCGCGATATACCACTGAAGCTCTTGCAAAACGCGTGAATCACGGGGTTTTGCCTATTTCACGTTTCG
>JAPPNA010000077.1 GCA_028873925.1 Bacteroidota bacterium | reverse complement strand
GCAGTTACACAGTCTGCAATATCTCACATCATATCACCTCCTGCTCATGGCACACTGAATCTGGTTGTTTTCCCGCAAAATCCGGTACATCGTCCTCCAATGACACAGATAACGGCCTTCATCCAGCAGCGCAGCCCAGATTTGTCGGGGCGGCTGGTCCATGAACCGATCCGAATTCAGAACCGCCAGAATCTCCGCCCGCAGCGCTTTGGATAGCCGGCGGACATTCCGCCGCCGCTTGGATGGCTTCGGTGCCCGCAGGCTCCGGTAATAGGTGGCTCGGGAGATCCCCACCAGCACACAGACCAATGTAACGCCAATCGTCGCAGCCAACTCGCGTATCATCTCGATCCGATCTTTTCGTCCTCTACCTCGCTGCTTTCCCCAATAAGCATTGAGATTTGTTTTTGAACCTCAATAATGACCTTGGCCTTTTTCAGCTCGCTACGCGTCTTGCTGATCTCCTGGCGCAGCTTTCTGTTCTCCTCCACCTTCGCCAGCAGCTCCTTACCGATCTGGGTTGACCCCAACAGGGTGCCTTGCTCGCGCTGGCGGCACCACTGGGTCAGATGCGAGGAATACAAGCCCTCCCGCCGCAGCAACGCTCCTACCTCTCCTGATGCCGTGGCCGCATCCGCCTCCTCCAGAATACGCAGCTTGTAGCTCGCACTGAACCGGCGACGCTTTGCCCTCGGGATCACTTCCGTCGGCGGGGCCTCGCCCTCACTTTCAGTGTACGAAAATTTCTTGTCGTCCATGTATCACAGGGTCTGGTGAATAAATTGACCGATTCTCTCCAATGGCCAAAGCCGCCATCCTTCCCCACCCCTGCTACACAAACTAGTGTCTAACCGTGTCTCACGTTTTATGGGCACACAGGGGCCGCAGAAAAACAGACCGCACCCAGATATCCGTGGGCGCTTTCAATGAGATACCGCATCTGAGCACCGCAAAACTTCGTCACGCCGCGCGGATGCTCATGATGCAACAGGGTGCTCCACACGGCGCGCTGCGTATCGTCGGTAACCCGCACTATGGCCAGATCCTGCACATCCCGGACTGCGTCCGGCAGATTGTCCGGCATCGGTACCGCGTCCGGCAGCAGGCGCGGACCCGCGCCCGCCGCGTAGTTGTTCGTGGGTGCTGGCAGATCAATCCGCCCCCGGTCCGCCAACTTGGTCAGCGCCTTGACACAGGTGGCGATCTGCAAACGTCCGCGCGCATCCGTAAAGTTGAAGACCATGCACACCTCACGGGCCATCGCTCCGCGTGTGGCCAACCGCGGATCAGCCACTACGGCCTCAAGCCGGTCCCGTGATTCCGGCGCGCTCAGAGTGCGCAATACCTGATTCTGCGTGAACATGCCACCAATCTATGTGGCATAATTCACAATGTCAGGCCAATAAAGTGGCGACGGATAGACCTTGCTTTAATGCTTGAAGAATCCGAAATTAACCTAGGTTGAACCGTCCTTTCCCGACCCCATGAACAAAGACGTATCCCGCCGCTCGTTTCTGGCCCGCTCTGCGGCTGTGGCCAGCGGTGTAATGATCCTTCCCAGGCATGTGCTGGGCGGACCCGGCTACCGGGCTCCCAGTGATCAGCTCAATATCGCGGCTGTCGGTGCCGGTGGCCGAGGGCAGAATGTCCTAGAGGGAGCTTCAGGTTTCAACGAAGAGGACGGTTCGACCCTGGACAATGTGGTGGCGCTGGCCGATGTGGATGATGCGCGTGCGGCGGACTCGTTTGAGCGCTACAGCGGGGCCAAACGCTACCGCGATTTCCGCGTGATGCTTGACGAGATGCACCATAGCATTGACGCGGTGGCTATTTCCACGCCTGACCATATGCATGCGGTCGCGGCGATGGCGGCGATGCAGTTGGGCAAGCATGTATATGTGGAGAAACCCCTAACGCATGATGTCTACGAAGCCCGGAAGCTGACCGAAGCCGCCCGTCAGTACGGAGTGGTTACGCAGATGGGCAATCAGGGCAATTCCGGTGAGGGTATCCGCCAGGTATGCGAGTGGATATGGTCCGGTGCCATCGGGGATGTCACCGAGGTGCACACCTGGACCAACCGTCCGGTATGGCCGCAGGGACTCATTCGTCCTTCGGAGACACCGCCGGTGCCTGCCAGCCTTGACTGGGATTTGTGGCTCGGCACTGCGCCGGAGCGCCCCTACCATCCCAATTACCTGCCGTTCAGTTGGCGCGGTTGGTGGGATTTCGGGACGGGTGCCTTGGGCGACATGGCCTGTCATGTGGTTGACCCGGCCTACAAAGCCCTCAAACTGGGATATCCCTCCAGTGTGGAAGCCAGCGCCACGGTGATCACGGAGAACTGGCGCCCGATCCCCAACCACGAGAGTGCGCCGCTTTCGTCCATCATCCATTTTGAGTTCCCGGCGCGTGAGGGGATGCCGCCGATCCGGCTTTCGTGGTATGATGGCGGGCTTATGCCGCCCCGACCGGACGAGCTGACCGATGGCGAGTCTCTGAGCGCCGGAGGCGGATGTCTTTTCATGGGGTCCGAAGGTAAGATTCTGTGTGAGACCTACGGAGCGAATCCGACACTGCTGCCCACCTCCAGGATGGATGATTTTGAGGCTCCTTCGCAGACATTGCCGCGTGTTGAGGGAGGCACCGGTGGTCACCAGCGTGTATGGGTGGAGGCCTGTAAGGGCGGCCCGGCGTGCAGCTCCAATTTTGATTATGCGGGTCCGTTTACCGAGATGGTGTTGCTTGGCAATCTCGCCCTGCGCAGTTTCATGCATTCGGAAATGCGCACGATGCCCAACGGTCGCAGCCGGCCGGTGTATACCGGGCGTAAGAAGCTCAAATGGGATGGCGATGCCATGCGCGTGACCAACTACGATCCGGCCAACGCATTCGTACGCCGTGACTATCGCGGCAGCTGGGCCCTGTAGATGGCCAGACAGTTGCCTAAAAGCAGGGCTTTGGAGCCTCGCTCGCACCAATAGGGGGCGATCCAAGTGCTCATTTGGTGTACTCCCGGCGCGAGAATTCGGCCATCTTCGGCTTTTCCGGCGCTTTTTCATGGCCCTTCCCCGGGAAAGCAGATATGAATCCCGCGTTCCGTGGGGATCTTTATCGTTGTGACCAATTTTGTTCATTACAGTAATTCCTTTGCGATCCGCCGCGATCCGATGGCATCACTACCCGCTGCTTTCCCGCACCCACTGCATTGGGCGGCCACAATCCGCCTGAGTATCCATACAGATCTGAATCCTCCTTCCGGGAATGCCGGATTACATTCCTCCACTGCCTTTCCCCGGCGACCGTCCAGCTAACATTGGGGCAGCGCAAGCCTCGCGTACTGCACCCTCATTGGGGAACATCCGAATCCAATTACTGTTGTGAATAATTTTGTTCACAATGATAAATGCATCCGCTACCCCAGTTTAGGCGAAAAGAGGTGGAATTACTCGTGGCTCGCTTGGAGGCTAAGCCACGCCGCCTGATATGCGTAGTTGGGCCGCGTCAATGCGGCAAGACCACCGCTGTCTTGCAGGGACTCGGCCTTACCAGCCGGCAAAACAGGTACATCGCCGTGGACGAGCCATCGTCTTCATTCTCGGAGCCAAGTGGATTGGCGGGAGTGGAATTCGGATTAGCTACCGGCCGGCCGCGTGATGTTCAGTGGCTGATTCAGGTTTGGGAGCGTGCGCGCACTTTAGCCAAACATTCCGAGAATGGATTCATCCTTGTATTAGACGAGATTCACACCATCGGCGAATGGCACTCCGCAGTAAAGGGACTCTGGGACGCGGATCGCCGCCATGGTATTCAGCTCCATGTAGTCTTGTTGGGCTCCGCTCCGCTGTTGATGCGTGAAGGATTAATGGAAGCACTGACGGGAAGATTTGAACAAATCCGCCTTGCTCATTGGTCGCTGGACGAAATGGCCTCAGCTTTCAATGCTACCTTGGATGAATTCATCTACTTTGGCGGGTATCCGGGCATGCACGATCTCAAAAACGATGAGAACGCTTGGCACAGCGTAATCCGGGATGCCATTATTGACCCCTCGGTGGAGAAAGATGTCCTGGCTTTGGTACGCGTTGATAAGCCTGCATTGCTGCGCCAGCTGTTCGAAATAGGTACCGCTTATTCCGGGCAAATCGTTTCGTACAACAAGATGCTGGGGCAGCTGCAGGATGTTGGCAATGCCACCACGCTGAAACGTTACCTTGACTTACTTTCAAGAGTAGGATTGCTCCGGGGCCTGCCCAAATATGCGGGCAATATAATCCGGCAACGCGCATCTACGCCCAAATTGCAGGTCCTCAATACGGCGCTCATGACTGCGAGTGCGGGATACACGTTTGACGAGGCACAGACGGATCGCAGTTACTGGGGGCATCTTGTGGAAAGCGCGGTAGGGGCGCACTTGTGCAATACGGCCACCACCGGCGTGGAGGTTTTCTATTGGCGGGAAGGTAATCTTGAAGTTGACTTTGTGGTCCGCTGTGGTCGGCGACTGGTGGGCATTGAAGTTAAATCCGGCAAAAGGATTGGATGCCTTCAGGGATTAAAGGAATTTGGGCATCGCTTCAAGGCCGATCGCTTGTTGACCATCGGACGCGGCGGCATGCCGCTGAAGGACTTCTTAGCAATTCCTGCGCCAGACTTGTGCAGGTCCTGATGAAGTACTTGGCTCCACGCAGGTGCGTTGAGATATATCCGACTCGTGGTGAACGTCAATTCGAAGGTCATCGCTCCATTGAGGACTTTCGGGATTTCGATACCTTCGTGCTGCTGGGGGATCCTGGAATGGGAAAGACCACCGTTTTTGCTCAGGAGGCTAAGGCCATTGCCGACGGAGTGTACATTACGGCGCGTGATTTTATCTGCCTGGAGCCTAGGAAGGAATGGAGAGACGTAGTCCTCTTTATCGATGGCCTGGACGAAATTCGGGCGGGTGGTAAAGATGGCCGAAGCGTTCTGGACCAGATCCGAACCCGGTTGGACAGACTTGGGAGACCGAGATTTCGCCTCTCGTGTCGTTGGTCCGCGTGGTATGGATCCAATGATTGCAAGCATCTGAGGCAGGTTTCGCCAGATGGTGAGCTCCCGATACTTATGCTCGCCCCATTGACGGATTCGCAGGTGTCCACGGTCTTGGAAAACGAAGCTGAGGATGGATGTGACCGCGGCATTTCGGCATCTGCCCGCTCTGCAGGAGCTGGCGTTCTCCTCTCCAACCCGCTGAATCTGAAGCTTACGGCCTTACCTGCGCGCGGTGGGAGCGTGCCAGACAACCAGCGTAAACTCATGGAGTGGGCATGTGATTTCCTGCTGAAGGAGCATAACGAGGAGCATCGAATTGCGTCAGTGGATCTGCCGGCATCCGAGCTGCGGATGAAGCGTGCAGGCTACCTAAGCGCGCTGCTGATCTTGACGAACACAGAAGGCTTTTCGCTTGGCCTTCAGTTGGCATCCGGCTACCTGGCCCTTGAAGACGTTCCCGAATACAGCTCCGCGGCGGATCGGAGCGTTGTGACATCGAGGCTGTTCCGCGGGATTGCCGAAGGCTTATTTGCCCCTGTACACAGGCACCTGGCTGAATTCCTCGCGGCACGACATATAGCCGACCGACTCGCCGATGGACTCCCGTTCGACCGGTGGGTTGCATTGGTCGCGGGGGATGATGGAACCCCGCAACCGGTCTTCCACGGACTCGTGGCCTGGCTGGCCGAACTCTGCCCGACCGTGCGTCAGCGGCTCATTTCACTTGCGCCACTGACCATTATATCCAACGCTGATCTGGACAGCTTTGAGCGGCACGAAATACGGCAGCTGCTGAATGAGCTGCTTAGTTCGGCTGATTGTGATCCCCGGGCTGTGGACAGTCTGCGGACCAGTGATAAGTTGGGCCTCCTCCTTGAAGCAGGCACGGCAAATGACGTATTCAAACTTCTCTCTGCATCCAAGCCGGACAACACAAATCCTGCGCGATTAACCTTACTTACGGCGGCGCTCCGACAAACCGCGCGATTTCCCAATGCTGCCGAGCCGCTATTTGCTATAGTCCGAGATGAGCGTTGGGATCAGAACATCCGACTCAGCGCGTTGCATGCTGCCATCCATCAACTGGGCAGAGGCTCTTCGCAAGCATTGGATGCCTTGGAACGATTATCTGAGGATATTGGACGCGGAGAGATCGCAGATGAGTTTGACGATCTTCTGGGGGCTATCCTGCCACAGATGTACCCGCAAACACTTGGCCCCCGCGCAATTGTGCGCCATTTACATACTCCCCGACTGAATGCGCCTTTCTCGGCCATATCCTACCTGGAATTCTGGGCAATTACGGTCATACAGCACTCATCCCACGCGGAACTCACCGACCTTCTGGACGCACTGGCTAAGCGGCACGCTGAATTGTGGGGCGACGATAATCGGGCTGCACAAACCGTGCGTGAACTGATCCTAAGAGTCCTGGAAATATTTCTTGACGATCGTGCACCCATTGCTACCTCCCGCCAACTCTTCAATTGGATTGGTATCGCTGGGTTATCTCTTCAGGCACGTACCTATGACTTTGGCCCGTCGCAGGAGGAAGAAGTGATTCGTGCTTTCCTGGCCGAACAGCCGGAAGTGTGCCTGGAACTCTCTAGGTTTCAGGAGATGCAGGACCACAGCCCCGAATCACCGGTCCTTGCCCCGCTCCGTTTTCTGGACCACCCGTTCCCCAGTTCTGATCACCTGGAACGCGCAGCCGGGCGGTCATGTGACCAGGAATCCGTCCCGGCAGCTAAAAGGTCTGAATTCGCGGACGATCGGTCGGATGACTTGGGAAATCGGGTTTTAACATCGCCTGGCGATCAGAACAGAGCACCCGCCAGCACCCTTACCGATTTGGGTCAGGAGGTATTGGAGTATCTGGAGCATCCCACGGGAGCGACGAGCGCAGACGAACCCTCTGGACTTCAGAGAATACCGCAGAATACACTGCACCAAATCGCAGCTGCGTACTTTGACTTACACCACGATGCGTACGGTCCGACACCGCAGTGCAGACTCCGAAGTCTTTTGGGGGAAGACCAGACTGTAATTGCAGCCATCTTGGATGAATTCCGTCGCGCTGCGCTGAATTCCGACACCCCGACTGAGCAGGAAATCCTTCAGCTGACAAGCCGGAACCTACCGCATAATTCGATGCTACCCTGCTTGGCGGGTTTGTCAGAAATTGCTGACGTAAGATGGCGTGATGATGCGCGATTACGCCGGGCCGTTGCGGTCTATTTCGCAACCCGCCGGTTCATGATAGGCCCGAGCGATGCCCTCCCTGCGTGGTTTGCTCAAGTAGTCCAAAAGCATCCCATTCTCGTCGCAGAGGTTTACAGGCGCTTCGTTACTGCCTCGTGGGCTGGCAGCTCGCTTAACCCTCCTGAGCTTGCCCGGCTGCTCTACGACCGCAGGTTTGAGCATATTGCGGAGCGGATTATTCTGCCACTTCTCGGGAAGCTACCGGTCCGCAGCCCGCAATTATACAGTCTGATGCACCTTCTGCATGGTGCGTTGCGACTATGTCCAGCGGATGCAACGTCGGAGCTGATAGATCAAAAAATATCCGCCAAAAGTATGACCAATGTGCAGCGGGTTTGGTGGCTGACTGCGGGGCTTTGGATGCAACCCCCGCATTATGCCGAGCGCCTTAGTGCATTCGTTCAAGGCAATCAACGCCATGTTGAGTACTTATCCCAAGCCATCCGGCTATTTCAAAGCATTGAATCGCGCCCCCCGCCTCCAGAGGCAATAATGGTGCTCGTTCAGCTGATGGCTCCATGGCACAAGCCCCCGGTTTCAATCCGACATTTCCCTTCAGCCGGACGAGGCGGCGGAGCAACCATCACCAGATTGCTGGAGACGCTGTTACTGACCCCTTCTTCGACAGCGTTGCGTGTGCTGGAGCAATTGGCAGACGACCCTGGCCTCCCTGGGTGGCACGATTTGATTCGCAATATGGTGCCACAGTTACGTGCGCGCCTGAGTAAATGGCTCTTTCAACCTGCGGATACCATCAGTGTAGCCGCAACTCTGGCCAATCGGGAGCCGACAAATGCACAGGATCTGATGGCGCTGACTACGGATACCCTCAGGCAACTGGCTCACGAAATCCGTCGCGGCAGTACGTCCGACTGGCATCAGTACTGGAATGTGGATCAATATGGGCGTCCAGATAACCCCAGACCCGAAAACTCCTGCCGCAACGCCTTAGCAAGCATTCTTGGCCTTCAATTGCGCAAATGGAACGTCTCAGTTCAAATTGAGGGAGTCCACGCAAATGACACAAGATCAGACATCCTGATAGGCTACGGGAACTTCAGGATTCCTGTTGAGATCAAGCGCAGCTGCCACCCGAATGTGAAGTCCGCGTTGCACGATCAATTAATCGGCAAGTACTGCCTGGATCCGGATTCTCACGGATTTGGCCTGTACATGGTTTTGTGGTTCGGCGATACTCAACGATATCCTCCAACCCCCTTCAATGGCACTAGGCCGCAGACAGCCGACGAGCTACAATCCCGCTTGATCGAATCATTGAATGGGGCTGACCGCACCCGTATCGCTGTGGTGGTCGTTGATGTCAGTCAACCCGGCGATGGCCCCTCCGACCCGGCATCCAGGCCAGAGGGCAAATTTTCATAGTGAATCGCGCACAATAGGCTCCGTCCACATGTACATTGAACGTAACGATCCGCACAGCCTTGGAGGTGACGAAGGAACCTATTCCAATCCCGGATTCGACCGTACCGACAGCAGATTCGGCCGTAGCACTTGCCATGCTTGGCCGCTGCTGCAGCCGTGGTACGGCAGCTATGCCGCGGCCTGATTCGCCTGCGCGAAGTAATCCCAGAAACCGCTCGGCAGTCGCTCGGCGGCAGCCGGCAGCCGCGGCGCGAGGCGCGTCCAGAATTCAGGTTTCTTGGCCCATTCCGATGGATTCATGACAGGTCTGTCCTCCGCATGCAGCACATCAAATGCGCATTTTGCCAATACCGCGAGACCGGCAAGAAATTCCGTGCTAACCGACTGCTCCTTCCAGATCCTGACGAAATCCAGCGCAAGATTGCGGGTCCGACTTACTTCGTTGGCGGCTGATAAAGTGTAGGCCACGATATTGGCTCTGTAACCGCCCTCGTACCAGGGCTGCCGTGAAATCAGTTTCTCTGTTGCCCTGAATACAATGGCGCGGGCAACAACGCGCCTGTAGTAGCACTCGTCAAATGTCTCGCGGGCCTCGGCCCAGACATGGTTTATCCGCTGGGCATATTGCAGGAAGTTCTTTTGGGCACCCATATTGACCCAGTAGGGCTCTTCATCCCAAACGTTTTCAAATTTGGCCAGGTCGGTCTTGGTGAATTTCTGGGCACGGGGATATTCTGCCGTGAATTTCGTCTTCTGACCTTGGGTCATTGTAGACTGCGCATCCAAGTACTGGCCGCGCGAGCGCTCATAAAACCACTTGGTTTCTCTCAGAGCATCCACAGCGGCCGGAGCCCAATAGCCGCGTGAACAGCCCTCCATCCAGGTCTGAAACGGATGATTGGACTTGAGATCAGCCAGATTGACCTTGTTCTGCGTATTTGCGTACTCGGAGATGTTGGACACAATCTCGTCGCTATCTCTGTCTTCCAGCACAGAGAGCTTCATCTGGACGAATATCCGACTGAGGTCCGGCGCACCGCCAATCCGGGATGCGTGGAACAGCGATGCCGTCGTCTGCCCACCGTTTACGATCTGAAAGTCAACCATCCGGGTGATTTCGCTGCCGGACCGGCCGGATTCCGTGCTGACTCTGCGGGCTGTGGCCGTAATGCCGTTGTTGTAGGCAAAAAACATTTCCGGCTCCTCCATAATGGTCCGGCGGATGCCTCTGTTTACGTTGCCCCTGGCCTGCAGGAAGCAGCGCACATTCTGCTCCAGCAGTCGTGCACCGTACTCATCGTACAAGCCCGCCAGAATGTCTCCGGACACCACGCCCAGATAGGAGGGAAATGCCTTCGCACCCACATACGCCTGGAGGCATGGAATGCCTTTCCTGAACATCCGGTGAAGATCCACATCGACCTCTTCACGTCCGTCCCTGGAGCTGTCCAGGCGATGGAACCGCGACATGTCCCAGATCGCGTAGCTGGCCCTGTTACCCTCCAGGTCGTGTTTCTCAAGTCTCAGTTTGCGCGTGCTCAGTTTTCGCTCCGAAATCAGGGTCATGCGGACCTTGCTGACTTCATTCTGCAGGTCATGGATCCCTTTTGCCAGCCTGTAAGCGTCCGAACTCTCTTCAAGCTGCCGATAGAGAGCCTTATTCCGGCAACTGACATAGAATTTCCGCAGTTTTTTAAAGGCTGCATCAACGCTTTGTTTGTGAATCGGCTGCAGGCCCTCATTGTCATTATGGTCCACTATGACCAGATCCAGCTGTCCGTGGTCCTGATCAAGAAAGAACCCATCCACGCTGCCCGACCCCGACTTCCTGTAGTAGCAGTGCTCCATTCCCGCGATAAAGTCGCCCTGAACCAATTTGTCGGCCGCATAATCCAGGAAAGCTGCGCGTTTGTAATTGCTGTCTATATCCGCTCTCAGCAGCACATTTTGGCGGAAGTCGTGAAAATAGTTTTCAAGTGTGTTGTCCATTCTCGCCGAGTCTGTTCCAAAGTTGATTGATTGGGCATTCAAATGGCTTGAGTGCCCCGATGTTCAGGCTGTATCGTACACTAACAACGCCGACAGGCAGCTTCGAGCGAATCAGCCGCGGGAACCCCTCCCTCACCTCAAATATTCGCGTAGCGCTGACCTGAAGTTGAGGAGCATCATAGTGGTCCAGCTCCTCATAACCGACCCGACTGAGCCTGTCTTGAAACGTCTGTACTGCCGCCGTGCCCGGCAGCATTGCGCAAAGCTCGCGCACCCGGTCGTTCAGAGATTGCCCATCCGGCCCGGAGCCGACATTCTTGACAGCCAGAAACAGTGAACCTGCCGCCGAATCCAATTGGGCATCCGATGCAATGTGTACTTTGCTTGTGGCCTGGGAAGGCAAGGACTTGACCTCTATGGCCACATCACCGATAAAGAAGTCCTGATCCGCCCCCTCCGGTCCCTGCCAGCAATCCACACTGCCGACTCCCAGCCTTAGCAGTGCGTGAAATAGGTCCAATTCCGCGTACAGCCCCCGGATTTCTTCTGCACTCAGCAGCTGGGTCCTGCCCCCCGACAGGAACTTCTGCCATCTCTTCAAGTGACCAATGGCAATCTCCAAGGCATGCGCAGGATCCACTGCGCGACACATTCTGCGCGCCATCGTCTTGCACAGCGCATGGAACAGTTCCCGATCCAGATGGCTGATCAATGTTAGGACGAGGTTCTGATGCGAGCTCTGAGGTCGCCCGCGCAGGTCAATGTCAATCCCGTGAATGCTGAGTGCTGCCTCCCGAAGCGTCTGAACATGGTCGCCCTCCAACTTCGCCAGAAACAGACATTTGCCATTTGTATCCTTGCCCCAGTAAGTGGTGATGATGCCCTGCCATTCGGTAAGCCGGACATTGTAGGCCTCACTGGGCCGCTGAATGTTATCCCAAGGTGTGGTCATTTTCCGGGTCTAGAAATCCTCTTCGTTTCCCGTAAGACCGTAAGCCCCCTCCGTTCGCAGCTTCACCCAGGTTGGATTGGCCACAACCTGCACTTGCGTTTCCACATCGTCCACAGGAAAGCTCATGCCAATGGTCGGCATCCTGATGTCGGGTTCCCGCTTGTCAACCAGTACATGGATCATGAGCAGCGGGCGTTTGCGTGCCTTTCTGAAGTCAAAGTCAATCAGGCCCCGGCGGGAATTGCTTTCCTGTCGATACGAATCTGCCTCACGCCATTGTTCGCGCGTTAGCCCGAGTCCTTCGTCGCCTCGGCTGGCCACGCGATACTTGTTGACCCTTTTGGCTTCACTCGGTACGGTATCGCCTGTGACAAATGTGCGCACCTGAACGCCTAAACGCAGTGGAGTCCTGACAGCGGACCTGCCGTGAGGCGAGATGAGCAGCACATCACAATGCGGATACTTCCCTGCAATTTCGTGCAGATACTTCAGCACGCCGTTTTTCCTGAAATCCTCTGTCGCATGCACCTCAAAGCTCTTTAGAAATTGCGTGACGATCTCATTGGCAACACCGCGCACAATCCATCCCTTAGCTGAGATGTCCCGCATAGATCCGGAACGCATGGACCACCGAACCGCGGGTTCCAGTTTCTCCCCCTCCCATACCCGGCGGATGGTATCCTCATTGCGTTGATGCTGGGCGGAATCACAACCGAGTATCGCAAACTCAAGCAAACGTCCGGCATAACATTCGTTCAAGGTCAATTTGTTCAAAGTCACCTTCTCACCCTTGTGGATTTTGCCGGGGGCAGTAATCATGAGGCGATCTGGATGGGCCTTCACATACAACCCCATATCCCTGGGGGTCTTGCCCTGGGCACGCATGGCGTACACCTGCCCCACCAGATCTCGGCTGATTTCCGCGATATGCTCATACCAGTCGATGGCATCCTGGGAGAGATATACCCGGCATAAGTCCTGGTATCCTGCCCGATAACCGAACCAGCGCCCCATCTGCATAAGCGTATCATACATTCGCGTGTTGCGGTAGACATAGCTGACAGCCAGGCCTTCAAGCGTCAGACCGCGCGAAAGGCTGAGCCCGCCAATGGCGATCGCAGTCAGTCCTTGGCCTCCGCGGGCGTGTTCTTTGAAGTTAAGTTGCTCCTGGGACTGATTGTTGATCAGCACGACCTGGATCAGGTCAGCAGCCTCATGCAGCGCAGCCTTCACTTGATCCCAAGTCTCTGGGGTCCCTGCATACTCCGTTTCATGAACCTCCTTAAGCTGCCGCATGTAAGCGTTCCCCTGTGCTGACTCATCCGGCATCCGGTAGTAGATCTGGATGGCATTTTGGATAGCCTTTACATACTCTTGGACCAGTTCGCGTACACACTTCTGGATTCGTACAAAGCGGGATACATTCACCATCATCGTGCAGTGGTGAGCCGCCTGACCCCGAAGATTCCGGATGGCTCGCGCCACAACAAACTGACAGATGGCCTGCTCAAGACTGGGAGGCAGTTGACTGAGATCATGGTCCAGCTTGTGGGTTACAGGCAGCACCTCCTCGCAGTCCGCAATGGGAACCGTAACGCTGCTATCGCTACCATTACTGAGAAAAATCTCCTCCGGCCCAAAATAACTGGAGGGGGAGCTCAGGCAGTAGATGAAGTCCGATGGAAATAAGGTATCGTTGAATCCATCCTCATAAATGTCGGGGTTGATGAAGATATTCGCGAACGGCGTTGCTGTGTACCCCACGTAACAAGACTGGGCAAAAAGCCGCAGGATGCTTCGAATCAGGCTGTTGGTCTTCGTCGGGTCCAGGTCGGGGTGGTTGGTGTTGATGGACGCATGATCAGCCTCGTCATCAATCATGAGCATCGGAACTGACATGACAAGACCTCCGTATGGCGCGTTCATTCGGCTCAGCCAACCGTGAAGCGCCTGCAGCGTTTGGACATTCTTCTTGATAACCAGCACTACCGGCTGCGTCAATTGCTCCAAGTTCATCGTGACCACATCGGCGGTCTGACGGGTAAAATCCCGCTCCGTCGTGGTCAGTGTGACCGGATTGGGATACCCGGATTGCTTCCCCACACCCATCGGTTTCTTGCTGATTGAATCCAGCCCCACAAAGGCCTCATCCACCCGCTGCTGGGTCTGGCTGCGCAGAACGTTGTGTATTCCGGCAATTACAATGATCAGCTTATAGCCTGCATCGGCTGCACGCGCAATCAGGCCCAGATAGTTGGCGGTCTTGCCGGACTGGACCTGCCCGATTACGAGTCCCCGCCGGTCCCATGCTCCGCCCAACAATGGGTCCTGCAGCAGGCGCAGCAATTCCAGGCTGGTCCTGCCCAACGAGTCCCGGCTATGCTGACTCCAGTGGCGTTCCTGCAAGTGGTTCGCATACGCAACTGAATAGACCCAGTCAATGTCCCGTACATCAGGCCAGGATTGTTTATGGCGGTCACTCCGGCGGATCAAGGAGATACCGACATCCATCACCGTGGTCACCGCACCGAGGACCTGCGTGATGATGTTGTCCAGCCCACCCTTGTATTCAAACACCCTGGCCATGGCCTCCGCCTTGCTCCGAACATCCTCCTTAGAGGGTGCCTGCCGCCCGGCCGGATCGAAAGCTGCAATTAATGCCTTGATGATTTCACCATGAGGGTACATGGAGTAGATCATTGGAGCCCCCTGACAAATTCCTTTACGGCGGGCCAATCCCTGTCAAACAGACGCGTTTGTTTTGCCAGCGCGAGCACGGCCTTCTGGTCTGATCGTTTCTGCTCCGGCAGACAGGCGCGCAACTGCTTGACCTTTTCCAGAGGAGCTCCATTCGGCTCGGGCGCAACTCCCGTTCTTCGCGGCTGAACCGCGTGGTCTGCGTAGATCGTTTCCACCGGAAGTGCGGCCGCCGCCGTTTCAAGAAGGAGGCGGAGCTTTGATAAGCCACCCTCATCAAGCGCATCTTCTAGCGCTTTTACCAGCGGATGTGTGGCGCTGATGGCGTATCGGATCCCCGCTTTGCCGGGCAATCGCTCCCAGACCGTGTATTTGACAGTGGGCAGGGCCCGCCGGCCCTTATCCTTGATCACAGCCGTGCTGCGATCCGCAATGCGATCAATGATCAGCCGAAGCTGATCACGCACCGCTTTGGGCGGAATGGCGCTGGACTTCTTGATATCAATCGTCCAACTGCCATCCAATGCACTTGAAAAATCCACCTGAATCCGGGCCAGCTTTGTAACTTCGCTCCTAGCCATGATTCTAAACCAGCCTCCCCAAGCGATCAGTCGGCAGTTGCGATAGACGTAGACCCCCTGATTGGCCACGAAGTCGCTGCGATCCTTGTACCGCTTCAGCACATGCGCCTTGAGCTTACTGTGATGCGGTAGGATAAAGGGTGCCAGGGTGACTCTGGACCGCCCCACCTGCACCGATTCTTCCGGCTCCTTGATCGTCGCGGGATGCTCGCGGCAGAACGGGTCAAAGTCCGCTACAGGATGTCCGTTAACACTGATACCGAAGGGTTTATGCCAACTGACCGTACCGGCCAGAAACCGGTGAAACACCAGCCCCAGATGCTTTTCCAGCGCCACAAGTTTTTCCGCAGCCACCTCCTGCCGGCTGCGCCCATGCAGGCCCCCAAACAGTCGGTCCAGCTTCCGCCAGAGAATAAGTGTGCCTGTTGCCGTAAGTGTTTCGGCATAGGGAAGCTCTCGGAGCTGACTGCTGTCAAGCTCCCGCACAATCCATCGGTCGCTTGATTTGACAACATCAAGATCCCACTCAATCCCGCTAAGTCGCCCGTCTTTGCGGCTGACTACGGTCAGGCACCTGCACTGAGAGAACGAGGCGGTCTTCAAACCCAGCCCGAACTTACCCAGATCATGAACTGATCTCTCCTGAGCGCGTGAGCTTCCGCCCAGCCTCATGGCATCGACGATCTCATTTCCAGACATCCCGCAGCCATCGTCAATGACCGCCAGTGCGGGGCTTACTGAGCCTGGATCACAGTAGACATCGATCGTGTGTGCGCCGGCGGCAATGCTGTTGTCCACCAGATCAGCGATCGCCGTTTCCAGCGTGTACCCTATGTCCCGGAGCGAAGCTGACAGCGATGCCGCACTGGGTGGCAGATTCAGTTCACGCATCCTGTCCCTCCTCCAACTCCGCTCGGATGCGTTCCACTACCTGCGACAGATCGCGATTGATTTCGCATTCCCAGACCACAATGGTCCGCCAGCCCATGGCGGACAACTGCTCCCTGTTGCGCCGGTCCCGTTCAACGGTACCACGGAATTTCTCCTGCCAGAAGGCCACATTGGTTTTGGGCAGGGCCGCCTTGCGGCAGCCTTCATGCCGATGCCAGAAACACCCGTGTACAAAAACGGCCATACGGAATCTGGTCAGCACGATATCCGGTCTGCCGGGCAGCCTGGCACTATGGAGCCCGAACCGATATCCCGCCCGATGGAGTCCTGAGCGCAGTCTGATTTCGCACCGGGTGTTGCGGCCCCTGATGCGCGACATATTCCAGCTGCGCCGCTCTTTGGTAATCCTGTCCGCCATCACCCTTTTCGGCCTATGGCATCCAACACCTCCCCGACGATCTCGCCGATCTGGCTGGCCAGATACGGAGGCACGGCATTGCCAATCTGGCGGTACTGTTCAGTCCGCGGACCTTCAAACTTGAAGTTGTCTGGAAACGTCTGCAGCCGCGCTGCCTCCCGAACAGTGAGACTGCGACACTGGACAGGATCGTAATGGATATAGTAATGCCCGTCCTTTGCAATGTGGGCGGTCACAGTGGAAGCGGGTCTGTCTGCAATCTGGACCTTGAAGCGGTCTTCAAACTGACTTGGAATTCCGTCCTTAGGTATGTTGCCGTGCGCCGGCAGCAGGGCCTTGGGAAGATCGCGGAGTTTCGGACTTTTTCCGTGTACCTTTGCGAATCCGGCCACATAGGCGTATCGGCGCAGATCACTGGCCATGTGGGCGCGGGACTCATGGCCATCGATGTGTTTGAGCCGCGAATCGGACATGATGAACCGCAAGGCATCGTGGCTGACCTCACGATGCTCATAGGCATCCGCGTTTCGTTCGCTGAGCGAGCGTCGTCCGGCAGCACCTGCTTCCAGCTGCTGCATTATTTCCCGCGATCCGACCGCATCCGACAAGTCCTGATCCGCCAGAGCACCAATTGCTGTCCGCCAGGAAGCCGGCGTATCGGAACTGCCCGTTAAGCCGCTGCGGATTCGCGGAAGATCGCCAATGACATCCCCCACTGTTGGCGGATTCCGGCGCGCCAGCGTTCCCGGGCGGACCTGGAGATCACGGCGAATGCCGAGAATGAAGACGCGATGCCGGGTCTGGGGAACACCGTGCTGTTCAGCCCGGACGACAAAATCATGGGCCTCGGGGATCTCGTTGAACAGCTGCGATTCACCCGATGCAAGCGCATGTAACCGGTACCCCGGTGCCGACCTGGCGGCCTGCCTCTTCAGTGCCGCCTGCGGATCCATGAGATCACTCATGATCCGGGCAATCATGGATTGCCCCTCAAGCGTTGCCGAAGTGAGCCCCTTGACGTTCTCCATTACAAATACAGGCGGCCGGTGGTCGGCCAGAATCTGCAGGTACTCCCGATAGAGCAGATGGCGCACATCCGAGGCAAAACCCGGCATGTTTTTCATGCGCGCACGTCCGGCCACCGAATAGGCCTGGCAGGGCGGCCCGCCGATCAGGACCCATTTCCGGGCGGTCCCCAACTGATCCGCAATCAGCCTTCGTACCGTGCCGTGATGCTCAGGGCTAAGCGTGATGCACTGGACTGTTCGCTGAGACCTTTCAGCTTCATCGGGAAAGCCGCCGTACAGTTGGACCTCATCAATGCGACCCCGCAGATACTCGTAATAAGCCTCTGGAGCCTGACCAGCCGGGAATTCCCTGAAAAAATGCCGCAATCGCAGGGTCCTGCAGGCCCAGCGATCCTTATCTATTGAGAGTCCGACACAAAATGGGGGGGGGGTATTGTCATTTCTACCGCAAGTCACGGCAGAAAAGCCTTCACCCAAGCCGCCGCATCCCGCAAACAGGTCGATGACAGGATAGGGCGGTATGTGCATCAGCAGCAGCAAAGCCAGCGGAGCGATTGGTTTTGGATAAATTTACAAAACTTCTGCCCGAATGTCAGGTACCTCAGACGTGCCGCTCGGCGTGGTAGGAGCTGCGAACGAGCGGGCCGCTTTCCACATGCTCAATCCCTTTGGCCTCCCCTGCCTCCTGGTAGCGGCGGAAGATGTCGGGATGGATGAATTCCTCAACAGGCAGGTGCATTCGTGTGGGCTGCAGGTACTGGCCGATGGTCATAACATCCACGCCGACCTCCACAAAGTCATCCATCAGCGTCAGCACCTCTTCTTCTGTCTCACCGAGCCCTACCATTATTCCGCTCTTGGTGCGAAGGCCCTGCCGTTTGGAAATCCGAAGTACCTCCAACGACCGTTCATACACCGCCTGGGGGCGGACCTGCCGGTACAGTCGGGGGACCGTTTCAACATTGTGATTGAGGATTTCGGGGCGCTCATCCAGTACCACCTGCAGGGCCTCCCAAATCCCCCGGAAATCCGGGATCAGCACTTCAACCGTACACTCGGGTATGGCCTCGCGGATCTTTCGGATGGTCTGCGCAAATATGGGGGCACCCCCGTCTTCCCGCTCGTCCCGATTGACGGAGGTGACCACGACATGTTTGAGCCCCATGATTCTGGCCGCATCGGCGACGCGGCGAGGTTCATCGTAATCCAATCCGGGCTCCGGGCGTCCGGTCTGCACCGCACAGAAGCCGCATGAACGGGTGCAGATGTCCCCGAGGATCATGAAGGTGGCCGTGCCGGCGGTCCAGCATTCTCCCATGTTCGGGCAGCGGGCACTCTGACACACCGTGTGCAGGTTGTTGTCCTCAATCAGACGGACCAGATTGCGGTACACCGGTCCGTAGGGCAGCTTGACCCGCAGCCAGTCGGGCCTGGGCTGACGCGGCCGGTCCTCAACCACGGGCAGCGACACGAAACCCACGTTTCCGTCACCCGCATCAGGCGAGCGCTTCGTTAGGGTTATCTCCCCCGGCAAAAAGGGCCGCTTATCGGCTGCGGACATGAGGGATAAGTCGTTCAGGCCAGACGTACCCGGTAAACGCCGCATTGATCCTTGAGGCCTATATTGCTGGACACGGTCCATCACTATTCATCATGCCTTTGAAATCCCGGAAGTCGGTCGATCCACAGGATGTGCGGAGAATTTTCAGCAGCCACATAAATGCCGCGGGCATGATGCCTATCGTTCTGGACGTGCCGGGCAGTCAGGGGGTGCGCCTGCGCGATTTGCGAACCGGCCGGAATTACTGGGATTTCTTCGGATTCTACGCCACCAGCACGCTGGGTATGAATCATCCCAAGATGTCGTCGGATAATGATTTTCTGCGCCGGTTGCACTTCGCCGCACTCAACAAGATCACCAACTCCGATGTGCAGACCGATCTGATGGCCCGGTTCCTGCGGACGTTCGGACGTGTGGCGCAGCCGGAATCCATGCCGTACGCGTTCTTTATTTCAGGCGGCGCGCTCGCGGTGGAGAATGCGCTCAAGGCGGCGTTTGACTGGAAGGTCCGCAAGAACTACGCGAAGGGGTACCGGCGCGAACTCGGCCATCAGGCCATGCATTTTCGGGAAGCTTTCCATGGCCGTTCCGGCTACACAATGTCAATGACCAACACGTCGGATCCGGGCAAGACCATGCACTTTCCCAAATTCGACTGGCCGCGCCTGCTCAACCCTAAGGTCACATTCCCGCTGGAGGAACACCTGGAGCTGGTCGAATCGCTGGAAACCGAAGCTCTGGCACAGGCTAAGGCGCACTTTCACAAGCGAAAGGACGATATCGCCTGCATTATTCTGGAAACCATCCAGGGCGAGGGGGGCGACAACCACTTCCGGCCCGAATTCCTTCGCTCGCTGAAAGATCTGTGCCTGGAAAACGATTCCCTCCTGATCTTTGATGAAGTCCAGTGCGGTGCTGGTATCACGGGTGCATTCTGGGCCTTCCAGCGGTTTGGAGTGGAGCCGGACCTGATTGCGTTCGGCAAGAAAACGCAGGTTTGCGGGGTGTCGGCCGGCCGCAGGCTGGATGAGGTTGATGACCATGTATTCCGCAAACCGGGCCGCATCAACTCCACCTGGGGCGGCAATCTGGTTGATATGGTTCGATTTGACCGCATCATGGAAATCATGGAGGAGGACAATCTGCTGAGTCATACGCATGATGCGGGAGCACACCTGCTGCGCAGGCTGCGCGGGATGGCACACGATTTTGACTGCGTCAGCAATCCGCGCGGTCAGGGTCTGATGTGTGCCATGGATATCTCAACGCGGCAGCTGCGCAATGCCATTTTGAAAACCTGCCGGGAAAACGGCCTGATCATGCTCGGCTGCGGACAGTCATCGATCCGCTTCCGTCCGCCGCTGGTCATCTCAACGCGTGAACTTGATGCTGGCCTGGAGGTGCTTGAGCGTGCGATTCACCTGGAATCCCGCCGCAGCGCGGCATTCAGTATGCCCACCGGCGAACTTCAATTGGCGGGGGCAGACGGCGCTTGACTGGAATCTGCCCCAACCGATCGGGACACGCTACAAGTCTTGTCGGCATCTGCCCGCAAAGTACCCGAATCCTGCCTTCCCGGGCGGGCGGGATGCTCCTAAGTCAACCGGACATGCGGCCGTTTTTCAAAGTTCATCGATAACCATGACCGATTTATATTCCCGGCGCACACATGGCTGATTCGGCGGTCAGCTTCGCAGCCATCTGGACGACTTTATATGCTCAACGGACCTAGGCAGACCGCCATTGCGCAGCAGGTGTGTATTCAGATTGATGATCCCCACCTGAGGGCTGTGATTCAGCGAACAGTTCCCCGGGTCAACGACACACCCGATTGGTCCCGGTGGCGTTCCATTAGGTTGATTCCTTCCGCATGATGCGGCATACCGGCTGGGATGAAGCTAAACGGCCGCAATCCTCCGATGCCTTAGAACTTCCCGCTCTTATCCGTTCCAGGGCCCATGGGTCCGGCGGACCTTCGCGCAAAAGGTCCATTCCGTAAAATCCGGTTAACTGAAGACTATTGTCACTGCCGCCTTCCTCACTGATCCAAGCGCTCAAATACGATGACCCATCCGAAAGTCAGCAAACTGAATCAGCCGCGGGCGATTCCGGCAGGTCAGGGCAAAATCATTGAAGAATATGTCGGGCAGACCTCCAATGGCCTGCGAAGCCTGAGTGTGGCCCACATGGTGGCTCCGCCAGGCTGGGGAGAGCCCTGGCAGCAGCCGGAGTTTCACGAAGTGACCATCGTCTTGCGCGGGCAGCTGTCCATAGAGAGCGACCATAACGTAATTGTGCTGGGTCCGGGAGAAATCGCATTGGCCCAACCCGGTGCCCGCGTGCGGTACAGTAACCCCTTTGATGAGGAGTCCGAGTACTGGGCCATCTGCAGCCCGGCGTTCAGCATAGCGGGTGCCGGGCGTGATTAGTGCCAGTCACTCTTCGTCTTCCTGATCGTCTGCCATGACCACGCGGGTCACGTCCGCGATAGCGTCATCTTTGCCGAGCCTGATCAGCGTCACGCCTTGAGTCCAACGTCCCATAGTACTGATGGCGGATGCCGCACACCGGATTAGTACTCCGTTTTCCGTAACAATCATAAGCTCATCAGAATCCTCTACTCCCTTGATAGCCACCAGCGGCCCCGTACGATCGGTAATATTGATCGTCTTAACTCCTTTAGCGCCCCGCCGTGTAACCCGGTAATCACCCAGAACGGACCTTTTGCCGAATCCGCGGGCGCTTATGGTCAGAAGTTCGCGAGTACTGTCGGCTTCTGTCACGACCATTCCCACCACGCGCTCTCCTTCGCCGAGACTCATACCCTTGGCACCTGTGGTCCAACGCCCCATGGAACGGGCATCTTCTTCACTGAAATAGATGGCATATCCGGCCGAAGAGGCTAAGATCACATGCTTCTGTCCATTTGTAAGCAGAGCGTCAATGACTTCGTCGTCCTCAAGCATCTTAATTGCCCAGACCCCTTGCCGAAAAGGTCTTCTAAAATGCTTCAGCGCGGTTTTCTTGACGCGCCCCTGACGCGTGGCCATAAGAATAAAATGTTCATTCAGAAACGATTCATTCGTGAAATCCTCCTTGGAAACACTCAGCACTGCCCGAATTCTATCATCTGATTCAATGGCAATCAGATTGCGGATGCTGCGTCCACGGGCCGTACGGCTGCCTTCCGGGATTCGAAACACCCGTAGCCAATAGCACTTGCCGTGATCAGTGAAAATCAGCAGATAGTCCAGATTGTGCGCTACAAACAGATGCTCCAGATAGTCATCTGTCCGCAAGGAACCGCTTCTTGAACCCCTGCCGCCTCTGCCTTGAGTCCGGAAGAGGGCGGACGGGGTGCGCTTGATCACTCCCTGGTGCGAAATTGTTACCACGACCCGCTCATTCCTGATCAGATCCTCGTAAATGATCTCTTCGCCGGCGGCGTTGATTTCCGATCGGCGCCGATCTGAGTACTTGTCACTGAGCGTCTGCAGTTCCTTCTTTATGATCTCCATCCGCAGCGCCTCGTTGCCCAGGATGTCTTTGAGGCGGCCGATCTCACGCTGGGTTTCCTGATAGTCAGCTTCTATCTTTTTCCGCTCAAGCCCGGTGAGTCTGCTCAGGCGCAGCGCCAGGATGGCATCCGCCTGCTCCTGGGTCAGCCACGATTCCCGTCCATGGTCGGACAATCCTGGGGCAAGTGCAGGCAGACCCAGGCGACCCAGCTGCGCCGCGGTCAGTTGGGACGGGTACACGCCCGCCATAAGGCATTCCTGCGCCTGCTCAGTGGTGTCCGAGTGGCGGATCATCGTAATTACCGCATCCAAATGATCCAGGGCAATGGTGAGTCCCTGCAGGATGTGGCTCTTTTTTTCCGCTTTCCTGAGCTTACTCTGCGTTCGCCGGGTAACCACTTCGTGGCGATGGTCCACATAGTGCCCGATTGCCTGCTTCAACGTCAGTACCTCGGGTCGCCCGTCCACAAGCGCCACCAGATTGACACCGAACGTGTGCTGGCACTTTGAATACTTGTACAGTTTATTCTCAACGACCTGGGCGAT
Source organism: Bacteroidota bacterium (assembly GCA_028873925.1). Lineage (GTDB taxonomy): Bacteria > Bacteroidota > Rhodothermia > Rhodothermales > Bin80 > JAPPNA01. The sequence goes on along the minus strand of JAPPNA010000077.1, from coordinate 23,427 downwards.
AGCACCCCGCTTGAGTTCAATCACAATGCGCATACCATCGCGATCACTCTCGTCCCGCAGATCGCTGATTTCATCAATCCGCTTATCACGAACCAGGTGTGCGATTTTTTCCACCAGCGTACTCTTGTTGACCTGATACGGGATTTCCGAGATAATCAGCGCCAAGCGGCCGCCGGGGAGTTCTTCTTCGCTGATGCGTGCGCGCATCACGACCCGACCGCGACCGGTATGGTAGGCCGCCAGAATTCCCGCCTGGCCGTGGATGATGCCTCCGGTCGGAAAATCCGGCCCCGGGACATGCTCCATCAGCCCGGCTGTATCGATGTCAGGATCGTCTATATAGGCGATCACCGCGCCCACGACCTCACCCAGATTGTGGGGCGGGATCTTGGTGGCCATACCCACCGCGATCCCATCGCCTCCGTTTACCAGCAGGTTCGGCATAGCGGCAGGCAACACCGTGGGCTCTTCCAGCGAGCCATCAAAGTTTTCCTGGAAATCTGTCGTGTTTTCCTTGATGTCGCGGAGCATTTCTGCGGCGACGCGCGTCATGCGGGCCTCAGTGTAGCGCATCGCAGCGGCTGAGTCCCCGTCAACGGATCCGAAGTTTCCCTGCCCGTCTATGAGGGGATAACGCAGAGAAAAATCCTGCGCCATGCGCACGATGGTGTCATAAACCGAGCCTTCCCCGTGCGGGTGATACTTGCCCAGCACCTCTCCCACGATGCGTGCACTCTTCTTGTAGGATGCTCCCGGCCCCAGATTCAGCTCACTCATGCCGTAGAGCACGCGACGGTGAGCGGGCTTCAGGCCATCTCGCACATCCGGGAGTGCTCGTCCGACGATCACCGACATGGAGTAGTCGATGTACGAGGACTTCATCTCCTCGGTGATGCTGATCTTGCTGGCTTCAATCGCGGACTCCATTGCGGGCTTCACGGGTGGATTTGCGGGACTCTTGCATTTGTGCTGTTTAACGCCTCAGCGCACCATCTGTTATAACGATTCGGCTAGGAATTCCAGCACTCCGAGCCCCGGTCTTGCGGCATTCCTGCGGGTGAGGCACCCCATTATTCGCGCTCATCTGTTAGATTACCCGCAATGTTATCCGGGATGGCCACGTTTACACCGGCGCGATGGCGGCATTGATACTGCTGATGCCCATCCTGGACGCTAGCGCGCAATGGACGCACCGGTATCCCAAGGTGCAAGGGTACAGCCATCACGTATATCTGGAGGGATACGAACTTCCGATTCTCACCAACGGACCCATGGATCCGGCACCATCACCGGATGGCCGATATGTGGCCTTCGCGGCGCGAGGATGGATATGGATCATGGATATCACCTCCAGAACTGCGCGACAGGTTACCCATGGGGCTAATGTGGACTCCCGACCCGCATGGCATCCGGATGGTGTCCGACTGACACTGGTAAGAGACAATGGCCGTGACACGCGAATTGTGATCGTGGATGTGGAATCCGGGGAATTACTGCACACCATCAATACCTCCGCCATTGATCTGGACCCGACGTTCACGCCGGACGGACGAATACTGTACTATATATCCGGTGTCGCAGGAACACTTGATGTGTGGGCGTTGGATCTCCATGCAGACTCAGCCTACGCGCTTACCGGAGATCCCGGAATTGAAATGAAACCCCAGCCTCGCTCAGATGGCGCGTTCATCACTTTGGCAAAAGGGGGCGGCGATCAGATTGAGCTGCGCCGCGGGGCCGATTCACGGCAAACCATTCTGGCCGGGAATATCGCGTCCATGGCGCGCCCTGCCCTGTCCCCGGACGAACAGACCCTTGCGGTAAACTGGCCCACGCAGAATGGTTGGGATCTAAGGCTTTACAATCTTCAGGCACCGCAGGCACCGATCGTGCTGCTGAGTGGGCGCTTGCCGCTGACACCCGCCTGGGGTGATGATGGCCAGTGGATATACTTCTCGGAGGCCGACGACAACGAGACGATGCACCTGCATCGAGCCGCCGCATCCGGCGGCGAATGGGAAAAAGTAACCGTTAATGAGTGGTCCTGGCAGGCGGAAACCGCACGTATACGTATTACAACGTCAGGACCTGAAGGGGAGCAGCCGAGCCACCCCTTACCGGCACGGCTCAGTTTCGTGGATGCCAGCGGGCATCCCGCCGTACCCGATAGTGGCTGGGTTTACTTTGATGGCACCAATGGCAGGTACTTCTTCTATAGTCCCGATACGGTGGAGATTACCGTACCGGCGGGCGCAGTTACCGTTTCAGCCACGCAGGGGCTGGCAACGCCGGAGGTGACTGCCACGATCAACGCGCCTCCCGGTACGACTGTGGATGTCCGTTTATTGTTGGAGCCCCTATGGGACGCGCGTGCGATAGGATGGGCTTCCGGGGACCATCATTTCCATCTGAACTATGGGGGACACACACATCTTGATCCGTCAGACCTTGTCCCCATGATGCGCGGCGAAGCGCTCGATATGGCGACACCCCTGTTGGCAAATCTCCATAATCGGATTGAAGATCAGCACTATTGGGGATGGCCGGAATCGCAGGAAGCTCCGTTCATCCGTGTTGGGCAGGAAGTCCGATCGCATTTCCTCGGCCATGTCGGACTGATTGGGACCCCCCCCCCCCGACCGTACTGGCCGTGGATGTGGGGACCCGGGTACGAGATTTACGGCACCGATGACAGACCCAACGCTGACGTACTTGAGTGGGCACATGCCCTAGGAGGCATTGGATTCTATGTGCATCCGGTATCAAGCGCTGATCCATTTGCTGAAGGCGGCGGTGTCACTGTTCCGATTGAGCTGATTGCTGACGCTGTGCTGGGGGTGGTAGATGCCTTGGAAATCATATGCCTCTGGAGCAATTCCTACGGCATCACGGCACTGTGGCACCAGCTGCTGAATCTGGGTCTGCCGATTGCACCTACAGCCGGCACCGATGTCATGCTCAATCTTCATCGAACGATGGCATTGGGCACCACGCGCGTCTACGTCCGGACCGGAGACCATCTTGACTGGCCTTCCTACATCAGTGGATTGCGTGAGGGTCGCTCTATGGTCACAAACGGCCCATTCCTGGAATTTGCCGTTGCAGGAATGCGTCCTAGTGACGTGGTGGCCCCGGGCCGTTCCGAATGGACGCTAGATCTGTACACGGCTTCGGAGGTTGACACCGTGGAGATTTTCGTCAACGGCCAGGTGGTGGCCACGCATGCCGGATTGCGCTCGCCCGGCTGGCGCAGCTATTCCGGCACGATAGATCTGCCCGATGGCGGCTGGATTGCAGCCCGGGCCCGGGGTGGAGCTACCCGATGGCCTTCCATGGATGCCGCACCGTATGCGCATACCGCACCGGTCTGGATCGCAGAAAAAGGCAGCACGCACCCGGCGGCGCAACGCTCATCAGCGCTACTGCTGCAGGATCTTCTCACAGATTCCTACACGCTCCTCCGATTTGGTTACGGCGATGCCAGCATCCCGCGCCTGGAGGCCCGATTCAGGACAGCCATGGAACGGCTGGAACAGCTGGCCGCAGAGGATGGATGATGGATTCCCGCCGCCTAACGAATCATCCCACGCACTGACTAATTCAAGCTCTTATTGGAATCCGTGGGGATCCGCATACGCCCGCTCCGGCGGGAGGGGTTTCGCGGTGATACACTTAAGCTGCCTGCCTCAAGATGTGATGGAGGCTGCAGCCCGAAACGGAATTCGCACTGCGGGAAAACCCGGGATTCCCGGCACTGTACCGTGCACACCTATCAGGGGCACGACCATCGCTCAACCGAAGCAGAACATCCAGCCCTAGCGTGCTCATATGCGCCGGAAACACATTGCTCACCGCAGAAATAATCCAATCCGCGTAAACTCGTGATCGCCGGAGTACGCGCTGTTCGCAGGTGCCGCAGTGGAACGCAGGTCAACGTACGCGACCCCAATCGGCGGGACCAGCAGGGCAGGCACAATTTTCATACTGGGGGTCAGGGCATCAGCTCCGCGGCCAGAATGAGGTCCGACAGCAATCCGGCCGAAGTCACCCCCAGTCCTGCTCCCGGCCCCTGAATGACCATGGGGGTGTCCATGTACCGGTCTGTCTGGAAGGTGATCACGTTTTCGCGGCCCTCCGGTCGGGCAAACGGAGAGGTGACTCGGACCGCCTGCACACCAACACTAAGCTGCTCCTTCTCCACCCGTCCTATATACCGCAGCCGTTGGTTGTTGGCGGTGGCCTCTTCCACCCGTGCCTGCCAGTCGGCATCCACACGCTCCAAGGCCGAAAAGAGATCTGATGGCGAGCCGGACGCAAATCCCTCCGGCAGAAGTGACTCCACCTTGATATCACTGCGTTCAACATCCAGCCCCAGTTCACGCGCAAGAATTAGCAGCTTGCGCGCCACATCCTCACCGCTGAGGTCATCTGACGGATCCGGCTCGGTATAACCCAGATTATGCGCATTGCGCACGATTTCGGAGAATTTTCCTCCGTGATCCAAACTGTTGAACACGTACGCCAGCGTCCCGGAAAAAATCCCCTCAATGCGGTGAATCGTGTCACCGGTACGCACCAGATCCTTAAGCGTAGATATGACTGGCAGCCCGGCCCCGGCTGTTGTTTCGTACCTGTAGGCTACTTCGCGCCGCCGGGCCGCGCGCTGCAGTCGGCGGTAGAACTGCATATCGCGCGTATTGGCGAGTTTGTTGGCGGTGACCACCCCCAGCCCCAGCTCCAGAAATTCCGGGTACCGCTGTGCGACCGCGGCACTGGCCGTGGTGTCTACTACAATCACGCGCTCCAACCGGCTGGCCCCCAGCTGCTCCAGCAGCCAGTCAAGGTTGGCCTCCCGACCATTTTTCAGTTCTGACACGGCGGTTTCAAAAGGAAGGCCATCCGCATTCCAAAGCATATACTGCGAATTGGCCAGACCGACCAGTCGCAGATTCAGCTTTACGCGATCCAGGAGGTTATCATGCTGGCGTGCGATCATTTCCAAGAGTTTAGCGCCAACACGGCCGGGGCCGAACAGGCAGATATGGGCACGCAGGCGGGCCAGCGGGAAGGCTTCGTGCAGGGCCCGCACGGCACGCTTTACTTCGTCATCGCGGACTACCGCGGAAATGTTGGTCTCGGCGGCTCCCTGCGCGATGGAAAGCACATTCACGCGGCTGCGTCCCAGGGTCGCAAACATCCGGCCTGCTAGGCCGGGATGATGGCGCATCCGGTCACCGACGGACGACACGACGGCGCACCGCGGGATGGCATAAATCCGGCTGATGTCCCCGCGGGCCAGGTGAGGCTGGAAGGAAAGCCGCAACGTCTCCACAGCCAGATCCATATCAGTCTGCCGGACCACCAGGCAGATGCTGTGCTCGCTGGAAGCCTGGGCAATCATCAGGACGTTCACATTCGCTTCAGCCAGCGCCACAAACAGGCGGGCCGCGATGCCCGGCACCCCCAGCATCCCGTTGCCTTCCAGCATCACGACCGCCACATCCCTTACGGTGGAAATGGCCTTGACCCGCAGATCCACCGCGCGGGATTCCGCAGAAATCAGCGTGCCGGGGGCATCCGGATTGAGCGTGTTCTTGATCAGTAACGGAATACCCAGCTCCTGAACCGGGCGCATGGTCCGGGGATGCAGCACCCGCGCCCCGAAGTAGGCCATTTCCGCGGCCTCGGTGTAGCTCAGTCGGGCGAGCGGGAATGCTTCCGGCACATCCCTTGGATCCGCGGACAATACTCCATCCACATCAGTCCAGATAACGACGCGCTCCGTGCGCAATGCTCTTCCGAGGATGGTAGCGGTAAAATCGCTGCCCGACCGACCCAGTGTGGTGGTAGAGCCATCCGCTGCTGTAGAGATAAAGCCGGTGACCACTGCGATCTTATGCTGGGGCATGTCCTGAAGGGACCGCTGGATCAAATGCGTAGAGGTCTCAAAATCCACATTTGCTTCCCCGTACGTATCATCGGTGCGTATCAGGGTCCGTGCATCCACTGCGAAGGCATGCTCCCCGGCTGCCCGGAAAGCGGAGGCGATGATCGGTGCGGAGGCGCGTTCTCCCAAACTCAGCACGGCATCCCGGGTACGCGGCGTGCACTCACTCAGGTAGTCTATGCCGCGGAGCAGCCGATCCAGTTCACCCCACAGATCTCTGAGATGCTCAAACAGGGCTGCCTTTTCATCAGCCAGCGTTAGTTCGTTAACCACCTGTTCATGCCGGCGCTGGATTGCCGCCACCGTGTTGTCGGGCGTTACATGCGGGGTCAGGGCCAGATCAATGGCCTCCAGAAGCTGATCTGTTGCGCCCCCCAGTGCCGACACCACGACGACCCGCCGGACTTCCCCTTCAATCTGCTGAACAAGATTGATCGCCTGACGGATACGCTCGGGTGTCTTTATGGATGTTCCGCCGAATTTGACCACCTGACCGGGGATGTACCCCGGTGCCTTGTTGACCCAGAACCCGGAGTAGACCGGTTTCAGTTCCTGATCCATTGATGGGTTATCCATACTGCGCAAGCGACCTTGCCATCTGGTTGGATAAATCTGTCCAAAATACGCGTACTCGCGTAAATTCTTCCTGATTTCCATGGACCGTGCTTGGATCCAACAGCCTGCCTGCAGGTTACAGTGGGCACGCGGGGTCATAGCTCAGCCGGTAGAGCGCTTGAATGGCATTCAAGAGGTCAGGGGTTCGACTCCCCTTGACTCCACAAGGCTGATGCCTCCGCTGCTGCGGCAGCTGGAGGGTCTGATGCCGCACAATCAGCCCCGGTACTACCGCACTCCCCCACCGAATGCACAGGCCGCTTTGATCACAGGATTCCCCAACCCCGGCGAAAGCAGACTTCCCCTACAAATCCGAAAGCTCAACTATGTCCGCTGCGGTGCCTCCTGAATCTGTCTGCCTGGGGCTGCCTAGCTTGACTATGGCAACCTCACCGGACCACCTCCGATGTCAGCGGGGGCCGAATTCGTAATCCCGTTGACCGGATGCGCCGATTCTCCCTGGTGTCCTCTCCAATCAGATGGGCAGCCCAAGTTGCCTATCCCGAAGGGTTTTATTTTGGCACCGCAACATTTGCCCTATCCGTCGCAGACCCATGAGCTGGTGTAGGACCCGCATCCGATGGGCCATTCTGGTGGCTGTTCCCATTGCGTGGTTCGCAGCCGGGTGTGATTCGACGGACACCGGCAGTGAGTCCTTTAATGTTGAGGACATCATTGATACCACTCGGATTTCCCTCAATCCGTCCGGATACGCACCGCTGACCGCCAGCCTGTTCATTACGACCCGCGAACCGGTACAGGTGGAAATCCTCATCAGGGGCCGAATCAGTCAGGCGGGTGATGTCCAGTACCGCCATCCTGACACGGACACGCAGCACCTGGTCCCGGTATTGGGGCTTTATGGCGGTGTGGAGAACTTGATTTACATCCGGCTCTACGATGGCGACGGAACAAGGCTGGGCGAGACCTCAAGAACCGTGACCACCAGCCCGCTGATCACCGAACTGCCGCAGGTTTCCGTAGAGGTCAACACCGGTCGGCGCAAACCCGGCATGAATCTGGTCAGCTACTTCGGACATCAAAATCAGGATCTGCCTCAGATTCCGTTTATCTTTGACAGTGATGGGGACATTCGATGGTTTATCAATACGGACCCGCACCCGGTCCTGGCCTATCTCTTCTATGATGCGGGCGTTGAACGGCTGCGGAACGGCAATCTGTATTTCGGGGATGGTTCAAGCGGCAATCTCGTCGAAATGGACATGATGGGCAATGTCGTCAATCTCTGGCCCTTGGTCGGTTACGGCTACCACCATAACGTACTTGAGCTTCCTAACGGGAATCTTCTGGCCACCGTCAACAAGCACGGCCTGCAGACCATTGAGGACCACATTGTGGAAATCGACCGCAATACGGGTGCGCTGGTCACAGAATGGGACCTGCGCCAATCGCTGGACAGCAGGCGCCGCACCTGGAGCGCCAATTTTGGCGACTGGTTCCACGCCAACGGGCTGGCCTATGATGAGTCATCAGATGCAATCATTGTTTCGGGGCGACATCAGGGGGTCGTCAAGCTGACACGCAGCAATGAAGTGATCTGGCTGCTGGCCCCACACCGGGGGTGGAGGACAGCCGGGGATCGGTCCGTGCTTGCGACCAAACTGCTGCAGCCGTTGGATGCGCAGGGGCAGCCCATCACCGATCGGGCTGTGCTGGAGGGTACTACTAACCATCCCGATTTTGAATGGAACTGGTATCAGCACGCGCCCAAGCTCGTGCCGGATGGCCATCTGCTGCTGTTTGACAATGGAGATCGGCGCAATTATACCTTCCGGGAGCGGTACAGCCGCGCAGTCATTTACCGGATTGATGAGCAGAACATGACCGTGCAGCAGGTCTGGCAGTACGGCAAGGAGCGGGGCGACGAAACCCTGGCTCCCATCGTGTCTGATGTGGACTACCACGAGGAGCAGGGTACGATTGCGTTCATGCCCGGCGCGATCTGGAGCGGTGGCGAGCCGCACGGCCGGACCGTGGAAGTTGACGTAGACTCTCGCGAGATCGTCTACGAAGCACGCATTTTCAAACCCAGCCCGCATTCAGGAATTACTTTCCATCGCATTGAGCGGCTGCCCTTGTATCCGACCCATAACCTCTGATCATGCGCCTAACAGATCAATGGCCTACGAATACTTCAAGCTCGGGGCCGATATGGTCGCTGATGGCCCTTCTGGTGGCTGTGCTGTCCGCCGATTCCGCGCGGTCTCAGCAGACTGTGGGCCTTTTTCTTAATGAGCCCGGTGCCTTTGATGGCTACACGCTGATCACACCGGCCCTGTATCCCAGCACATACCTGATAGATACGGATGGGCAATTGGTGCATACATGGGTGCACGCATCACCCTTCGGGGCTTCCACCCGACTGCTGCACGATGGAACGCTGCTGCGCACGTCCGCTGCTCCCAAGGCCTGGGATGTGGGAGGATTCGGGGCTGGCCGGATGGAAATCCTGAACTGGGACGGATCGCCGCTGTGGCGGTACGATTATGTGAGTGAGGACTACATGGTCCACCATGACGTACAGATGATGCCGAACGGTAATGTGCTGGGCCTGGTCTGGGATATACGTGATCGGGATGAGCTCGTCCAGGCGGGTTATGATTTGGCCAATCTGACCGGTGAGAATGTGTGGAGCGAGCGCATCGTTGAGTTCAAGCCAATCCCGCCGGACTCCGCCGCAATCGTCTGGCAGTGGGACGTGTGGGATCACTTGGTCCAGGATGCGGACCCGCTCGGCCCCAACAGCGGCAATGTGCGCGACGAATTCTTCCGCGTGGATATCAACACGGCGCGGGGTGGAGACTGGCTGCATTTCAATGCGGTGGATTACAATCATGAATTGGACCTGATTGTCGTCAGCGCCTCCTACCTGAATGAATTCTGGGTAATTGATCACAGCACCACCCTGGAGGAGGCCCGAGGTCGGACCGGTGGGCGACTCGGGCTCGGCGGAGATATCGTTTACCGGTGGGGCAATCCCCAGAATTACCGCTATGGCGGCGATTCCACGCAAACGCTCAGCTTTCTTCATTCCACGCTGTGGATACCGGAGGAACTGCCCGGAGGCGGTAATCTGACGGTTTTTGACAACGGAATCAGTGCGGACCCGCCCCATTCCAGGGTACTGGAGCTGCAGTTGCCCTACTATGAGGACCTGTATGATGGCCGGCCTTATTTCCACATTGCGGCCGACAATGTTTTTGGCGATCCAGAAGTCGTCTGGAGCTACGCCAGTCCGGGCCGGTTCTATTCCGACATCATGTCCGGCCAGCAGCGTCTGGCCAATGGTAACACGCTGATTGCCGAGGGCATGACCGGCCGCCTGTTTGAAATTGAGGCGAACTCCGGCAACGTAGTCTGGGAATACATCAATCCCGTCACGGGTGCCGGCCCACTTGCGCAGGGGGCGATGATTCCGGGCTTTGGGCCTCCAGGCAGCCTGCGTCTGCAGAATATGGTATTCAGGGCCTGGCGATACGCTCAAGATTTTCCGGGGCTCGCCGGCCGCGACCTGACCCCCAAGGGCTTTATTGAGCGCATGCCGACAGCCATCGCTGAAGAGCCGATTCCAACGGGCCCGGGATTTCTGCACCAGAACTACCCCAATCCATTTACAGCCTCTACGCGTATCATGCTGGAGCTCAGAGAGTCTTCGCATGTCCGGCTTACGGTGTACAATGCCTTGGGACAGGAACTCGCCGTGCTCGCTGATGGCCCAATGGCCGCCGGTACCCACACGTTGGAGTATTCCGGTGTGCACCTCCCGCCCGGCATCTATTACTGCCGATTGGATGCTGGTGGCCACCGGATCACGCGCCCCATGCTGCGCCTCTAACTGAAGATTGAAGTATCATGCACGGTATTCCAACCCTCAATGCTCTCCGCCACCCACGCAGGGCCCGACGAGTATGGACCCACGCGCGTATGCTGTGCACCGCAGGCCTCGGGCTGGCGGGCCTGATTCTGTCGTCGTGCAGTACTGGAGATGCCACAGCACCCGCTCCGCAGATTGCAGAGCATTCGGTCACCGGGCCGGAGGCCATGCGGCGGACCGGCGCAGCGCTTATTGAATCTTTGGACGAAGGCCAGCGCGAGCTCATTATGTTCGCCCTTGCCGATACCAGTGCACGCACCAACTGGAGTAACCTGCCGGATGTCCTGTTTGACCGGGGCGGCCTGCGCACTGGTGATATGTCAGCGGAGCAGCGCCTTCAACTGCATGATCTGTTGAGAGCCTCAAGCAGCAGCCAGGGCTACCTTAAACTTGCGGGCATCATGTGGCTGGACGACATTTTGCGTGAAGAGGCCCTGGCCCAGGGGGATCCCGGCGAAGGATTCCGCGGCCGCCTGATCGAAAGCTGGCGCACTGAGAATTATTATGTGTCCATTTTCGGCGACCCGGCGACAGACGAAGACTGGGCATGGCTGATCACGGGGCACCACATGGCCGCGAGCTTCACGGTATCCGGTGAAAATGTCGCATTCACGCCCATGTTCTTGGGAGCTGAGCCCTACACGATCGAGGGCGGCCCGTATGCGGGCTGGCGCATTCTTTCGCACGAAGTGGAGCGGGGATTTGCGCTGTTGCAGTCACTGACTGCCGCCCAGCAGTCACAAGCTGTCCTGAGTGAGGACGTGCCGCGTGACATCCTGTCCGGACCGGGCCGCAAGGGAAGTCTTGCCCAACTTGAGGGCATCCAGGCCAGCGCACTGAATGCAGCGCAGCGGCAGCACCTTGACTACCTGATCCGGGAATATGTGCGCAATGCGGACCATGCTGCCGCCGTCGCGCAGCTTAGGAAGATTGAAGCTGACGGACCGGACTCATTGTATTTCGCTTGGATGGGCCCCACGGACGACTTTGATGCGCGCTACTACTACCGGGTACATGGACCGTCCATTCTGATTGAATACGTGCGCGAGCACGGGGTCGGCGCGCATGCGCCAGCCAACCATATCCACACGATTGTCCGAGATCCGAGCAACGATTATGGCGAAGACTGGCTGGGGCTCCACTATCAGGAGCACCACGAGCGCTAATCGCATCGTCACTTACCGTAACTTTGGGGCGAAAATTTACTGACACCTCATGCCGCTGGCCGATCTGCGCTCCCAGTCCGTAATGCGGACGGGCGATTCCTTGGTAGACCATCTGAATTCGTTTGCGCTGCTGCCCCGCTTTACGGCAGGCATCTGGTTTTTCTCACCCGCCGCATCGCGGTTTCATGCTAAGTACGGGCCGGACCTGCCCATTGAGGAACGGCTGGAGATTGCCGCATCGCTGGAGGGTTACGGGCTGGAAGGGTTGGAGGCCCACTACCCCAACGAGATCAACGAGGACAATCTTAACCTCTGGCAGCAGTTCATGCGGGACACCGGCATTCGGCTTGTCACTGTGATCCCCCTGCTCTTTTACGATGCCGACTTTGAGTTCGGCTCGCTTTCCAACCCGGATCCTGCAGTCCGCAACAGAGCTATTGCGCGCACCGCGCGCTCCCTTGAGCTGGCGCAGGAGCTGGACTGTGATTTTTCCGTGGTCTGGCCGGGCATTGATGGCTATGAGAATCCGTTCGGCCTGAACATGGCCCAGGTCCGTCACCGGTTCGCCTCCGGGCTTGCCGAGGCCATGGATCGGGCACCGGGGATGCGGATTGCATTTGAGCCCAAGCCGTACGAGCCGCGCGGCCGTATTCTGTACAGCCTGACCCCGGAGGGTGTGCTTCTTGGGCAGCAGGTGGAGGCTATGCTGGAGGCGGACCGGAATCGAGAGCTGCTCAAGGCGGGCCACCATCTGTTGTGCATGAATCCCGAAGTGGGCCACTTGCTGATGGGCTTTGAGGACACCGCGTACGCCCTGAGCTGGCCGTTGTCGGAAGGGCGGCTGGCGCACACGCACTGGAACAGCCAGCCTCTCGGCAATTACGACCAGGACCTGAATGTGGGACTGGTTTCGCCGGAGCAGATGGAGGCCGCCTTGTATGTTCTGAAGATGCACGGGTATACAGGTTATTTCGGTCTGGACATCAACCCGGAGCGCATGCCGGTGGATGTCGCGCTGAAGATTTCCATGGATGCGCTGCGAGCTGCGTGTGACCGCATCAACAATCTGGATCACGCCCGAATAATTGAGGCCGCGGAGGACCCCGCCCATCACCGCGGCTTTTTGGAGGCGTACATGATCCGCGCCCGCGCGCCCGAATCCACCACGCTCCCCCCGCTAAGCGAGACGTTGCACGGTGCAGGGTGACTGGGCTGGCCCGGACGACCCTACCGCTATAGGGAGCTCGTCGTCAGCAGGATTGCGCGGCCATCAGTATGTCCCGCCGGCTCCGGCTGTGCGCAGAGAGATAGTGACTCCCCAATGGATTCTCCCAGTAGCAGCATGGGCATAACCTGGACTCGGGCACCCCAAGTTCAGCTGCTCAGCGTGGGAGTGGGGCGGACACCTGAATACCTTCCAGGCTCAGTACATGGGCTCTGCCGTATTGGTCAGGATGAAACGGTTAACAAGATTTGTGAGCTTGATAAGCTGACTTGCACTTATTTCCTCCTTTAACACTAATCTGCCCCAAAACCGGCACCCATTCTGATTCCCCTCAGTCCTACTTACGCCTATATCATAAACTCGCCTCAAAATGCCTACCAATTCATTCTGTGAGTAATCCCGTTCCGGCTGCACTTCACTAACCAATTCTTGAATCTCTTTATCCTCCGCAAGCTGCCTCCGACGAGCGATGATTTTGATCCGAAAATGCTGCCGATAGATCTCAATTCTGAAGAGTCGCTGCACTTGACCATCTTCGTCGTGCCAGCACCTGGGTGGTCCTGGACCGCTCACCAACACTTCCAACGAATCTATCGTGGATTCCTTTGTTGCCAAAATCTCGTGGAGCTGCTTGGTCGAGTCACGGAGATGCTCAAGTGTAACTAGGAGCTGCTTGGTTGAGTCACGGCATTGCCTAAGTTCTTTCTCCAGTACACCGCCACGGCCGCCAAACGCCACCAGCCCTACCGTGGCCCCCAGGACCACAATGATGGTCATCAGGTCCGCGATGGCAGGCCATGCCGTAATCCTCGTGCTAGTACGCTTCATGAGTTGGGTTCACCAGATGCCGGAATAACGTGATGAGGCCGTTGACTGAATCGCCGATCTGTCTGTGCAACTTATCCGGTAATTCCTGATCGTGGCCTGCCATAATCCACCCTTCAGATTCCGATCCACAAAAACTGTTGGAGCACTTTGATCTGTGCCTCATATAGGCCAGCGTCATAAGGGATCCCGTCAGGAGACTCAATTCTCTCTGCTAGAGCGTAAAACACGCATCCCTTCGCAGAAACCTGCTGGAGTCTGCTCCTGCCTTCCTCATTGATCGGCCTCAAGAGGGCCTTAACCTGCTCCTCGGTGTACATCAAGTCTTCGTTAACTTGCTCAACAAAGGAGCACATCCTGTCATCGCGCTCAAGCTCGTGCTCGGATTCAGGGTGGCTTATCAGTCTATACCGATCACTGCTGTCGATCTCTGCCGTGAACAACCACCGTACGCCATTTGGGCCATCCTCCCAGCACTTGGGGCGTGGATTGAGGTGCCTGATCCTCTCTCGAAGAGAATCAATGGTGTTATTAGCAGTGGTTAGAGAATCCTCGTATTGCTCGCAATCCGGCGGGGGTGTGCGACCGCCAAACGCTACCAGCCCCACCGTTAAACCCAGGACAACTATAATGGTCATCAGGTCCGCGATTGCGGGCCACGCAGTGGTTCTCGTATTGGTACGGTGCATGACTTGCCGGAGTCTTGGTCGCTATTTGATTTCGGCCTGCCGCATGCGAATTACTGTTAGGGCGAAATTGCCCGCCCGTCGGGCTCCAACCCATCCCCCTTCCATCCCCAAAACCGGATCCACTGCGCCCCCGAGCAGCAATTTGCGGGTAAAGCTCATCTTAACGGTAGAATAACGCGCCGGCGGCCGACACCGTAATTCCATTCTCGCGGACGGAGGTCCCGCACCTTCAATTGGATCAATTGATTTCATTCACCAGATGCCGGATTAGCGTGATCAGGCCTTTGACCGAATCGCCGATCTGCCTGTGCAATCGGGCGGCATTCTGGCTGATCCGGTCCGTGGATTGCTCAACGGATGCCAGAGTCTCTACGAATTCATCCTGATGGCGGGTCAACTTGTGTTCAATCTCGTGCAGCCTGTCATGAATCGCCCCAAAATCATCCGGCAGCTCAGCCAGTTTTTCCGCCGCACCCGCAACACTCTCACGAAATCGATCAGCAGCGCTTGGCACCTCGCTGGAAACAATGCCGAGCTCTTTCCCCAGTTTTTCAAGCGGATTCCACACCAGCTCCCGGCTACGCTGTTCGTGCTCGCTGAAAATATCCTTGACGATAGCATCAGAATTGCTGACAAAGTTGCGGCGCATTTCGTCCAAGCCAACTTTGAGTACTTCGGCCAACCTGCCGGTGTGACTCTCCAACAGGTCCCCTATCTCCCCCACTTCAAGGCGGGCCTCCCGGACTGCCCGGTCAAGTGTATCCACATGATTTTGCAGATGGCCCACCAACGCGTCCTGGTTTGCCTTTGCCGACT
The DNA here is from genome assembly GCA_028873925.1 of Bacteroidota bacterium. Classification (GTDB taxonomy): domain Bacteria; phylum Bacteroidota; class Rhodothermia; order Rhodothermales; family Bin80; genus JAPPNA01. Next base: position 8,249 of record JAPPNA010000077.1, on the reverse strand, counting down.
GCGCCAACTGTTCGTGTCCGGCCCGTATTTCCTGGTGAATGCCATCGCTTCCGGCAACGAGAACATCCCTTATTTCCTCCGTATGCCTGTGCCCCTTTCTGACCTCCTCGGCCAACAATGACGGTACGGTTTCAATGGCTCCTCGGATCATGCCCGGCAGTTCCTTCAGTTCCTCAAATAAGCTGGATAGCTGTACTGAATGCTGCTGCAGAGCACCGGCTATTTTGTCCGTGTGTTTCCCGTAAGATTCCTGGGATTGTTCGACCAGGGACCGCTGATCAATCAACAAATCCGCAATCGCCTTGGTCTGACCCTCCAGACCGGTGCCTAAGACCTGAACCTGAGCGCTCAACCGATTGATCGGCTCTGCCAATACGGCATCATCAGGAAGGCTCGGCCCCAGCATAGTGTTGGCGAAGGAGCGAAGAATGTCCTCGGCTTCGTCCAAGAAGTCGTCTGACTCCTGTTCTCCCAAACGGAGGCTGAACTGTGAGATAGTCAGATTATTCAGCATTCCAAGCGCACTGGAACCCAGGGTCAACAATATTCCTGCCCTAAGCTGGTTATTCCACTGCACATCGCTATCCACCGTAACCATCAAAATCTCAAAAACAGCAATCCCAATGGTCCCCAGAATGCCCAGCACCAAAGCGGAATTGGCCTGCTGACGGATGATTTCGAGCTGCGCCCTGACGAATCTCTCCAGCCACTGCGCATACGTCTGCCAATCGGGCTGTGCGCCCGCGAGTACGCGTGTCCGGATGTCCGACTTTATCCTGCTAAACAATTCGGGATCGGCCGCCCCAGTTGACTGGTCTGGCTCATTTGGCTCGTCTGTGGGAGGAGCATGGATCCATGACTGCGCTTCTGCGCGGATTCGATCCCTCGCTGAATGAGCCCGCCTCCAGAACCTTACCTGGCATAAAACTATGATGACAAAGATAATGGCGACTCCCACCAATAGTCCGTTTTCCATCAATCAGTCCTTGCTGTCTGGAAATGTGAACAATCGCGTGAGGTCCAAGGTGACCTGATTCGAAGCCACTCTCAGCCCGTTTAGCGCCTCCAGCAACTGCACCGTACCATCTGAGGAATAGTCTGGCGTTTGCCATGACTTCCAGCCCTTATTCTGCGAACGGTCCCACTCTTCCTCATCCAATAGACCCTCAATCCGCACACCTGTCGTAACGGGTCTGTCAACATCACGCACTTCACGGCAATTAATGGTTACGGAAAGCTTGCCGCGGTCCCAGCTTCCGCTGAGCAATTCTGTATCACTCACGATCGATGGCTCTCCCGCGAATGGCAATTTGGATGTAGCCAGCAGGTTGGCCGAACTCCGGTCAACGCACCAAAGCGTGAGATTGGTAGCCCTTGTGTCAAGTTGGAGCGTCGGACGATTTTGCGCCTCAATGACCAGTGAGTCGGACCTGACCGCCATCAGCTCAGTCAGAAGCTCAGAATGGACACGATCCGATTCCATATGCCATTCAAGAGCATTCCCGATCCTTGAAGCTAATTCGCGCGCCCTGTCGCCGCCGGTTCGCCTGGATAAGATCAAGAAATAAATGGGGCTCTGAACCACAGATTCCAGCGGAACCCAACTAAGGCTCCGTTCATGGAACCAGCACCCCAATTCACCCGAAGCCGAACAGGTTTGAGACTGCACACCCCAGTACTCCAGTTTCGCACCCACCATTGCGATATCAAAATGCCCATCGTCTACCCCAGCTGACTCGATCCAGGGAGCCAGGAAGTTGGGTAAATGAATGGGGCTCGTAAAGCCATCGCGAGTCACCATGAGATCGGTCAGGAATACCGCCGCATCTGTCGCGCCACTCTCAAGATCTCGTTGAGCCCTTGCTAAGGCTAAGGTCAATTCAGACTGACTACCGTTAAAAAAGGACCGAGTTATGCGTGGCCTTTGTGGCAGCAGACGCACCTGTTCAGCAAATCCGTACCAGCGAACAGGAATGCCTCCAGCACCATATACAGCCAGCATTTCCCGTCCCGCCACGTCAATCATAGCCGGAAAGCGGGATTCGTCTGGACCTCGGGGCGATACGAATCCTCCTATCGGACGGGACCGATCCAAGTATAATTGGATTTCAGTGGCGGACTGCTCTCGGTCACTTTCCGGCTGCCGGTCCGCACTGACCGAGCCCGATCTCCGAATTGCCATGGTGCCCAAATACTTGGTATCAGACTCAAACCGCTTGAATTCGCCATCCTCCACCGGCAACATCAACGTGTCTCCCTCCAGCGACATTATCGTTGAGTCTTCCTCCGACTCCGTTATCGGTGGGCCTGGCGAGTCGTCAGGACCATTAGAAGAACCGCACCCATTTAACACTACCAGTACGACACCGGCCAACACAATCAGCCCGCCAAGTATTGCCAGCGGCCGGGGAAATCTTCGCAGATGGTCCTTTTTAGCCCCAATTGAGCGGCGTGAAGTATTCATGATTTTTCACCTTGGTCTGCCAGATTGCTCTCTTGTATCTCTTTGGCCAATGCCAGCATTTCGGACAGGATGATCTTCCTCATATCCATCCGAACAAGACTCCTGCCCTCCAGGCGCTTCGCAAAATACTTCAGCTGCCATAGCGCCCAGATGCCCGCATCAGCCATCTTTGAGAGGCTCCTTCCCAGCCGTTTCACAGGGAGCACTCCCGTTTGAACCATTCCGACGCGATCCTGCACGGAGACGCTCCTCTTGACATGCACCGGAGGCCACGGGGCCAGTTGTGCTGAAAACGCGGTGTGAATCCCGGAATTGAGAGCGTTGCACTGGTCCGCCATCCTGCCAGTCTGATGGTCCGCGTATTTCAGAGGGAAAAGGCCCTTGAGCAAATCAATCCTGTTCCCCCCAGTCCCGAGATTGCATTTTGGAATTGAAGCAATCCTCCCAAATGAATGCCGCGATCGGCGCGTCAATTTCCCCTTGGGAGATGGTGATTTCGCCCCTGATTTTTTCATTTATACTCTTGGTCGTCTGGTCATCCAGCAGGTCCACCCTGAATCTTCTGCCCCAAGGAAAACCCACGAGCATGCTCGGACGCACCTGGATGAATTCCATCTCAGCATCACTGTACTCCATGGGCAATTCGGTCAACCACGACAATCCCTCCCTTCTTTTTGCAACCAAGAGGTCCAGATCAGACAGCGGAAGCGTAAAGCCGTTTTCGTGCGCCTCATGATGCGGTAAACTTCTTCCCACCGCCCTGACCGTTGGATCGTGCTTGGGCCGCATGTTTCTGCCCTTAGGCACCCCCCAGGATTCCTTCTCGGGTACGCCCGCATCGCGATAGTCCCACAACGCATTCTCGGCAGACCAGCAGAGCCAGTTCTTGATCAGTCTTTCAATCTCCCTGTAAATCTCGGTGCCATACCACAGTTTCCACCCATTGCCCCGAAGCTGAACCTTCACGCTGAGGGCTGGAAAGTCCTCGCGGAATGATCCGTTCTTATTCATACGCTTCTTATCCCATTCGTTGATGACAAACCCCACCAGGTTGCGCGCCATGTATTCCACGATCAGCCCGAAATACCAATCGATAGCCTGGCGGACATTATTTCCCTCCTCCGGCCTTTCAAATCCGCGTAGTCCCAGCTTTGGGTCCATTCTTCCGTACGCCTTCGGCCCAAAAAGGCTGACTGCACCCTGTGACCGCATCCATGCGTGCAGCTGGGACAGACAGATGTCAGGCGTAGGACCCCAGCCTCCGTCAGGGGGCAGGAAATCGTCCGGATTATTGGCAAGGTGTTTCAGAAACAGGGATCCGCCAATCTTCACGCTGTTGGCCAGTGTCCTGAATCTTACGTCGGAGCCATCGTTGGCCGAAATGAACAAATCCAGTGTTCCGCCCCCCAAGTCACCGACCAGCACAATCTCCGCAAACTGACTCGTGCCGCCCCTGGCCGCTTCGGATTCATTGAGCAGCCCTTCATTGAACATGGTCAGTTCCGTGCCAAGCGAGTCTCCGGCTCCGGGTAGCACTTCTCCTGCAAGCATTCCCTCAAAGTCCTTGTAATCACTGGCCGAGGTCCGCAGCGGATACGTAAACGTCATTTCAATCTTGGATGGGATCTCGCCTCCAGCCATCACCTTCTCCGCCACCACGACTTCCAGCATCATGGCCAGGTAGAGCTTTCGGAGGAGTTTCGTATGTGCCCTGAACTTCTCCTGATCCACATCCCACTTGAATCCCGAAAGGATGTGTTCGGAGATGTCTATTCTTCTGAGGCGCAGCACCGGGATTGAATAATCCTGCCCCGGAATCCACTTCAATACAGCTGCGCTGTCAAACTCATTCAGTGGCACCTTGGAAAACAACTCCGTCGGCAGGAGCCCTTGGAAACCGCGCCCGGATATATCATTTGATGTCTGTTCCCAGTATGTCGGCATCCAGACATCCGCGTTGGGCACCCCATCATCACCCCAGTACTGGCTGATATGCCTGGTCAGATTGGTCGGGCTTCTGCGCCGCCTGAAACCCAATTCAGGCAGCAGCTCAACGACCTCCGGCTTATCCCTGCCCTGGGGGTGTACGGCAGCCACTGAGTGAGATGTACCGAAATCCACGGCCATCTTCCAACCGGTGGCACCATCACTCACCGTTGCCAGGCGCGTCAGGTAAATGCCAACCTCCTCGTCTTTCCGGCAAGCAACCAACGCAACAGGAGCACCACCATCGTGGGTGCGCTTATTGAGATCGTAATTGATCGCATGTACTTCTCCTTGGTGTCCATCAGGGCGCTCACTGATCGTAACCGTGTCGCCATGGTGCACCATGGCCTTTACCTGCAGGGACTTATCGGTAGCATGCTGGTACAGGTAATAGGCACTCCACGGATTCTCCCGCCTGACTGACCTGAATCGTGGCCAGATCATCCAGTGCGCCCCAGTGCTAACCCGGCTGGCAACCGCACTCACGCGTACAAACATAGACCTCCCCTTCAGATACAATTTCCAAGTCCGCCTGCCCTTGCCCGGTGCATCGCTCTGGTAAACTTCAGGTGGCACGGTCTTTCCCTCCATCACATAATCCTCCAGGATATTCTTCCCCGAATCGGATTGCACCAGTCCGATGTACTCCGCCTTTACAGGAAAATCAGGATACCGAACCTCCTCTGTATTTCCCTCTTCGCCGGGAATTTGGCGCTGATCCAGCGGCACGCAGCTCCGTATTTGAATGTCGTCAAGCCGGATCTCCCGGAAATTCCCCAGTCGTGCATGTTTCCGTCCCGGCAACTCCAGCCATAGGTCCCGGTTTTCAGGGTCATATAGCCAGTAGATAACCTTACCCTCTTCCTGGAGATGACTGAGATGGTCATGCCAAATGAATCGCATCCTGGTCCCATCGGGGACAACGTATTTTTCAACATGATACTTCACGCCTTCCCTGTTTAGGCCATCAAAGAACTCCGGCACCACATCCGCAAATTCCTCCTCTTCCACCTTATTGTCTTCTTCCTGCTTGAGCCTCTTCCAGTATTGAGCTACGGCAACATCGCTGGCGGAATCGTGTCGTTGCGGTAACGAGACCGTGAAGACATCCTCACCCCAGAACACCTGCAGCTGCGATCCAGGCCCTACCGAGCGCATACTTATGGAATCGTCCCGCAGTGCTTTTACCCAGGATGGCGACTCGGACTGATGGCGCTTTCGGAGCAGATTTAACCACCGCTGCAGGAGACCTCTTAACCGCCGCGCGCGCAGACTCCATTCGGCTCTGCCGCTCTTCCACTTCTCTGGATCGCCGGAATCATTCAGCTTTTCCCACAGCTGCTCCCAAACAGCCTCACCTGAATCCGGACAGGGGCATAGAAGGGTAAAGGGGGAGTTGAATCCCACCGTTTGTCCGCTAAGTGTAACAATTTTCTTCTCCGCTACACCCGGCCAACCCTGTTTTCTAAGATTCAGCAGGAGCCCCGTCAGCGACGGAGTCTGGCCATCATCCTCAACTGCAACATCCTTCAGTTTGAGTTCTCCCGCAATCAGGCCGAGAATCATTAATTCCAGCTTACGAGTAGCCACAAAGTCTCTCTGTGTCAGCAGGTACTCAAAGTGCCTAACTGCGGCAAAGGGATGCGGCCAACCATTTTGTTGAACGCGGCTCGCACGCCCATCTATCAACGCGTCCAAGGCAGGTTTTGCCTTTTCAACGGGTAACTCCGCCAGCTGCCCAGGTTCAGTGGACGAAAAAGATAATCCCTGCCCGTCTTCCTGAGGCCAGTAAAAATTCCCGCGCGCCTCACGGGCGGCAGCAGTCTGGCTGCCGACGAAGGGTGGCGGATGGTTCCGTACCCATTCAGCCGCCCATTCAAAAAGGGCTTGCGCCGCATGCTTTGGCGTGCTTTTGCGGGAAAGGCCCCGCAATGGTTTATCCCCGATACGAGCCTGCAGGCTGCTAAACAGCTCATACTTATACACTACGGCCTTGCGCAGCTCCCTTTCAATCTGTTCCTGTTTTCCACCCACCAGATCCATCACCCAGTTCATCTGTTCAGCAAACGTGTCAGCTAAGCTGCTTAGCCTATCAGCCACCTCTTTGGGATGCCCGGATGTGCCCTTTATTTCCGTGTACAGCCGAGCTTCAAACGCCCAGCGTCCCTTTCGGTAGGTTACCCTTAGAATCCGTACAATGGAACGCAGAATTCTCTCCAACGCCCAAGCGCGCGTGACCAGTTCGCCCAACGTACCGCCGGGGATCGTCAGGCCCGGTGTAAGCCTTAACGGATCCTCCGCTGACATACAATAGAGCCCTTCGGAATAGGGCTCATCAGCCACAAATTGGAGGAAGCAGGCCAGTGCGGCCACTGCATGAAGGTGGGTTTCAGACTTGGGCTGCTGATTGTCCGTCGTATAATGCCGGACCTCTGTACTGCCATCCCTTACCCCGGCAAGGACGGTGGGCAACCCCTTGACCAGGTCCTGGCCGTACTGCGCAAGCCCGGTCACTTCGTTTTCCTCCATCCGCTTGTTGCGATACCGTGCCTTAGCTCTGACCTCCAGATTCGGTACGTCCGTTTCAAAGCGAAACCATCTCTGGATCATGACCGCCATGACCTCGGCCCCTTCCCGACTGCACTTACGCGCAAAGGTGGGGGCAACAGAGGCACCCGTCCCTCCTACTCCCGAACCCGTAACCACGACGCGGCTGTTCTTGTCGCATTTCCTTTCCAAATTGCTGTACTCGTTGTCATGCAGCTCATGGCGACCATCTTTGTCGTATTTCTTCAGTTCAAATAGCAGTGAACCCAATGCCGGTGCCCCCATCATTCCCAGGGAATAATTCACCTGTCGCTGTTCCTGGCTGAAGAACATTGTGGCCACTTCCGAATCCTCGTATCGGGTACTGAGGTGGTCATTTGGCCTGTGACACCAGTCCCCTTTAGCGCCAACAGGGAGCGGAGTCACAGATCTGGTCGTGATGCTGGTGCCAATCCTGTTCTTGCTCTTGTCCCACCCATAGTCGCCGGGATGTCGCCGCAGCAGCGCCTTTGCGGCCTGCCAGGCTGTCGCTTCTCCCTCGGCATCGCCATCATCCTGATCTATCAGGAACAGCGATGGTAGCAGAGTGGAACCGTCCTTCGCGGCGAAATACCCCAATGCGTAGCCGAGAATATGCAGGCGCAGATAGGCCAGCGTTACATGCGCGCCGGTGCCGCCGCAAGCCACAAGTACTTTTTTTGCCATCTGAGAAATATGCTGAATGAGTTACACTGACTTCCTTCGGTCCTGCCACATGTACCTGAACAGCGCACCCAGGGTTAATCCGACCATCCAAGAGACTAGCCGAAGTCCATTATGTAGCTCTCGGCACTCTGCAGCAGATGCTGCGAGCAGCCAGACCAAGAAGATTACAATGGCCACCACTACAATTGTGATGATAACTGCGGACCACGGTGGCTGTGGAGGCACATCGTCCCGTGGATTCCACTTATTCACATTCTTGAAGTACTTTATGGCCCAATACCTCACGGCGAGCCAGCCCAGCATGGCGCAAAAGAGGCCTTCAGCCAACCAGGCCCAATTGGGATAACAGGGAAATGTTGCTGATATCCGCTCACATCCCGATATCACAAGCGATGCCGCCAGCAGTCCTAAGATCGGCGGCCAGAACCCGGGACGGGCGGATGGGTACGGATCGTGGCTTATACTCATTGGGGCTTGTTACTGTCCAAGGGTGGCGGTGTCCCAGATTCAGTTGGTTAAGGTGAGGGGCCTGGGGAGGCACCAGCAT
>JAPPNA010000131.1 GCA_028873925.1 Bacteroidota bacterium | reverse complement strand
TGCTGAAACTGCTTGTCCGTCAGAGTCTGAGACGGAGCTACGGTGACGGAATCTCCCGTGTGTACCCCCATCGGATCCACATTCTCGATCGTGCAGATAATGATCACATTATCATTTGAATCACGCAGCAGCTCCAGCTCAAATTCCTTCCAGCCGTAAACGCATTCTTCAACCAGAATTTCGTGGACGGGGGACAGTTCGAGTCCCCGCATGACCTTCCGGTTGATCTCCTGAGGTGTCCAGATTATGCCGCCGCCCGCGCCTCCCAGCGTAAACGAAGGCCGAATTACCACCGGCAACCCGCCCAGGGACTGGATCAGTTCCTTCGCCTCCAGCAAGCTGCGGGCCGTGCTGCTGCGGGCCTGGTCCACGCCGATACGCTCCATCAGGTCCCTGAACTGCTGGCGGTCCTCCGTGATGTGGATCGCGTGGATGTCCACCCCGATAACTTCCACGCCCCGGGCCTCCCAATAGCCCTGCTGCTGGAGCTCATCAGCCAGGTTCAGACCGGTCTGCCCGCCCATGGTCGGCAGTACGGCATCCGGCTTCTCATGCTCCACGATCTCCCGGATTGATGCGGCGTTCAGGTCCTTGAGGTACACCCGGTCTGCCGTCATGGGGTCCGTCATGATCGTGGCCGGGTTGGAGTTGACCAGGATCACCTCATAGCCTTCCGCGCGCAGTGCCCGGCACGCCTGCGTGCCTGAGTAGTCAAATTCGCAGGCCTGACCGATAATGATCGGACCGGACCCGATCAGCAGAATCCTGTTGATATCCGTGCGTCTGGGCATGGCTCAATCCGTCCTGGGGGTGCAAAGCGACAGGAATGCATCGAACAAATACCGGCTGTCATGCGGTCCCGGCGATGCTTCAGGGTGATACTGCACGCTGAAGCCGCGAAACTCCTTGAATTTCAGCCCCTCTACCGTCTGATCGTTCAGGTTGAAATGCGTAACCTCTGCCACACGGTCGTTGACCGATGCAGGGTCCACGGCAAATCCGTGGTTCTGGGTAGTCACTTCAACCCGCCCCGTCACCAGGTACTTAACCGGCTGATTGGCACCGCGATGACCGACATACATCTTGAAGACCTTGAACCCCTGGGCCAGCGCCATCAGCTGATGTCCCAGGCAGATTCCGAACAGCGGGTATTCCAGCTGCATGAATTTTCTCACCATACTGATGGCCTCCGGCATGACCCTGGGATCACCGGGACCGTTGGAGAAAAACACCCCGTCAGGCTTCCAGTCCAAGACATCGGCCGTTCCGGTGTGACCGGGAAATACGCGCACCCTGCAGCCGCGCTCAGCAAAGGTACGCAGGATGTTCTGCTTAACCCCAAAATCAAATACCGCGATACGCGGGCCGGACCCGTCGGCAAAATCGTACGGAGTCTCGCAGGTCACCCTGGATGCCAGCTCCAGTCCCTCCATGCTGGGCCACGCCCGAGCTTTGGCGACCAGTTCGGCCTCATCCGATTCCACCGACGATATCACGGCATTCATGACCCCGCAAGTGCGCAGATGCAGCACCAGATGCCGCGTATCAACACCGGTTATGCCCACCAGCCCGTTCCGCTCCATGTACGCCTGAAGAGACTCCTGGGCCAATCGGTTGGAGTAAGTGCGCGAAAACGCCCGCACAACCAGTCCCGCGACCATTGGCCGCACCGCCTCCGTATCCATATCATGGGCTCCGTAATTGCCGATGTGGGGGTACGTCATCATCATGATCTGCCCGTAATAGGACGGATCCGTCAGAATCTCCTGATAGCCGGTCATACTGGTATTGAAGCAGAGCTCCCCGCCGCATTCACCCGTCACCCCGATGGCCCGCCCGGTCACGACGATCCCGTCTGCCAAGGCCAGTTTACACACGTTCAACAGTGATTCTTACGAGTTTTGTACATAAAAAAACCCTCCGGGTCCTGCACCAGGAAGGTTCTGATCGACCAAGACTGTGTCAGCCAGCAAAGTTACCACTTTGCAGGCAAGCCAGCAACTGGCTGACGCGTCTTTACACGGTCTTCAAAACCGATACCGGTCAGGAGGGTAAGAGGTATTCCAAGTGTTTCGGCAGAAAAGATCACATGCGGAGCCAGGCCGCCAGGGAGTTCCACTCCATCCGTCTAATGGGCTGCATGATTGCCGCACTGGTACTCCTGATTCTGCTGGTGCAGTTGTGGCCGCCGCTGGGTCCACCCGAGCCGGTTGATATAGTGTACGACAGTCCGGCCGTGGTTACGATGGAGGATGTGCTGCCCACCTCGCAGCAGCGGCGGGCCCCGCCACCCCCCGCCCCGCTGCCGCCTGTGGTAATGCCGGATGATGTGCTTCTAGAAGATGAACTCATATTTGACAGCGAGCCACTGGCCCTCGCCGGGCCGGATCTGGATGATGCGCCAACGGACTTGGACAGTCAGGGAGCCTCTTCAAGTCTTCAGGCCTCCACATCGCCCAAAATGATACGGATCAGTACACCGGAATGGCCGCGTGCAGCTGAGCGCCAGAAGATCCGTGCCAAAATCGTGGTTGCTCTCGTTGTAGATCAAAGAGGGCGGGTGGAGTCTCCGCGCATAATTGAGCGCTACCTGCTGGACGAAAAAGGAGCAACTCGTCAACAGGTTGACAAGCTCGGTTACGGGCTTGAGGAAGCCGCACTGAGTGCTGCCCTGCGCTCAATGTTCAGGCCCGCCACCAAGGCCGGCATTGCTGTCAGCAGCAATCACCAGATTTCCTTCAGATTCGGCGTGTAAACCCAATCCTCAGCTGTCCCTGCCGGTAATTATGTCAATAATTGATCTGGATCCGCCCGACTCAAAATTCGCCGTTCCGCGATGGGATTCTCCCGCACCGGGTCTTCCACGTCCTGTGCGCCGAATGCAGACGGCGGTGTCCCGATAATCCCGGAGCAGCAGCAGTCTTGGGGCCTCCGACAATAGTACCGACGCGACTGTCGGACCCACGCCCGGCATGGATAAGAGGATGGCCGCATCAGAGGGGGTATCGGAAGATTCACCGTTGGCCGACAAATCCATAATCAGATCCATGATGGCCTTTTTGGCGGCCTTGAGCTGATGATTGACCACCACGAGCTGCTCCGCATACAGCCGGATACGCACTTGGGCGGCCTCTTCAGCCCCGGGTGCCACGGTTACGGGCTTAGCCCCATACTGTTGCATTACGGCTTTCATGCCTATCTTGTGGTGGTGCGAAAGTATCTTTACCCCTATGGCGAGAACACGCTCCACCCTGCCCGGAGGCCCCAGACTCTCCGATTATTTGAGCCTTGGCGTTATTGCTCAGATCTATCCAATGCCTGCCGTTGTGTCAGCCTTGGAGCAATGCGGACGCGCCAGCGTACGGAGGCGGCGTTTGCCGGCGGAGGTGATGGTTTACTATGTCCTGGCCTTGTGCCTGTTTCGGTCGGTCTCAACGCGGGAAGTGCTCCGTTGTCTCGCGGACGGTTTTCGCTGGATTCGTCCTGAGACTCCGTTGGCGGTATCAGGTAAGTCGTCAATATCAAGGGCCCGAACCCGCTTGGTGTGGACCCATTCCGCAAGCTTCGCCAGAGCAGCGTGCACTGGCTGTCAGATGAGAGCACCCCTGGGGCGTGGTATTGCGGCCGCCGCCTCGTAGGGTTGGATGGCTCAACGCTCAATGTGCCCGACGAGAAAGGAAACCGAGCATTTTTTGGATTGCCAAGCTCTTCTCGAGGACAGGCGGCCTTTCCTAAACTGCGTATTTCCGTGCTCTTAGAGTTGGGCACGCGTGCGCCATTTGCCTGGTACGCGGGACCCTACAGAGTATCGGAGCAGGCACAGGCAAAAGAGCTGATACGGCATATGGGGCCGGGCATGCTTATGCTGGCCGACCGGGGGTACACAGGCTTTCCCATGTGGCTGCAAGCCAAAAAGACAGGTGCAGACTTGCTTTGGCGGACGCGAAGCCGTCCGACCTTCCCCGTCAAGGAGGCGTATACAGGCGGATCCTGGCGCAGTGTCTTCAAGGGTAAGGGTAAACAAGCGTGCAAGGTCCGCGTGATTGACTACACGCTCAAAGAGGAAAACGCCACGGTGTACCGGCTGGTAACCACGATGCTGGATCCCTCGGAGGCCCCTGCTGAAGAACTTGCCGCGTTGTACCATGAACGGTGGGAAATTGAAACGGCTTATGACGAGGTTAAGACCCATTTGCTGGGTCCCGATGCTATGCTGCGCAGCAAGACCCCCGGCCTCGTTCAGCAAGAATTCGAGGGATTGATGCTGGCCTACTATGCGGTACGCGCATTAATCTCAAAAGCCGCAAGTAAGGCGGCCGAGGATTCGGACCGATTATCGTTCGTGCATGCCGTTCAAGTCCTCCGATGTCGGGTTCAACAGCCCGGCGTTTCCCCCCCAGAACAAGAATCCCAAGAAGATGATTGAACATGTGATTGACGAAATACTGGAAGAGCGCGTTGTATCCAGTCGAGGACAACGAAAGCCGCGCGGTCGGAGACGCAAAATGAGCAAATATGCCATTCGTCGGAGATGTCCACTATCACGACAAAAGACCGAGTGGACACCAGAAATTCTCCGCCCTCCTACCCATGAAATTACTTAATGCAACAGTATTGACTCTAACCCATTTAGTGCCTTCTTAAAAGAAACAGGGGCGCATCGTACGATCTCACCTCCCTACCTCACCATTCTTTTTAACAGTGCGCAA
>JAPPNA010000138.1:28303-47546 GCA_028873925.1 Bacteroidota bacterium | reverse complement strand
CTCAATCTCACTATCACTCTACCCCATTAAGTACCTTCTTAAAAGATACAGGGGGTATGGCTGTGCGGGCGGGGAACGCTCCCACATTGCTGACTACCGCAAGGCCCCTTCGCATAATTGAATTTGGTGGAATCCATCGTTTCGGAAGCCCAGAGTACACAATCATGCGCCTGATACTATTGATAGCCCATATTCCCGAATTGGTTGGATACTCACGGATCTCCTCTTACCTCTGATACAAATCCAGCCCGATCCCGATGTCCCGGACTCGCTCGGAAAAAAATACAGGATCCACTTGGGCCATATTGCCATGTCCAAATACTGGCAAGGCTTCTGGCCATTCGCCATAAGTATAGTAGGGGCCATCCGCAAAGCACTCCATCGATCGCCCTGCAAAACCCCTCAATAGTGCATTAAGCCGCCGGAATTCCGGCTTCGCAATCCGCCATGTATCCATCATCTCCAAGTCATGTGATACAGCATAGACCTCGGGCCTGAGGTGCGGTGAGTACCGTGCCTGCATCAAAACGGAATCCCCAACTACACAGGCGGCTTCTATGCGAACGGGGCGGCGATATTCCGTGGCTGCGCAATGAGCTGTTGCGTCAAGGACCGCTACCGCCCCATCCGCCCCTACCAGCATGGCTCTCCTGCCACCTATAAATCGGGCCACCCGCACGCGCTCGCCAGCGTGATCAGGCTGACAGGTGCCGATTGTGTAGGTCCGAATGTGCTTGCCGGAGGCCGAAAACTGATATGCGCTCCTTGAAAACTCATCGGCGATCAGGAGATGGCCTTCTTAGCTTACATCGAGGAAACTAACAGTGCCGACCACAACTGCGGTGTCCAAGCGAATCGTGTCCTGAGCAGCGAACAGGTCGTCAAACGGCACGAGAGGTGGCTCAAGGGTGTGCAGAAAACGCGAATCAGAGCTCCCGCAGCCTGCGGCAGCCAGCATCGCGACCACTAGAACAATCCACGGCTTCATTTTGGGGTAACCTGGGGCATTCCAGATCATCATCAGAGGTCGGTGTCGACTATTCGGGCCTTCCCTCTTCACAGTATATGCACGAGTATACGTCGCCGACAGACCTCTCACAACAGTCAGTCCCTCTACCATTTGATACAGTATTGAGAATAGTCAACGTTTGGGAATTGTCGTCGCAGCGCACCAGATAAGTGTCGCATCCGAACATACTGGAACATAGTTTATTCTCCTCCACAATAAGCACTTTTCTATTGGTGATCATCTCTTGATAGTCCCAGACGACCTGGCCTGCTGCATCCTGGGAACTGGGCGTAAGGATCGGTCCGATAAGCACTGCTGGCAGAGGCCGCAAAGCGTCCCGGCAACACCAAGCAGCAGGCCTCCCTTGATCGCTACAGCGCGGTTCAGGAGTGAGGTCACACGGGTTGACCAGGACTTAAGAATGAGTACACGAGTCATAAGAATTGGCCTCTGTCCGGTACCTGCTGGCCAGCACCATCGCGACCAGCGAAGTCCGGGCGTGAAAAGGGAAAACTCGCCACCAATGGGTACCAACCCACTTGGGATGGCAGGAGGGCGACCGGGTCAGGCTAAACTCGGGGAGGGCGGATTGCCTCCTCAACTTGCCCCCGCCGGAGGCCGCAAACTCCAAGTAAGCCATCTGGCGCATACGCGTAATTGTGATCAGCTGGACACGCAGTACGTCAAAGAAGGCAATGTATTACCGGATCCCGCGAAAAGTTATCCACAGCGCGGCGCGTTCGCCGCGATGGGGACCCTGAAGGGCGCATTCCGGCATGTTGAGCCGTAAGTGAATCCGCAGCTCTGATGTACCAGCACGCCATAGAACGGGCCCCTGAAGAGCCGAGCACTTGGTGGGGTTTCAGCCAACCGGGCAGCCGCAAACAGCTCAACGATCCGTCAATCATGGCTCAGCTGACACCTGTTCCGCGCCTCTCCTGACGCGCTGCCAGAAGTCGGACCCGCAGCAGACCACACCTGAGGTCAGGGATGGTCCGCGCATTACAAGCAGAATCGCTTGTCGGATGGCAGTGTCCCGGAAATGCGTTCCTGCACGGAGTATTTTGGATGTTGGGTAGGGTACGGCGTACAACAATCCGGGAGAACCAGCATGTCCGCGGTTGAAGTAACGCCCGGAATGGATGACTATTCAGATTGAATATGGCCAACCGGGCGGCACCTTCAGGCGCTGCTTCTTGGGGTGCCTTTCTGGGGGTATAACGTGTTGCGGACACAGTTGTACTCAGCGCGTCAGACATTCGCACGCCGACCGGCTTTGCGCGGCGGGACGGATCCGTGGTGCTGGCGTGCAGCAGTTCCGAACTGCCCGGTCCATCCGCCCTGTTGGGGGCTGGCCGCACCGATGCACTGATCAGCAGTTATCGCCTGCCGCGTGCCGCGACCATTATCGCAGAAATTGGCTACCAACATCCGGCGCTGACCCTGTTTGCGGGCGGTCCGATTCAGGCCTCGTTTCCGGCAGTTGCCGCGGACGCGCCGCACAGACGATTGCGACACGGGGGATCCGTTTCTGATTGAGCGCGCGCTCGGACAGGGCGCGCGCTCCTGTTTACCTCCAGCCTGCGTACGGAGTGGACGGATCTTCCGGTGACCGAAGTCTATGTGCGCTGCTGTACCCGATCGCGGGATACGGCACGGGGATTTCGGCTGCGCCCACGCGGTCGGCGATGCTGTTCCCATTACGGGTGCGCCGGACGGGGTCTGAGAGTCGCCGACCCTGAAGGAACCAAATATAAGGTAGAGGCGAATTCGGCGGGTCAGAGCTTTTTCCGGCATACCGATCTTGCGGGATGCTCCCGGCTTCGTCAGGGACGAACCGGTTTTTCGATTAACATCAATGTGGACCCGAGCTAGGCGGATCTCACCGCCCGCGATGCAGAGGAAGCGAATGCCGCTATGAACTGCCGGCGTACCGCCTCAACCGAACATCTGCCGGAAGATCAGGAGCAACAACAGAACCTTTGGCGGGTATTGCTTATTGTAGCACTTGGGTTGTTTGTGCTTGAATCTGTCCTAACCTCCAGACGTAGAGGCCTGATGCTATCATCAGAAAAACCTGTAAGCGACCTGCTGCAGCAGGTGCGCCGCCAGTTCAGACTTCGGGCGGCCCGGCAGCATGCCGCCCTGGCATTCGCACTGCTCTGCGCCGGCTTGTTGTCCCTGGTATGGACATGGCCCTGGCATGGAGGCCTGCAGCGCATATTGGCCTGTGCACTGGTGCTCGTTATCCCCGTCGGGACGTTCTGGTGGCTGCAGCGCCGCTTGCGGCGGCTGGATGATGCCAGATTGGCGCTTTTCATTGAGGAACGGCATGCGGAACTGGAAGACCGGCTCAACAGCGCCCTTGAGGCTGGCGGAACTTCGGCCTCCAACGATGTGATCCTGACCGCCCTGCTCGATGATGCCGCGCGCAGGATTCAGCCAATTCTGCCGACCGCCCTGCTGCGGCGGGCAGGGGCCCATCTGCGGTCGGCGACCTTCGTACTGATGGCCGTTGCGTTCCTCGCAGTCGGGCTGACCCGGCTGGACCGTCTGCAGCTGTCACAGGAGGATGTTGAACGCACGCGGGTGCCCTATCTCAGCGTATCACCGGGCGATGTTGAAATTGATCAAGGGGATGATGTGGCGATCATGGCTACGCTTCGAAGTGGTTCGCGTGATGATGTGACTCTCATCTATCAGACCGCTGATGGTCCGTGGATCCACGAGCCCATGATGCCGGGCCGAGGCGGCCAGGACTATCTGGCCGAACTCTTGGATATCCAGCAGCCGATGCAGTACTATGTGCAAGCGGGACGATATCAAACGGATGCTTATTCGGTGTCGGTATACGAGTTTCCAGAGGTCCGTCAGATTGATGTTACGTATGAGTATCCGCCCTATGCCAACCGGCCCCCGTACACGGAGGTAGGCCAAGGCGACATTGAGGCGCTTCAGGGCACCAACGTTACGGTCAACATACAGGCCGGTGCGCGGGCCATTGCCGCCGCCCTTGTGCTGGAAAGCGGTGGGGAGCTGCCGTTGGAGCGCGTGGAGTCTGGGCTGTTTCGCGGGCGGTTCGTGCTTGAGGCCGAAGATCGCTACACGGTACGGCTCCGGGATGAGACCGAACGGGAGAACCGTTTCCCTAATGAGTACCTGATTACGCCCCTTGAGGACGCGCCGCCCCGAATCGTCCTGCAGGAGCCGGGACGCGATCTGCGCGCCAACACCATTCAGGAGGTCCTTATTGCCGCGAATGTTAGCGATGATTACGGCCTGATGTCGTTTGATCTTCGCTATTTCGTTAACGGGGATGAGGAGCAGTCCGTCAGCCTGCTGTCCGATAAAGGGGCTATTGAAGACACCGGTGAGCATCTGCTGTTTCTGGAGGACTATTCGCTTCAGCCCGGCGATGTGATCACCTATTATGTGGAAGCCGCCGATGCACTGCGGAGTGAGGCTACCGATATGTATTTCATTGAGGTGATCCCGTTTGAGCAGAATTTCACGCAACTCGCTAACGCCGGCGGCGGACAGGCCTCAATGCAGCGTCAGAGCGGTCTGGTGATCAGTCAGCAGGACATCATTGCCGCAACCTGGAGGCTGCAGAGACAGCGGATGGATCTGGACGACTTTGACGAGGCCCTGGAGGAGCTGATCCAGGCGCAGCGAAGCGTGCAGGCCAACATTGAAGAACGGCTGCGTACCACCGCCTTCTCACTGGAGCTGCGGGACAATCAGGAGCAGCAAAAGGTTACCGAGCATTTGAGCGCGGCGGTCGAGGAAATGGAGCAGGCCGCTCAGGAGCTGGAAAACGGTCGGCTGGTTGAGGCGCTCACGCCGGAGCGTCGGGCCCTGAATCAGCTTTTGCGCGCGGATGCGCTGAACAATAACCGGCAGGTGGCACGGCAGCAGGGGCAGCCGGGCGGTCAGGGAGGCGGGTCAGCTGAAGACCGAATGACCGAACTGATGGACCTGGAGCTGGACATTTCCCGGGACAAATACGAAACTCAGCGGCAACGCCCGGCCGGCGAAGCCAGTTCGGAAGACAATGTATCACTCCGCCGAGTTCAGGAGCTGGCGCGGCGGCAACAGGATCTGGCTCGGATGCGCCCCCCGGAGACCGAAGAGGATCAGCGCCGGTTTGTTGACCGACTCCAGCGGGAACAGGAAGATCTCCAGGAAACCCTGGAATCCATGCAGGGCCAAATGCTGCAGTCCGGTCAGCAGGATGGCCTGAGCCGGGCGCTTCGCAACATGGAACAGGCGCAGCGTGCACTGCGACGCGGCAATATTGATGAAGCCGCGGCCCGACAGCAGCAGGCGGCGAATGAACTGGCCTCCCTGGAAGATGCGCTTCGGCTGCAGGCGCGCGGATCGGATCGGGAGGTGCTGGAATCGCTCGCCGAGGCAATGGACCGGCTGGTTGCCAATGAGGAAGACCTTTCCTCGGGCCTTGAAGAAGCCGGTGACCGCCCCCAACTGGAAGAGCTGCAGGACCTTGTGTCCCGGCGCACCGATTCGCAGGAGGCCCTGGAAGAGATCATCCGACAGGCGGAGGGCTTGGACGATGCCCTGTCCGAGGCAGCCACCGCAGCCCGCAACCTGGCCCGCGAAGTCTACAGGCGCGCGTTGTCGGAGGATATGCAGAATTCACGTCAGGCCCTTCGGAACGGGTGGATGGATACCGCCCGACGGATCCAAGATGAGATCAATGAAGACATTCAGCAACTGGAATCTGCGCGGCGCGCACTGGCGGAAGCCCTGCCGGTGACCGAGTCTGAACAGCTCGCAAGGTCTCTGCAGGATGTCCAGTCCCTTCAGAATGAACTGCGCGAGCTCGAGGCCCAAGCGCAGCGCCTACGCGTAGATGGCGGCACCCCCGCCCAACAGGCACGCCTGGAAAGTCAGATGGACCGGGCGCAGGAGATGGCCCGGGAAATGATGGACAATATGGGGGGAATGCGATCTTCACAACAGGCAGCGTCGGGCGTTCAGAACGCCCTTACCCGCGCTGACCACACCGGCGTACTGCTCGACGAGGACGCAGCGGATGACTTCTTCAGCCGAAGCATTTACACGCCGCTGTCGCAGCTGGAAGTAGAACTCCGGCAGCAACTGGAACAGCTGCAGCTGGAATCCCGACTGTTTGGCAGCCGCCGGCAGGAGGTCCCGCCCGAGTACCAGGACATGGTTGAGAAGTACTACGAATCGTTGTCCAGCCGACGGTCGCAGTAGGTGTCCATGTTCAAGTTTGACGCTGCGCAGTTTGCCGAGGGTACGCTCACGCTGCAGGTGACACCTTGGGCGGTAGCGGCGATGGTGGTGTTGTTGGCCGTGATTTGGGGCAGTTTCGCTTTTGCCAAAGCCCCCCAGCGTGTACGTGCCATAAGTGCCGGCCTGCGGCTGATCGCTTCACTGCTGCTGATTATACCGCTCTTGGAGCCGCGACTGGTTATGCCGGAAGTCGTCCCCGATGAAAACTTCGTTGCCATCCTGGTGGACGTGTCTGACAGCATGCAGCTGCAGGATCTTCCCGACAACCAGAGCCGCCTGGACCTGAGCCGTGCGCTGTTGTTTGACCCGGAACAGGGCCTGTGGCCCGGATTGGAAGAGATCTTCAAGGTTCGGCTGTACACATTTGCCGGATCCGCCGCCCGCGCCGACAGCATCGATGCCTCTGACGAGGGACATTCAACGGATCTGTCCGCCGCATTGGACCGGGTCCTGACGGAATTCCGGGGCCTGCCGCTGACCGGAATTGTACTGATTACCGATGGAAACACAGCTAACCGCAGTGAAGTTGCCACGCAGGCCGCGCAGATCCGCAGCAGTGGAATCGGACTGCATGTGATCGGGGTCGGGGCATCGTCCTTTGAGGCCGAACGGGAGCTGGTGGAGGCTGTAGCCACCAAGGGAGTGGGGGAACGTACCGGCGCGGAGATTGAATTGAAGGTGCGCAGCAGCGCCCGTGAGCCCGAGCCGGTGGCGTTTACTCTTTTCGATGGTGATGTGGCCGTATTGAGCGAAACGCGCCGACTCAAAGGAGAAGGGAGGACCGACCAGATGACATTCTTTTTTGAAGCTCCGGCCAATGAATCCCGGCAGTATCAAATGTCCATTGCACGCGCCTCAGATGAGCTCAATGCGCGCAACAACTCGCTGCCGGTTCTGGTCAATATGCGGCGTGACACCCTGCGCGTGCTCTACTTTGAAGGCCACCTGCGTCAGGACTTCAAGTTTATCAAGCGCGCACTTGAAAATGACCAGGTGATAGAGTTTACGTCCATCACACGGACCGGGACCGGCAAGTATTATCGGCAGGGCATTCGCTCGCCCGATGAGCTGGCGGGCGGTTTTCCGGTGGATGAGGAAGCCCTGTATGCCTTTGACGCGCTCATTCTGGGGGATGTGGAAGCAAGCGCGTTCTCGATGACGCAGCTGCAGCTGATGGAGTCGTTCGTCCGCGTGCGCGGCGGTGGCTTTCTGATGATGGGCGGTCGCAATTCCTTCGCGGAAGGTCATTACGCAGGCACGCCCGTTGCCGATATGCTTCCAGTACGGCTGGATTTTGATCGTGTCCAGGTCCTGCCTGTTCGATTTGCCACCGCGGATGAGGAGCGCGGCTTTGAGTTCGTCCCGACAGATGCCGGGATCACGCTCCCGTTTATGCGTCTTTCCCCTGACCCGGCCGCTAATCGTTCGCTATGGGGACGTATGCCGAAACTTACCAGCATCAATTATCTCGGAGGCCTAAAGCCGGGTGCCCAACTGATAGCACGAAAGCCGGAGGATCAGTTCGGTCCAGAGGAGCCTCTGTTTGCCATCCAGCGATATGGCAAAGGGCGTACCGCCGCCCTTGCCACCAGCAGCACCTGGCGTTGGCAGATGCTGCTGGAGGCCGATGATGAGCGGCATGAGCGCTTCTGGCAGCAGTTTGCCCGATGGCTGGCTGCCAGTGCGCCCAGACATGTGAACATTGAGGAAGCTGGCGCTCATTTAGAGGCCCGGGTCCCGCAGGATTTGAATGTACGTGTGTACGATCCGGCCTTTAGGCCGCAGGGCGGTGCGGTGGTGGAGGCAGTCATGGTGGGTCCGGATGGCACAGCTGAGTCCTTAGCATTTAGGGAGACACTGACACGCGAGGGCATGTACACGGCCCGGTACACCCCGGAATCCGAAGGGATGTACGAACTGAGGGTGCAGGCGCGCTCCGCG
Organism: Bacteroidota bacterium; assembly: GCA_028873925.1. GTDB lineage: Bacteria > Bacteroidota > Rhodothermia > Rhodothermales > Bin80 > JAPPNA01. The sequence goes on along the minus strand of JAPPNA010000138.1, from coordinate 39,316 downwards.
GATGGTGCCCTCCGCCAGTCCGAACGCAGCTTCCTGGCACGACAGCAGAATCTTGAGTATTACGATGCCACGCTCAAGCGGGACTGGCTTGAGTCCCTGGCCACAACGTATTATGAGCCGTCCGATGCTGCTGAGGTCCCGATCCACCTGCGCACGCGACGTACCAGTACGTCCGTTTACCGGGCGGCCTATCTGTGGGATATGCCGCTGCTGCTGATTCTTTGTGTCCTTATCCTTTGTGGCGAATGGTTTTTCCGGCGACGCAGCGGTTTGCGTTAATTGGGCTGCTTATAGCTCTGGGTAACATCAGCGCGCAGGCTCAGGATCGCTATGCTGTGCTGATTGGCGGCCTCGGAGGCGCACCCGATCAGACGGAGCGCATTGGCGGTCACCTGCGTGACACCTACCATGCCCTGACCGGCCCGTTGGGCTTTGACGCAACCCGGATCTTCGTGCTGGCTGAACAGGCACTCCAGCATAACTCCATCGTGGATGATCTTTCCACCGCGGAAAACATCCGGGCCCACTTTGCGACGCTTTCGGGCAGTCTGGGCGAAAAAGATGCACTGTATGTAATGCTGTTCGGACATGGAAGCTCTGATGGCCAGCGGGCGGCCCTGAATATTCCACGCCGCGATCTCAATGAGCTGGACTATGCACGGCTTGCAGAGACGCTTGCGGCGGGACTGCAGATCTGGGTGTGCACGATGAGTGTCAGCGGCCCGTTCATGCGCGCACTCAGTGCACCGGGGCGTGTGGTGATGACGGCCACCCGCACCGCCACACAGCGCAACCGTACAGTCTTTCCGGACTACTTTGCCGAAGCCTTGAGGGCTGCTGATGCTGATCTTGATCAGGATGGCAGTCTGTCCGTCCTTGAGGTCTTTCGGTATGCCGCTGAAAAATCAGCTTTCCACTACAGCAGCCGGGGCCAATTGGCCACCGAACACAGTCTGCTTGACGACACCGGCGATGGCAATGGTGTCCGCGTTGAGGACCTGCCGACAGCGTCGGATGGCCATCTGGCCGGGATTACTTACCTCCGCCAGGCGCATATCGGCATCAGTGTGGCGGCGGACAGTCCGCTGGCCGGAGTCCGCCAGGAGCTTGAACGTCAGATTGCCTCACTGCGTGCACAAAAGTCCACCATGGATGTGGATGCGTACTACGCGGAGCTTGAGACCCTGTTTGTGGAGCTTGCCCGACTCAATGATCGGATAGAGGCTACGCAGCAGTAGATTGCCTGAGTGCGGCCAGCATGTCTTCAACGCTTACGAACTTGACCCGCGGGCGTCCCTGAGCCGCCCCAGCGGCAGTTTCCAGGGCATTCAGCCGCTCCCAGTCCGCCCAGCATATTACCTGGGGCTGCCGGGTCTGGATCAGATCTTCAATGGCCGCCCGATCCGCGGTGCCCGGCTGGAACCCCCCCTGACCCTCCAGATCATCCAGCATGGATCTGACTGTTTCCAAGGCATCGGGTTTATTGGTACCGATTACGCCGGTCGGTCCCCGCTTAATCCACCCGCCCACATACAGGCCGTTTACCGGAGAACCGTTTTCAGTTACGCGTCCACTGTCACTCGGAACAACGCCCCAGCTTTCATTGAACGGCAGCCCAGGCAGCGGCACCCCCCGGTATCCGACAGATCGAAACACCACATGGGCTGGCAGCTCCTCGTACCGGTCCGTCGCCACCGGTCGTGTCCGCCCTCCTTTAGCAGCCTGCAGCTCATTGTGCACCAAGCGGACACCACCTACACCGCCGGTCCCATCATCATGCAGCATCACGGGGGACACCAGGAATCGTAGGGTCAGGCACCTTGGTTTGCCGGTCGGCACACATTTGGAGAATCCGTCAATGAGGCCCACTTTCTTAGCCGTGAGCCGATTGCCGGAGGTCTCAAGCCACGCTGAGGATACCGGATCCAGCGCTGCTTCTTCCGGCTTAACATGGATATCCGCCCCTGGCAGCTGCCCCAGTTCTTTGGCCTCGGGATTGGTAAAGGCAGCCTGAGCGGGGCCACGACGTCCCAGCATGACCACCTGGCGCACTTTACTTTCGGCCAGTGCTTCCAGGGCATAGTCGGCGATGTCTGTCCTGCGCAGCTCATCCATGGTCCGGCACAGAATTCGACAGACATCCACCGCCACATTGCCCACACCTACGACTGCGACACATTCATGCGACAGGTCAAAGGACAGGTGGCGGTAGTCGGGATGGCCATTGTACCAGGCTACAAAATCCGTCGCAGAGTAACTCCGCAGCAGATCTTCACCGGGGATACCGAGTCGCCGATCCACCTGGGCACCTGTTGAAAAACAGACCTGGTGGTAGTGCTGCTTCAAATCAGCCAGATGCAGATGCCGACCATATTCCACATTGCCGAAAAACCTGAATCCCGGACGCTTAGCAATTTTGGCATAGATACGTGTGACATTCTTGATCTTCTGGTGATCGGGAGCGACACCGCTGCGCACGAGTCCGTAGGGAACAGGCAGTTTGTCAAACAGATCCACCGTTACCGAAAGCCTGGACTGACTCAGGAGGTGACCGGCGGCATAGAATCCGGCCGGGCCCGCCCCGAAGATGGCTACGCGTGCGGGGTGGTCAGAACTTCCTAGAGCTGCCATTGGGCCTGGGGATCAGTGGTGATTGCGTCGGGCTGCATGAAACTATGGTCTGTGCAACATCCGTGCAAGCGGATTCGCTTTATGGGTCACCATGCGCGGTCCAATAACGCGATTTACCCGATGTTCCGCGCAAGAGCGGCAGAATCCTGAGTTTCGGCCCAACCCTGCGCTTCCGGCCGGATGAGGGTCCCTTGTTGTGTCAATCCTGATTGCCGCCGGACGATACTCGGTTTACGTGGAATTCCAACATCCGACCAGCGGATGGGCACCGGATCGCATGGAACAGCGGCCTCCGACAGCGGACTCGGTATGGCCGGCAATTTGGCCTTAGGCCGCCCAATTGCGTATTATGCGTCCAATAGAGACCCGGTGCCGGGGTACCCAAAATCAGTGGAGGCTGCGTCATAGTCCCAGGAGATGATCCAGGCAGGTCCCGCAGATTATGCAGCTGGTATTTGTGGTAACGCAGGCTGCCCCGGCTATTGCGGCCTTCTTGGTGCCTGCTTTATCTCCGATCCTAAATGCAGCGCAGGTAGCTCTGTCCTGATGCATTTTCAGCTACGCACCGATCCGAACGGCTCACTCCCATCCGAGTACACCCGGAGTGAGCGCTTAGCCACCAGAAGATGATTCAGAGCTTATCCATGATCGGCCGGCAATTGATCTACTGCCCAACTATGCGGAACTGCCGAATTGAGCGTACCTGCGCAGGTACGGCGTTGTTGAATCAGCGACATAGGTCACGATTCCGGGCTATGGCAGGCAACTTCCCTCGGAGCAGTTTACTGCGGGTTCTCCTGGATTCAAACGGCAGCTGACGATGTCTCGCCCGTTTGATGGGAGTCTCTTCTCCGATGCATTCCTCCAGGAAGCGATCTCGGAGATCTCCGATTGGGATGACGTATCGGATGAAACGCTGGCGGAATTTGAGGCCGACTTGAAAGCCGAGGTCGACCGCTTTCCCAGGGATCTGTCGCCCAACGAGAGTCAGACCGAGGAGGATCTGATTTGGCCTGTACTGAAGAGGCTCGGATGGACGGCATATCTGAGGCAGCAGAACCTATCTATGGCCGGCCGCCAGGACGTTCCAGATGGCCTGCTGTTCGCTGACGATGCGGCTAAAGGTCGTGCAAACAGGATGGAAGAGGAATGGAGACGCTACGAGCAGGGGCTGGCCATTGTGGAATGTAAGCGATGGATGCGTGTTCTTGATCGCGGTTCAGGGCGTCGGGGTGAGGAATCCGCGCCTTCCACGCAGATGCTGCGCTATCTCCGCAGAACGGACGACATCACTGAGGGTAAAGTGCGCTGGGGAATGCTGACCAATGGCGGCCGCTGGCGCCTGTACTGGTCAGGTGCACGGTCGGTCTCTGAGCAGTATTTCGAGCTTGACCTGGCAGCAGTTCTCGGGTATACCGAACATGGAGGCGACCCGTTGTCGCCCGAAGAACGCCAGCACTGGCTCAGGGTATTTCTGCTGATATTTCGTCGGGAGGCCTTCCTTCCGAGTCCAACCGACAGTCAGGCGTTCCATGAACGGGCCATTGCAGAAGCCAGTTTTCATCGCGAGCGAGTTGCCAGCAGTCTGTCGGAGGTCGTCTTTGAGCAGGTCTTCCCGGACCTGGTTCGGGCACTCGCCGAGGCTGATCACGAAGCTCCGCTGGATGAAGTTAGGGACGGGGCGTTGGTAGTACTGTACCGATTGCTCTTTTTGCTCTACGCCGAGGATCGTGATCTGTTGCCGGTGCGTGACAGTCGGTACGACGACTATTCGCTGCGGGAACGGGTGCGCGGAGATGTCGGTCGCCGAAAGGATGAGGAAGATGTATTCTCGGACACGGCGGCGCGTTATTGGTTGGCCTTTGACGATCTCTGCCGGACCATTAACCTGGGGGATGACTCGATTGGTCTGCCCCCTTACAACGGCGGCTTATTTAACCCGGATAATGCACCCTTGCTGTCACGTATTCGGCTGGGGGATAATGTAATGGCCGATGTGATTGATGCACTGTCATTTGAGCGGGGCCCATCGGGTCGCCGTTACATCAACTATCGGGATTTGGGCGTGCAGCAGCTCGGATCGATTTATGAGCGGTTGCTTGAACAGGTTGTGGTCCGCGAGAATGGAGACATCTTCGTACGGCCGAACACATTCGCCCGGAAAAATACGGGGAGCTATTACACACCGGACACTCTGGTTGATCTCATTATCCGGGAATCCATCGGCTCTCGCGTGGATGCGTGGTCTAGTGCATTCGCCGCCGAAGCGTCAAAGTCTGTTTCCCCCACAATCCCGGAGTTTGTGCGCATGGGTCGTCTGAAGCTGATTGACCCGGCTGAACAGATTCTTACGCTCAAAATCTGCGATCCCGCTATGGGCTCGGGACATTTCCTCGTAAACCTGGTGGATTATCTGGCTGACAGTGTCATTGATGCCATGGCGGAGGCCGAAACCATCGTGGAGGGATACCTCTCACCGCTATCGGCGCGCATTGAACGAATCCGCAGCAGGATTGTCGGTAACGCGGAACAGCAGGGCTGGATGTACACTTATGCTCAACTTGATGACCGCCACATCATCCGCCGAATGGTGCTCAAGCGGTGCATTTATGGTGTGGACAAGAATCCGATGGCGGTAGAGCTGGCCAAGGTCTCCTTATGGCTACACACCTTCACTGTCGGCGCACCGCTGAGTTTCCTGGACCATCACCTTCGATGTGGGGACAGCCTGTTCGGAACCTGGGTGGCACGCACGGTCCGGCGCGCCAACGAAAGCAGTGCCCTCTATATACAGGCGTTGCTGGCGCGGGCCACCTACGCGGCGGAACGGATGCAGCTCATTGAGGGACTTACGGACGCAGAGATAGCCGAGGCACACCGCTCGGCCAAGATTTTTGCTGAGATTGTTGAAATGACCGACCCCTTAAACGCGTTCATGTCGCTGTTTCACGCATTCGACTGGCTGGGACATCGCAAGAAGGCAGTTGAGATCGCGTTCCTGAAATGGTTGGAGGGTGCCTTCGGCGACCCGATTGCGATTGCTCAGGGAGAGCCTCTTGATCCCAATGATGGCGAGTCCTCACAGTTGGCAGATGCCTTGGAGGTAATGAACCGGGAGCGCTTCCTCAATTGGCAGGTTACGTTTCCCGGTGTCTGGTCGGAGTGGGAATCCCAGGAATTGACAGGCGGATTTGACGCGATTATCGGAAATCCGCCTTGGGACCGGTTGAAGCTGCAGCAGGTCGAATGGTTTGCGTCTCGCCGGAGGGAAATTGCCATGGCACCCCGCGCCGCGGACCGAAAGCGCATGATTGCCGAACTAAAGGACGCAGGTGATCCGTTTGCCGAGGACTTCCGTATGGCGGGCATACAGGCGGCTGCGAGCGCGCGAGTGGCGCGTACATCGGGCGATTACCCACTCCTGGCACGTGGCGATCTCAACCTTTACTCACTGTTTGTTGAACGATCTCTTACATTGGTGAAACCGGATGGCATGGTCGGACTGCTCGTACCCTCCGGCATCGCCTCCGACAAGATGGCAGCCCCGTTCTTCAAGAGCGTAGCCACCGAGGGGCGGCTCAAGGCGCTGTATGATTTTGAGAATAGGAAGGTCTTCTTCCCGGATGTCCATGCGTCCTTCAAGTTCTGCGTTTTCGTTGTCAGCCGCCTGCCACTTCATGAACCGGCCCGCTGCGCATTTTTCCTGCAAGACGTTTCGGAGACCGAGGACCCTGACCGGTGCTTTTCTCTCTCTGCGGCCGACTTCGCGCGCGTAAATCCGAACACCGGCACGGCTCCCATATTTCGTTCGCGACGCGATGCGGAACTCACGATGGCGATCTACGACCGACTGCCGGTGCTGGTTGACCGCTCGTCCGGCGAGGCCGTGAAGACATGGCCGGTACAGTACACTCGGATGTTTGACATGACCAACGACTCCGGCCTTTTCCGCACCCGGTCCAAGTTGGAGGAGAAGGAAGGCGCATGGCCGGTAGGCGGCAACCGATACCAGAGTCCGTCCGGGGTATGGGTCCCGCTTTATGAGGGGAAGATGGTGCAGGCATTTGACCACCGGGCGGCCCATATCGTTATCAACCCGAAGAACCTTCACCGCCCGGCGCAGCCGAGACCGGCCACCCCCGAGCAGCATTCCGACCCGAACTGGGTGCCCGACCCGCAATACTGGGTGTTGCGTAGCAAGACGGCATTCCCGACAGCCCCATATCTGATTGGATTTAAAGATGTCACCGCGCCAACGAACTATCGCTCAATGATCGCGGCTCTCATTCCGAGCTTCGGCGTAGGAAATACTCTTCCCATTGTCTCAGCAGACTGGCATGCCGGAGCCGACGCGGCGTGCCTTCTGGCGAACTTCAACGCCTTAACTTACGACTATATAGCGCGTCAGAAAATCCAAGGCCAGCACTTGAACTGGTATATCGTGGAACAACTCCCCGTCGTTCCGCCGGAACGGTACCGGCAGGTCAAGTTTGGACCCAGGACTGCTCAGGATATCGTTAGTGAGGTAGTGCTGGAACTCACCTACACGGCCCACGACATGGCACCCTTTGCCCGTGAAATGGACTATGTGGACGAGAATGACGAGGTCTTGCCGCCGTTTCGCTGGGATACCGAGCGTCGGCTTCACCTGCGCGCAAAGCTGGACGCGCTCTATTTCCACCTATACGGCATAACAAATCGGGACGACATCCGCTACATTTGGTCCACCTTCCCCATTGTGGAACGCGACGAGCGATCCGAATTCGGGGACTACCGGTCTCACAAGTTGTGCCTCGCGTGGGTCAGCGCGCTCGCGGCTGGCGAACCGGATGCCGAGATTGAGATCTGAACCATCCCGGTGGACCATCGCGTACGGCTCACTCTCTGAAATCCAAGCTCCTCCAGAACTGATATTTGGGCGCGTGGGTCAACTATGAGCCTGTGCCATAGAAACTGCGAAGCAGGTGAAGTGGGGAATGTAATGCTAATCCTCCCCATAATTGGCTGCAAAGCGGGCGGTGCCCCAGCCCAACGGCCACCAACGAAGCTCAGGCATGAAATGGGAAGACTCGCAGCTAAGGGCCACCACCCCACTTGGGACAGCAGGCGGGATCCCGGGTTAGGACGAAATGGCGGGGAGAATTGCCCCTCCTAGAATACCGTTGGCAGTCCGCAGACCCCGAGTAAATCATCTACCGCATAGCGCTGTCCTGATAAGACGATAGCGAGGTGCGCCCGCAGAATAACTGTGCTGCCGGCTTCAGCAAGAAATCATCCACATTCCGGCACGATTGCCGCGGTAGGAAACCCCATGGCCGTATTCTGGCACGTAGATCAGAAAGGGCCACGGTAGCAACGGCACGCCCTATACCGGGCTACTGAAGAGCCGGGCACTAGGTAGGGCTCAGCCAACCGGACAGCCGCAAACAGCTCGGCTATCCGAGCAATCATGGCACAGCTGACCCCTGTTCCGCGTTTCTCCTGTTGCGCGCCAAACTTCGGACCCGCGGCAGAGAATTCCTGGGGTCGTAGATGGTCCGCGAATCAACAACGGATCCGCGTGACGGATGGCGGTGTCCCGGAAATGTGTTCCTGTACGGCACTTTCGATGTGTCGGGCCGGACACCGTGCACAAAATGCGAGAAAATCAGCATTTAGCGCTGATTTAATGAAACCCTGCCCTATACTGTCCGTAAATGCTAGTATATTAGCATTTTAGAAATGCATGTTGAGCTAACGCCCGGAAAGGGTTTGCGCTATGAAAGGGACGAATTCCCCCATGGATCTGGGCCGCCGTGAGCGGCAAATAATGGCGTTCATCTACCGGCGGAATCAGGCCACAGCCGCCGAAGTCATGGCCGGCATTGATAACCCGCCGAGCTATTCGGGTGTACGGGCGATGCTGCGCATCCTGGAGGAAAAAGGCCATCTGCAGCACCACCGGGATGGAGCGCGCTACGTCTACACACCAACGCTATCACCTCAGGAAGCGGGGCATTCGGCTATGAGCTACCTGGTGAAAATGTTCTTCAGCGGGTCGGTAGGACAGGCTGCCGCCACCTTGCTTGACATGAAGAGATCCGATCTCACACAGAGTGAACTCGATCACCTGTCCGACTTGATTGAGCAAGCCAGACAAGAAGGGCGATAAACATGGACACATTAATGACTCTCTTTCAATTCTCCGCCAACATGAGTGTGTGGCTCGTGCAAATGCTATCGCTCCTGGTCAAGGGCGCATTGATTCTGACTGCGACCGGAATTCTTGTCTGCTTTCTGCGGCGAGGTCCGGCCGCAGCCCGCCATTTAGCGTGGTGCGCAGGTCTTATGGCTCTGCTAGTGCTGCCAATGCTGTCAGCCCTATTGCCGCAGTGGCAGACTGATCTTCATCCGCCAATGGCACAATTACTTCAGGTAGCTCCACAAGGAGCGTCAGTGATGGAAACACTGCCGCCATTAGCAGAGCCTGTAACGAGTGGAGCCGCTTCTGCCAGTGCAGCGGTCGCGCATATAACGCGGGATGATACTTCTACTCTGGGGGCAACGTCTCGTCGCTCCATTGCGAGTCTCAATTTCCACTGGTCGCAATGGGCCTTCTTGGCGTGGTTAGTCGGCTTTGTTTTCGTGCTGGGTCGTTTGGTGATCGCCCACGCTGGCGCACACATGCTCGTCATCCGGGGCGCTGAGGTGATCGAAGAGGACTGGCAGCGTCTCGCAAAGGATTCAGCCCGCCAGATGGGTGTTAGGCAAGGGGTGCAGCTGCGCTGGAGCGCATGGACAAGAGTTCCATTGAGCATCGGAGTCTGGAGCTCAACAATAGTGTTGCCAGAAGCAGCCAGGATGTGGGGGCTACGGCAACGCCAGAGCGTGCTATTCCACGAATTGGCGCACATCAAGCGCCGCGATTGCCTGATACAGCTCCTGACGCAGATCACCTGTGCCATCCACTGGGTCAATCCACTGGTATGGATAGCGGCCCGAAATGCGCGCTTTGAGCGTGAATACGCTGCCGACGATATGGTGCTGTTGGCTGGTGTTCAAGCGTCCACTTATGCTGAGATTCTATTGGAGATCGCTCATTCGCTGCGCTCGGCGAGAGTGTCAACTGTCGCCGCGCTTGCCATGGCCAAGCATTCCAGAATGAAGAGTCGCGTCTCGGCCGTTCTGAGAGCACCATCGAACCGACGCAGCCTGAATCTCACCGGAGCCGTGGTGGTCGTGGCTACGGTGGCCTGTATTGTCCTGCCGCTGGCAATATTGCACCCGGTCCAAGCAAATGTTGAGCCGACAACCAGCAATGTTGCCTCGGACACCTTACGGACGATCACGGACGCACATTTGTCGGGTATCAGAGAATCAAACAGTGAGTCCGATTTGGATTCCAGAGTCTGGCCCAGTTCCGACTTCAACTCCGGCACAGCTGCTGAAAGTAACATCGCAGGCAGTAACGAGAGCGTTCGGCCTGTCGACCTGATCCTGGATGTTGCGGCCATTGACACACTCACGGCAGAACAGCGCAGAGTGCTTTACAGGAGATTCGGTATAGACAGCACCTTTGTCCATGAAGTCAAAAAGCTCGGCTTCATGGACATGACCTTTGACGACTACATCGCCTTCGGCGAAAATGGCATAAGCCCTGATTATATCCGGGGGATGCAGGCAGCGGGGCTCAAAGACTTGAGCAAGCGTGACCTCGTCTCCCTGGCCGCAAATGGCATCGATCCTGCCTTTGCGAAAAGCCAGCAGGAAACAGGTTATGCAGACTTAACCACCAGGGACTACCTCGCGCTGGCCATAAACGGCATTGATCCTGACTACATTCGGGGCATGCAGGCGGCGGGACTCACAGGTCTGACCCGACGGGAACTCATCGCTTTGGGCGCGAACGACATTGATCCCGACTACATCCTCGGGATGCAGGCGACAGGTTACGCGGATCTGACCATAGCGGACTATATCTCGCTGACCATTAACGGCATTGATCCTGACTACATTCGGGGCATGCAGGCGGCGGGACTCACAGGTCTGACCCGACGGGAACTCATCGCTTTGGGCGCGAACGACATTGATCCCGACTACATCCTCGGGATGCAGGCGACAGGTTACGCGGATCTGACCATAGCGGACTATATCTCGCTGACCATTAACGGCATCGACCCCAATTACATTCGGGGCATGCAGGCGGCGGGACTCACAGGTCTGACCCGACGGGAACTCATCGCTTTGGGCGCGAACGACATTGATCCCGACTACATCCTCGGGATGCAGGCGACAGGTTACGCGGATCTGACCATAGCGGACTATATCTCGCTGACCATTAACGGCATCGACCCCAATTACATTCGGGGCATGCAGGCGGCGGGACTCACAGGTCTGACCCGA